>JAFIGH010000014.1 GCA_020831525.1 Opitutales bacterium
ACGAAACAACGCGTCCCGCCGCCGCGCGGCATCGTCGCCGCCACCCTCGCGCGGGCAGGCCCGCCGCGTCAAGCATTTAATTTAACAAAGTCGAACTAATCTCCCCGATTTTCCCCTTGCCACCAGATTGCTCAATGCCAAATTGCTCAAAGCAAATCAATTTAGAAAATTTAAAAAAATCTAGTCATGGGAGAAAAAAGAGTCATATCAGAAAAGATCTGCGTTTATCATCTTATTGCGCGTGTGGTGCAGCGGCGGCGGTTGCTGGCGGATGTGCAGCGCGAGGTTTGGGCGGGGGCGCTGCGCCGCGCGGCGGTTTTCAGCGGGGTGGAGGTGATCACCTACTGCTGCCTGCAGAACCACTTCCACATCCTCGTGCGCATTGATCCGGCGGCGAAGGCGTGTGACGACGCGGAGCTGGTGCGGCGGTTCCGCGCGCTCTACGGCAGCGCGAAAGCGATGTGGTGCGGACTGGACGCGGCGGGGCTGGCGCACGCGCTGGCGCACGACCCGCCGGAGACGGCGGAGCGCTTGCGGGAGCGGCTGCGGGCGCGTATGGGGAACGTGTCGGAGTTCATGCGCACGCTGCGTCAGCGCTACACGATGTGGTTCAACAAGACCTACGACACGGTGGGCACACTGTGGGCGGAGCGCTTCACGAGCGTGCTTGTGCAGGACACGCCTTGGCTGGTGGGCCTGGTGGCGGCGTATATCGACCTGAACCCAGTGCGGGCGGGCCTTGCGGCGCTGCCGGAGGACTACCGGTGGAGCGGGTATGCGGCGGCGCTGGGCGGGGGCGACGCGGAGCTGCGGGGCGCGCTGGCGGCGTGTTTCCCGGGTGAGGGCGGAGAAGACGGGGCGCTGGCGCGCTACCGTCTACTGATGCTGGGGAAGGGGGCGGTTTCGAAGCGCGACGGGACGGGCGCGCGGATTGACCCGGCGGCTTTGGCGAAGGCGGCGGCTTCGGGGGGCGAGTTAGAGGCGCATGAGTTGCTGCGCTTGCGGGCGCGGTTTTTCACGCGCGGGAAGGCGCTGGGGACGGAAGCGTGGCTGCGCGGGGGAGCGGGGGCGGCGGCGCTCTCGCGATTGCGCAAGCCGCCCGTACCGAGACCGGTGGAGATGCTCCGGCACACTGAACTTGCGGTGGCGGGCGGCGCCTCCGGGGTGGAGGCACCGCTGTCGGCAACAGAATCGTAGACAATGTGATTGTCGAGCGAAACGCCGTCTGGAGCGGCATGGAGCGACGGTAAAGTTGTCCCGCCGACAGCATCTCCACGGAAACAACCTTGACGGCGGCGGACCGCCCCCATTTGAACGGTCTCTTTGGTCCGACTGTGCCCGGAGCGGGAATTTGCCCCGCTGGTGAGAAAGCGCCGCGCCGCGTGCCGACGGACCCCAAACTGGAATTTTCATGAGTTACAAGCTGTTCATCCCCGGACCTGTTGAGGTCTCCGCAAAGACATATACCGCAATGACGACGCCCGTTTTCGGGCACCGCAGCGCGGATTTCGTAGAGCTATGTCAGTCCGTCCAGCCGGGCTTGCAGACGCTTTTCGAGACGAAGGACCCTGTCTACATCTCCACGAGCAGCGCCTGGGGCGTGATGGAGGGTGCGATCCGCAACCTCGTGCGCAAGAAGGTGCTCAATTGCTGCAGCGGTGCGTTTTCGGACAAGTGGTATGATGTTTCCATGCGCTGCGGCAAGGACGCCAAGGCCCTGCAATATGAATGGGGCACGCCGGTCGACCCGAAGGACATCCGCCGTGAGCTTTCGAGCGGGGATTACGACGCGATCACTGTCATCCACAACGAGACGTCCACCGGCACAATGAACCCGCTGGCGGAGATCATGGCGGTGCTGCGGGAGTTTCCGGAGGTCATGAGCATTGTGGACTGTGTGAGTTCATTTTCAGCGGTCTCCATCCCGAAGGACGAACTCGGCATCGACGTTCTCCTGTGCGGCAGCCAGAAGGCGCTCGCCCTTCCGCCGGGTATGGCGCTTTTCAGTGTGTCGGAGCGCGCCCACGGTCGGGCGGAGGAGCTGGCCGACCGCGGCTACTACTTTGATTTTCTTGAATTCCGCAAGAACCACGAGAAGGGCATGACGCCCTCGACGCCGGTGATTCCACTGATTTTCGCGCTGAAGTCGAAGCTGGAGGACATTTTCGCGGAAGGCGTTGAAACCCGCCACGAGCGCCACGCCCGCCTCAACCGCCTTGTGCATGAATGGGTGGACCAACGCGGGTTTGAGCTGTTGCCCCCGCGCGAATTCGCCTCGAAGAGCCTTTCATGCGTGAAGAACACCAGGGACATCGATATCGCCGACCTCAACAAGCGGCTCAAGGCCCGCTACAATTGCGTGATTGACGGCGGATACGGCAAACTGAAGGGCAAGACCTTTCGCATCTCCAACATGGGCGACGAGACCGACGCCACGATCTCCGCGCTCCTCGACCAGTTGGATACGATTCTCGCCGAGATAGGGGCCGCCTGATCCGTCCGGCGTCGTTGCCGTGCCGTCGCTTTGCCCCTTGTCTGCGGAGGAAGGGGGCGGACATCCCGGTCCACACCGTTTCAAACACGACTATTACGAAATGAAGACATTAGTTATCGCCGAAAAGCCCAGTGTGGCCCAGGACATCGCGCGCTCCCTTGGCAAAATGAAGCGCGATGGTGACCACTTTGAAAACGATGAATACATCGTTGCCGCCGCCGCGGGGCATCTCGCCGAACTCTGCATGCCGGAGGATATCGACAAAAAGCGCTACGGCTTCTGGCGGTTGAGCGAACTGCCCATCATTCCGGAGCCTTTCAAGGTCAAGGCGCCGTCCGAAAAGCGTAGCAAAGAGCGTTTCGATTCGTTGAAAAAACTCATGGCCCGCAAGGATGTGGGCAAGATCCTCAACGCGTGCGACGCCGGGCGCGAGGGCGAGCTGATTTTTACCTACATATACGAGCTGGCAAAGTGCAAGAAGCCTGTCGAGCGCCTGTGGATGCAGTCGATGACCCTCAACGCCATCCGCGAGGCTTTCCATCGGCTTCGTTCGCCCGAACAGATGCAGGGTCTGCAGGACGCCGCACGCAGCCGTTCCGAGGCGGACTGGCTTATCGGTATCAACGGCACCCGCGCCATCACCAAGCGTATGTTCGGGCGCGGCAAGCAAGTCGCTACCGTGGGGCGGGTGCAAACGCCCACGCTGTCCATCGTGCTCCGGCGCGAGATGGAGATACGCAACTTCAAGCCCCGCGACTACTGGCGGCTCGTCGGGCAGTTCGGTGTCACATCGGGTGAATACGAGGGCGTCTTCCAGCACCCCGAAGCGAACAAGCGCGGCATCGAAGAAGACCGCGCCGACCGCGTCTGGGACGAGGAGGAAGCCGGACGTCTCCTCGCCCGGGCGAAAGACGCTTCGCACGGTGTCGTCGAAGAAGAGAAAAAGCGCACCCGCCAAAGCTCTCCCCGCCTCTACGACCTCACTTCCCTGCAGCGCGAGGCCAACGGCCGCTACGGCCTGCCTGCGGGCAAGACTCTCCGCATCGCCCAAGCCCTCTACGAGAAGCACAAAGTCCTCACCTATCCGCGAACCGATTCGCGCGCCCTGCCGGAAGACTACATCGGCACGGTCAAGGACGTGCTCGGCGCGCTTCCCGGCGAACTCGGCGAGAAGGCGGGACCTGTCCTTAAGAACGATTGGGTACGCCCGAACAAGCGCATCTTCAACAACGCGCAGGTCAGCGATCACTTCGCCATTATACCCACCGGTCAGACGAGTTCCAAGCTCAGCGCCGACGAGGCAAAGATCTACGACATGGTGACGCGCCGCTTTATCGCGATCTTCTACCCGCCGGCCGAATTCGACGAGACCACCCGCCTCACCACCGTCGACAAGGACCTCGTCTTCAAGACGGCGGGCAAAGTCCTTGTCGAGCCCGGCTACCTCGCTGTTTACGGCAAGGCGGCGCTCGACAAAACGCTGCCGCCCCTCGCCGACGAAGACCGCGAGCCCAAGTGGTGGAAGGGCGGCCCCGTCCCCGGCGGTTACCTTGCCGAACCCCGCGGCAGCGAACTGGTGCAGGAGACCACCAAGCCCCCGCCGCGCTACACCGAGGCGACCCTTCTCGCCGCCATGGAAGGCGCCGGCAAGCTTGTCGACGACGAGGAACTCGCCCTCGCCATGAAGGAGCGTGGTCTCGGCACCCCCGCCACGCGCGCCTCCACCATCGATCACCTCATCAACGAGAAATACATCGAGCGTGACGGCAAATTCCTCGTCCCCACCGTCAAAGCGGAGAATGTCTTCGAGTTTCTCTCCGCTGTGAAGGCCGAGGTGCTGACCAGTCCGGACCTGACCGGCGAGTGGGAGCACAAGCTCGTCCAGATGGAACGCGGCAAACTCTCCCGCAAAGAGTTTATGGACGGGATTGTCGATCTCACGAAGACGATCGTCGACCGCACACGCAACTTCGAGGAATCTGAGGACGACGCCCGCGAGACTTCCGTCATCGCGCCGAGCGACGGTAAGCCTATGCTTGAAACCCTGCGCACTTTCCGGTCACAGGATGGCGTTTTCAATATCTACAAGACAATCGGAAACCGAAAGATGGAGGAGGCCGAGGTAGCCGAACTCCTCGAAAAGCGCCAGGTCGGCCCGCTCGACGGGTTCCGCTCACGCGCGGGAAAACCGTTTTCGGCGATGCTCCGCCTTGATGCGATGAACAAGGTCGCTTTTGATTTCGGGGACAATGCTTCGGGCGACAACGGCGATGCGGAGGGTCTCGACCGTTCGCAGCTCAAGGTTGTCGGCACGTACAATGAGACCGGTGCCAAAGTTTACGAGACCCCCAACGCCTATGCCTGCGAGCGCAGCCTCGACGGCGACGAGAAGAGCGCCCTGCGCATCAGCCGCACCCTGCTCGGCAAGACGCTGCCCCCCGAGGAAGTATCCAAAATGCTCGAAGAGGGGAAAACCGGGCTCATTAAGGGCTTCAAGTCCAAGCGCACCGGCCGCCTCTTCGACGCCTTTCTTCTTCTCAAGCCCGGAGGTAAGATCGGCTTCGAATTTCCACCCCGTCCGGCCCGCAAGGGTGCGGCCAAAAAGGCGGCCAAGAAAGCGGCGAAGAGCAGCGGCGGCGGCGATTGACGGGGGTGAAGCACATCAGTCTGGCGGGATGCCCGAGGCACCGAACATCAACAGCGCCAGAAACACAGCGGGCGGAAGGGCGAAGCGCCACGGCGTCGCCGACAGGGGGCGAAACCGAATGATCACGCCCGAAGAGAGAATCGCGCCGACCGTGACAAACGGCATCGCGCCCGTCCGCCATTCCATATTGAAGTAGAATCCGGGTACGCGGAGAGCGGTTTCGACCATCCACAACATGACGGCCAGCACTGTCCACGATCCCCGGTTGAGAAAGGCGCTCAATCCTTCAAGGCCCGCCAGACCGACGGCGGCGGAGATGACTCCGTTGACCACGGCGAGCGAGGCGGCGGGAATGAGGGCGAGGTTGAGGAGAAGCGCTCCGGGTGTGAAGAGGTCGAAGTAGGCAATGATCAGCGGCATACTCCCGAGGCTTGCGGCGAGACTGATGGAGAAGGCCGTTGCCGTCCAGCGAAGGGCCGCCGCGGTGGGAGCGACCCATGCGGGATGCAAGTCCTCCGGCATAAAACGCCCGAGGTTGATCGCGTCGCGCAGGTGGACGGAAAGCGGCAGACCGATGAGGAGTATGGAGCCGACAACGGCGTACGAAAGTTGAAAGCCCACGGCGAAGAGCTGGCGCGGATCCCACAGGAGCACGGCTACGGCGGAGGCGACAAGCGCGGCGAGTGGCTCGCGCTGGCGCAGGAAGGCGTTCGCCGCCCAGTAGAACGCCACCATGCTGAAGGCACGTACGGCCGACGGCGGCGCGCCGACGGCGAGCACGTACCCGAAAAGCAATGTAAGCCCGGTGACAGCCGCGGCCCGCGGCGGTGCGCGCATCAGTTGCAGGGCGAGGACGAGGGTCAGCGCTACGGCCGCGACGTGCAGTCCGCTCACGGCGAAGAGGTGCATCGTGCCGGTGCGCACAAAGGCAGTGCGTAGGTCCGGCCCGAGCATCCATTTTTGCCCGAGAAGCATGGCGGCGAAGACGCGTCCGTAGGGGTGCTCTTTGTCCTCCGAACCGGCGAGGAGAATGAGGGTGAGCCTTTCGTTGGCGGCGTTGCCGAAGGCAGTATGCCACGACGCGCTTCCCATGTGTTCCAATACGGCTCCGCGGCGGAGTGTTGCCGAAACGCGTCGGGCGTCGAGGTAGGTGTCGAAACCGTCGCGGGGCTCGGTTGAAGCCCGGAACTCCACAACGCCCCGTGCCTTCACGCGCTCGCCCCACCGAACCGGACGACCCTCGGAGCATGGCGCGAGCGAGTAATACACGCGGCAACCCTCCAACTCGGCCGAGGGCGCATGGGCTGTCGCCATCACGCGGCCCAATCCCATGGCGCGCTCTGGTAAGGCGAGCGAACGGAAGGTCTGCTCGACGTGGATTTCCAAGAGTGCGTCGCGTGCAGGCAGGTCCGCCCACTCCGCGGGTTCTGGCGCATCTTGCATCTGCCAGCGGCTCACCCCGAAGGCGATTATGGATAGGATGAGCAGCGGGAGCCATGCGCGGGATCCGGAAACCGCAATGCAGGTAACCGCCGCCGCGAGCGCAACGAGGGCGTAGGCGAGGGGCTTGTGGTAAACAGGAGTGATTACCGTTGTCGCCAGAGTGTATCCGGCGATCAAGGACAGCAGCACCCACACCAGCGGCACGCGCAGCGAGGGCAGTCGGAGGGACTCAGGTTCCGTGCGCGATAAAATGCTCACCGGCGACCTCCAGCGGTCGGCGCATGGCGGCTTCAAGGTAAGCGAGGGCGGCTTCCACGGCAGCTTCTAGAGCGGGGCCCTTCGCCAGCTCGGCGGCGATAGCGCTCGCGAGGGTGCAGCCGCTGCCATGCGTGTTGATATTGTGGATACGTTCGCGGCGCATCGCTTTGCGCGGTCCGCCCGGTATGGCAAGGAGGTCTACGAGGTCGTCTCCTCTCAGGTGGCCGCCCTTTAAGAGGACGGCGGCTCCGGTTGAGGCGGTCAGTTCGTCGGCCGCCCGTTCCATGTCGGCGGGGGACTCCGGATGCCAACCGAGCAGAACGGCGGCTTCGTCGAGATTCGGCGTGAATACGGTAGCAAGCTGAATCAAGCGCCGCATGGCCGCCTGTGCGTCCGCTTCCAGCAGCACCGCTCCGCTGGTCGCCACCATCACGGGGTCCACGACGAGCGGGACGTCGCGCCGCTCTTCCGCGAAGGCGCGCACTGTGTCGACCAATTCCGCATTGAAGAGCATCCCGGTTTTGATCACGGAGAGATCAAAGTAGACGGCGACAGCGTCGAGCTGCTGGAGGAGGAAGTCCGGCGATACGGCCTCGACTCCCGTTACTTCCCGTGGGTTCTGGGCCGTGAGGCACGTGATCGCGGTCGTCCCGAAGACACCGTGCGCGGCGAAAGTCAGGAGGTCGGCTTGGATGCCCGCGCCGCCACCGCTGTCGGATCCCGCGATGGTCAGGGCCACCGGAAGTCCGTGTTGAGGTCGTTGTGCCATGGCAATGAAGAGTGGGGCGGGCGGATGGCGTGCGCAAGAGTTTTTTGAACGTTATGTGTTGTGAATGTGAAATTGTGCTTGACAATCTCCAGCGAAAAATCATTGGAAACCGGGTGTAGTCCGTGGAATGGACTGTTTTTCGCATGGTCCTTGTCCGGCTCGTCCGGTTAGGCCCGCTTGTTCATCCAATATTTCACACAACGCTGCTGCACAATGTTTGCTTTTCGCTTCCTCCCTCGCCGACTGCCGCGTTTCACTCCGCTCACGGCTCTGCTCTTGCTCACGGTAGTGCTTCCGGCTACCACTGCCTTCGGCGGTAGTCCGCCGCCGCTTCCCGCCGGGCACGAGGCACCGCCCGCTGTTGTCGAGCGAATCGACGAGCTGCGGCGCGAAATCGCCCGCCACGATGATCTTTATTTCCGACTCGCCGAGCCGGAAATCACGGATGCCGAGTACGACGCGCTGAAGGCCGAACTCCGTCGGCTCGAAGCGGAATGGCCCGATATCGTGACGGACGCGCCGCCGGTTCCGGAGATCGGGGACGACCGCACCGGCTTCTTTCCGACGCACCGCCACATCGCTCCCATGCTCAGCCTCGACAAGGTGACTACGGAGGAGGAGCTTGAGGCCTTTGACCGGCGTGTGCGGCAGGCACTCGGGCGGGATGCCATCAATTACTGGGTTGAGCCCAAATTTGATGGTATTGCGGTCAGCCTGACCTTTGAGAACGGTCGTTTCACGCGCGCGGCCACGCGGGGAAACGGCGAAGAGGGCGACGATATTACCGCGAACGTTCGCGCGCTGGGGATCGTCCCGGAAGTGCTGCGGCGGGCGGTTGCAGATGGCCGGGCGGTGCCGGGGCCGGACCTTATCGAGATCCGCGGTGAGCTGTTTGCTTCGTATGAGGAGTTCGAGCGTCTGAACGCGGCGCGTGTGACGGAGGGAGAACGGCCCTTCGCCAACCCGCGCAACTTGGCTGCGGGAACGATGAAGCTGCGCGAACCCGCTGAGGTCGCGGAGCGCCGCATCGAACTCGTCTGTTTCGGCTGGGGCGGTTTCGTGCCAGAGGACGGGCGGCCGGCGGACCTGCGCGGATTTCATGAATGGCTGGCGGCATGGGGCCTGCCGGTGGTGGAGGAACCGGAGATGATGCGGGGCATTGAGGAGGCCATGGCTGCCGTCCGGAGGATCGGCGACGAACGCGGAGAGCTTCCCTTTCCCATCGACGGTGCGGTCGTCAAGGTCGCCGCCGTCGAAGATGCCGACGTCTTGGGTTGGAGCACTACCGCGCCGCGCTGGGCCGTTGCATGGAAGTTTGCCCCTCCGCGCGCAGCTACCCGGTTGCGCGGGATCGCTTTCCAAGTGGGGCGCACGGGTGCTGTGACTCCGGTCGCCGAGTTGGAGCCGGTGGAGTTCGAAGGGGCTACGGTGGAGCGGTCGAGCTTGCATAACGCCGACGAGATAGCCCGGCTCGATCTGCGTATCGGCGACACCGTTCTCGTGGAAAAGGCCGGTGACATCATTCCCGTCATTGTCGGTGTGGATCGCGCGCAGCGGCCGGAGGACAGCGAACCGTTCGCGTTCCCGGCGCTGTGTCCGTCGTGCGGCGGGCCGCTCCATCGGCAGCCGGGGCGGGCGGTCCATTTTTGCGGCAACCGCGAGTGTCCGGAGCGGGTCGCGCGAACCATCGAGCACTTTGCTTCGTCGGCCGCGCTCAATATCCGCGGTCTCGGGCCACGCACGGTGGAAGCACTTGTGCGGGAGGCCGGAGTTCGGTCCGCGGTCGACCTTTACCGGCTCGATGCGGAAACGCTCTTGGGTGTGTCCGGTATCGGCGAGCGGACCGCTGCAAATCTTCTGGCGTCCATCGAAGCCAGCCGCGGGGCGCGGTGGGAGCGTGTCGTCTACGGGCTCGGCCTTCCTGGCATCGGCGCCCGGCGGGCCCGATCGCTGGCTGCCGCAGCAGTGGACTATGAGGCGTTGCTCGACGTCGATGCCGAACGCCTCGTGGCCGGTCTCGATGATGGCGGCGCGGGTTTGAGTGCTTCCGTCGTCGGCGATCTTCTTGCCGAACTCGCATTGCCGGAAACGCGGCAGCTTCTCAAAGAACTGCGGGATGCTGGAGTCGGCAGCGCGCCGGAGCTTTCCGGCACCGGTCCCCTCGCAGGCGAAGTGGTGGTCGTCACCGGGAGCCTGCCCGACTGGACGCGCGCCGAGGTTGTCGCACTCATGGAGGCCGCCGGAGCCGGTGTCCGCAGCCGTGTAACCGGGGAAACGACATTGCTCGTCGCGGGAGAGCGGCCCGGCTCCAATCTCGAACGCGCCCGTGCGCTGGGGGTGCCCGTCATCGACGCCGCTGAGCTTCGCCGTCGATTGGAAGAGAATTGATGGCTCCCGAGGTGGCGGCTTACGGTGTTTCGGAATTTTCCGGATACTCGGAGTTCGGAATCCCCAGTCCGCCCGCGCCCATCCACCGGTGGGCGACAGCCAACTCTTCGCCGTCCAGAACTTCCACGGGAACGGGTTGCGGCGGTTTCCGCAGACGCGCGAGTGCGGCACCGCCTGTGCCGGTACGCATCCATTCCACGGTTCCCATGGCGCGGCCCCGGGTCATGAAGCGCGCCCGCAGTTGCAGGAGTTCATGCAAGGCCAGTTCGCCTCCGCAGCGCACCGCCTCCAGCAATGCGGCACGGTCCACACACCCGCTTCCGCCCGCTTTTGGCTTCGCGCCCTTGCCGAGCATCAGCAGACGGTAGGCGGCGAGGGCGGCTGCTTCGTTCCCTTCCCGCGGAAAGCAGCCCGCGAGCGCGGCGCGGAGGTCCGCATGTCCCGCAAGCGCCGCCGCGTAGCCGCTCCAGCGGTAGTCCTCGGGCAGCGCCGAAAGACCCTCGCGCACTGGATTTAAGTCGATATACGCCGCGACCAAGGCGACAAACCAAGGCAAGTCCTGCACGAGCACACTGCCGAATCGTTCCGCCCAGAGCGTGCCCACCGTGTCGTGCGTGCGGTTGTACCATTTTGTGTAGCGCTGCCGCAGTGTGCGCATGAACTCCGGCACATCTCCCATCCGGGCGCGTAAGCGTTCCCGCAGGCGCTCCGCCGTCTCCGGAGGGTCATGGGCGAGCGCATGGGCGAGGGCGTCGGCGTCCAGCGCGCACCACTGCGCCTTCGACTCTCCGTAAAGCGCGCGGAAGCGCCGAACCAATTCCCCGTCGCCGCACGCCTTCGCCTCCGGATCGACACGCGCGAGGATATGAAAGTGGTTGCCGAGCACACAGTAGGTGATCAGCTCGACCCCGCTGAACACCGCCGCCCGGTGCAGCGCCCGCACCCACGCATCGCGCTCCGCCTCGCCCAGGATCCGCCGCTTGTGCACCACCCGGCCAAATAGATGATACACACCACATTCATCAGATAGAATTCTTCTTTCGCTCATAATTAAATTATAAATCTTCAAGATATACAGTTTGACGGGGAGCGGTGTCAAGTTGGATTTTGGTGGCGCGGGCCGGGTTTGGGGGCATGTTTGGGAGGTGCATGGGGAGTGACGGACAGGAGGAGTTGTTCGCGGGGCCGGGCGGGGCGGGAGAGGCGCCGGCGCCGCGGGGTGGGGCGCACCGGCCGCTGGCGGAGCGCATGCGGCCGCGGTGCCTGGCGGAGGTGGCGGGGCAGGCGCGTGTGCTCGGGGAGGGCTGCCTGCTGCCGCGGTTGATTGCGACGGATTCATTCGGGAGCCTGCTGTTTTACGGGCCACCGGGCTGCGGGAAGACGACGCTTGCGGAGGTGATCGCGCGGGAGACGAAGAGCCGGTGCGTGCGGGTGAACGCGGTGCTGTCGAATGTGGCGGAGCTGCGCGAGCACCTGCGCTGGGCGCGGTCGCGGCCGGAGGACCGCACACTCTTGTTCATCGATGAGATCCACCGCTTCAACCGGGCGCAGCAGGACTTGCTCCTGCCCGACGTGGAGGCGGGGAATGTGCGCCTCATCGGAGCGACGACGCACAATCCGGGATTTTATGTGATTCCTCCGCTGCTGAGCCGCAGCCATTTGTTTAGGCTGGAGCCGCTGCCGCCGGAGGCTGTGGCGGAGATCCTGCGGCGCGCCCTTGAGGATGAGGAGCGTGGTCTCGGCGCGCGGCGGATGTCAGCGACGCCGGCGTTTTTGGAGGGTCTTTCGCGGATGTGCGACGGCGACCTCCGCCGTGCGCTGAACGCGCTGGAGACGATCGCGCTGGGCGAGCCGACGGGATCGGAACTGGACACGCCTGTGCTGGAGGGTTTCGCGCGGGAGCGGCAGATCCGCTACGACGCCAACGAGGACGAGCACTACGACACGGCGTCGGCGTTTATCAAGAGCATGCGCGGGGGCGATCCGGACGCCGCGCTGTATTGGCTGGTGAAGATGCTGGAGGGCGGCGAGGACCCGCGCTTTATCGCTCGGCGGCTGGTGATCTTCGCTTCGGAGGACGTTGGGCTGGCCGACCCGCGCGCCCTGCCTTTGGCGACGGCGGTGTTCGAGGCGTGCGAGAAGATCGGGCTGCCGGAGTGCCGCCTGAATCTAGCGCACGGGGTTGTGTTTCTCGCCACGGCTCCGAAGAGCAATTCGACGACAGAGGCGCTGGGCAAGGCGGCGGCTCACCTGAAGGATCGCGGCTTGCAACCGGTGCCTTTGTGGCTTCGCGACGGGCACACGGAATTCAACAAGAAGCTGGGGCAGGGGGCGGGCTATCTCTACAGCCACGAGTTTCCCGAAGGGGTGAGCGGGCAGGCTTATATGCAGGAGCCCGCGCAGTTTTACTCACCGAAAGAGACCGGTGCGGAGCGCCACATCTCGGAGCGGCTCACCCGTTGGAAGGACCTTCGCCGCCGCGCATCGGGGCGGGACGTTCCGGGCGACGATGCCGGGAGGAAGGGTTGATTTGCCGTTCGGTCCGACGGTACCGTCCACGCTCGGCGGAATTCGCTGCGTCGCCGCGGGCGCATTTGCCTGCGGCCTTGCCATCGCGGGTGGAATGCTTTTTGTTCGTGGGTTTTTGCAATTGGAAGCGTACTAAGGACGCGAACCATCGCATAGCAGTAACCATGAGTGACGAAACAAAGGAATCAGTGACAGAGCAAACGGCGGCCAAGAGAACCGAGCCCATCGTGAAGGAGGCGGAACCCGTGGAACGGCGGGACACCGGCGAGGCGAACGGCAACGGAAACGCCCCTGCCGATGCGCCGTCGGGGACGGAGACCGGCGACGGCGAACTCCTCAAGAAGCTTGAGGAGGTGACCGCCGAAGCTGATGCCCAGCGGGACCGCTATATGCGCGCCGTTGCGGAGATGGATAATCTGCGCCGCCGTACCGCGCGCGAAAAGGACGAGGTACGCCGCTACGCGGTGTCGGGCTTGGTGGAGGATCTGCTTCCGGTCATCGACCACTTCAGTCTCGGACTCGATGCCGCCCGCGGCCACGAGGGCGGCAAGGCGTTCGCCGAAGGCTTTGAGATGATCCTCGGGCAATTGCGTGCGACGCTGGAACGGCACGGGGTTTCGGGGATCGATCCGGAGGGAGAAGTTTTTGATCCCAACCTTCACGAGTGCGTGTCGCACCAACCGCACGCCACGGTTGAAGAGGGCGCTGTGATTTCCGTGGAGCGTGTCGGCTACAAGTTGCACGACCGGCTCCTGCGGCCGGCTTCCGTGGTTGTATCGAGCGGACCGGCGAAGCCGTCGTCAGCTGAAGACGCCGACTCGGCCGACGGGGATAACTGAGCCATGGCGAAGGAAGATTATTACTCTGTTCTCGGTGTGGAGCGCGACGCCACGCCGGAGCAGATAAAGAAGGCCTACCGCCGCAAGGCGGTCGAGTGCCATCCCGACAAGCACAAGGGCGACAAGGCCATGGAGGAGCGCTTTAAGACGCTCTCCGAGGCATATGAGGTGTTGAAGGACGCCGATAAGCGGGCCGCCTACGACCGCTATGGACATGCCGCCTTTGAAGGCGCGGGTGCCGCGCGCGGGGCGCGTGGCGGGGGTGGATTCGGGGGCTTCCATGATCCGTTCGACATCTTCCGCGAGGTCTTCGGCGGCGGCGGGGGTGGCGGCGGCTTCGAGGAGTTTTTCGGCGGCGGCGGACGCCGGGCCGCGCGTCAGGGTGAGGACCTGCGTTATGATTTGGAGATCTCGCTTGTGGACGCGTTCCGCGGGGTGGAGAAGGAGATCCGCTACCGCGCGCCCGTGGTCTGCAAGAAGTGTGAAGGCTCCGGTGCGGAGCCGGGGTCGTCGATCAAGACCTGCCCGACCTGCGGCGGAGCCGGTCGGGTTGTCACGTCGCGCGGGTTTTTCCAGGTGCAGCAGACCTGCCCGACCTGCGGCGGTGCGGGGCGCATGCCCGAGCGCGCATGCTCGGCGTGCGGCGGCGAAGGCCGTTCGGTTGAACACCGGCAGGTGAAGGTGCGTATCCCCGCGGGGATAGACACCGGCCAGAAGCTCCGCTCGGCGGGCAACGGCGCGGCGGGGCCGCAGGGGGCGCCGCCGGGCGACCTCATTATCGTCGTGCATGTCCGGGCGCACGAACTCTTTGAGCGCGAGGGAGATGATTTGTATTGCGATCTTCCTATCAAGTTTACGCTCGCCGCCCTCGGCGGCTCCATCGATGTGCCCACACTTTCCAATGAATCGGGACTGGTGACCCTGAAAATCCCGGCGGGCACCCAGGACGGCACTGTCTTCAAGCTGCGCGACCGCGGGATGCCGCACCTGCGCGGGGGAGGCCGCGGCAACCAATTTGTGCGCGTGCACATCGAGGTGCCGCGCAAGCTCACGTCCGAGCAGCGCAAGCACCTCGAAGCCTTCGCGGTGGCCTCGGGCGATGCCGACTCGGGGGAAAGCACGGGTTTCTGGGAAAAAGCGAAACGCATTTTCGAGTAGCGGCTTGCAAGGATGAGCGGCTTTGTGGAACGCTCCGGCTCATGAAATTCGCTCTCCTTGGGTCGGGCCGCGGTTCCAATGCCGAAGCCATTCTGCGGGTGTGGCGCGCGGGCGGTCTCGGCTCCGCCGTGCCGGTTGCGCTTTTTTCGGACAAGGCCGACGCGCCTTTCCTTAGGCTGGGGGAGAGCTTCGGTGTTCCGTCCGCGTTCGTCGATCCGGGTCCGTTCCGCACCAAGCTGGATCCCGCCGCCGAGGAGCGTTTCGCCACCGCCGTGCGTTCCGCCGGGGCCGACTGGGTGGTCCTCGCCGGGTTCATGCGGGTGCTCAAGCGCGGGTTCCTCGAGGCTTTTCCCGACCGCATCATCAATCTGCATCCTAGTCTCCTGCCGAGCTTCAAGGGTCTGCACGCCATTCGTCAAGCATGGGATGCGGGCGTGCGGGTGACGGGATGCACCGTGCATCTGGTTTCGCCCGAGGTCGACGGCGGGGCCATCCTCGACCAAGCGGCGGTGCGCGTGGAGGAGAGTGACACCCTGGAATCGCTGGAAGCCAAAGTGCATGCGGCGGAGCACGCACTGTTGCCGTCGGTCATTCTCCGCCTCGCCGAGGGCCGCCTGCGCCCGCTCGACCGGAGGGCGGCACGATGATCGAAGTGCGCATAGCCGTGGACGCCGCTGAAGCGGATGCGCTCGAAGCGTATTTTTGCGAGGACTACCAGGAGCACTGGATGCTCTACGAGGATGAGAAGCAAGGGGAGCATGAGTTGCGCGGTTTCTTCGACCACCGCGAAGCGGCGCAGAGTGCTTTCGGGGCGCTGGGCGCGGAATTTCCAGCACTGCGCGGGCGCGTGTGGAAAGTGGAGCGTCCCGTCGCCGACACCGACTGGAAGGAAGCGTACAAGCTGCACTTCCGGCCGTGGTCGGACCGCGGGCTGCACTGGGTGCCGGTATGGGAGGCCGACGACTACCCGCTGCCGGAGGGCGACTGCCTCATTCCGCTGGATCCCGGCATGGCTTTCGGCACGGGCAACCACGAGACGACCCGTCTTTGCGTGCGCCGCCTCCTCGACGCCCGCGACGCATGGGGGGCGGACAATCTCGCGGGCCGTGCCGTGATCGACGCGGGGTGCGGGTCGGGCATTCTTGCTCTCTCCGCGCGCAAGCTGGGGTTCTCGCCGGTGGAGGGTTTCGACAACGATCCGGATTCCGTTGCTGTGAGCGTGGACAACGCCCGCCTCTGCGGGATCGAAGACGAGGTGGCGTTCCGCTGGTCGGGGCTCGAGGAGGGCCTCGCGGGGCGATCCGTCGACATCCTCATGGCGAATATCCTCGCCGATGTCCTTTGCGAAAACGCCGATCTTCTCCTCGGTGCCGTGCGGCCGGGCGGTTGGCTTATCCTCAGCGGCATCCTCGCCCGCGAGGCGGACGATGTCGCCCGGCACTTCCGCGTGCGTGCGGGCGAGCTTTGGCCCGGCGGCGTGGATCGAATGGAATCGAGGGGCGACGGCGACTGGGCGGATGTTCTCCTTGTGCGCGCTGTTTGACGCCGTGCGGGCTTTCGGGCTTTACGGAGCGGTCTTCCGCCGTAATTTTCTGTGTGCAAATGACCACTGTTTTGCAGTCGGCGGAGGAAGCCCTTGGGCGCTGGTTCGGCTTCTCCGCCTTCCGTCTGGGCCAGGACGAGATTGTCGAGGCCGCGCTCAACGGGCGGGACGTCCTCGCCATAATGCCGACGGGCGGGGGCAAATCGCTTTGCTACCAGCTGCCGGCGCTGCTGCTTGACGGGACGGCCGTTGTTGTCTCGCCGCTCATCGCACTCATGAAAGATCAGGTCGACGCGCTGCGGCAGCGCGGAGTGGAGGCGACCCTCATCAACAGCACGCTTGGCGCGGCGGAACAGGGCGAGCGCATCCGCGCGATGGCGGCGGGCCGATACAAATTGGTTTACATCGCGCCCGAGCGGTTCCGCCACCGCTACTTTCTCGAGCAGTTCCGCAAGGTGAAGGTCTCCTTCTTTGCCGTCGACGAGGCGCACTGCGTGAGCCAGTGGGGCCATGACTTCCGGCCCGATTACCTGCGCATCGGGCGGGGCATCGAGGCGGCGGGGCATCCGCCGGTGGGGGCGTTTACGGCAACGGCGACGAAGGCCGTGCGCGACGACATTTCCCGCTCTCTCGGGCTGCGCGACCCGGCTGTCTTTGTGCGGGGCTTCGCTCGCCCGAACCTTGAGTTCCGTGTGAGCCACGTGGCGAAAAAGGCGGAAAAGCTCGCGCGCCTCAGCGCCATCGTCAGCGAACACAAAAAGGGGATCATCTACTGCGCCACGCGCAAACGGGTGGAGGAGGTGGCCGACGTCCTTGCGGAGTGGGACTGCGCTCACGTCGCCTACCACGCCGGACTGCCGGATGCCGAGCGGGAGGAGCGGCAGAACGCCTTCATTCGCCGCGAAGTCGACGTGGCCGTGGCGACCAACGCCTTCGGCATGGGCATCGACCGCGCCGACATCCGCTTCCTCGTGCACTTCGAGATGCCCGGCAGTGTCGAGGCCTACTACCAGGAGGCGGGACGCGCCGGTCGCGACGGGCTTCCCTCGGTGTGCGATCTGTTCTTCAACTACGCCGACCGCAAGACGCAGGACTTCTTCATCGAGGGGCGCAATCCGTCGGTGGCCTTCATGCGCGAGGTCTACGCCCATCTTCTCGAGACCGCCGACGCGGACGGCAACGTCCACCGCTCCATCCAGGAAATCACCGACGCCCTCGCCGGGGGTAACGGTATGATGGTGGGCACGTCGCTCAAACACCTCGCCCATCTCGGCTACATCGAGCGATTCGACATTCCCGGCCAGCGCAAGCGCGGCACACGTGTCGTCGACATCAGCCGGCGGCCCGGCGACCTCGAGTTCGACGAGCCCGCCCTCCTCGAAAAAGCGCGGCGCGACCAGGCCAAACTCGACGCCATGCTCGCCTACGCGGACGCCCGCGGCTGCCGCCAGGAATGGATCCAGCGCTTCTTCGGCGAGGCGGAGGCCAAACCCTGCCGCGTTTGCGACTACTGCCAGCGCAGTGACCCCGCCAATCAAAAGGCGCTCACCGAAGCCCAGATCGTCACGCTCCAGAAGGCACTCAGCGGCGTCGCGCGCATGAGCAGCCGCAACGCCGTAGAGGGCTGGGTGCCCCGGTTCGGCATGGGGCTCATTATCCGCATGCTCACCGGAAGCGAAGAACAGCGCATCCGCGAGCTGGGCCTCGATAAATTGAGCACCTACGGAATCCTCAAGGACAAGGGACGCAAATTCGTGCGTGCTCTCATGGATGAATGCCTCGGGGCGGGGCTCATCCGCAGCACCGGCGGGCAATTACCCATGGTCACCCTCACCCCGCTCGGCGACTCGGCAATGCGCCGCGAATTCATGCCCCGGATCGTCTGGCCCGAGAGCGATCCACTTCCGCTGCGTCCGCCGCCGGGCGGCGGTCCGGCGCTGAAACTCGATGGCCAGCCCTCGGCGGAACTCCTCGAAGAACTGCGCCGCAAGCGCGCGCAACTGGCCCGCATCCGCGGAAACGTTCCGCCCTACCGAATCTTCAGCAACCGCGTCCTCGAAGACCTCGCCCGCTTCCGCCCGCTTACCACCGAGGAGGCCCTTCTCATTCCCGGCATCGGTGAAAAAAAAGCCCGCGGCGTCCTCCGGCCCTTCCTCGAAATCATCGCCCGCGCCAGCCGGACCGGTTAGCCGGGCAACACACCGCCGCGGTGCCCACAGCCGTGCGCCCGCACGGTCCGCATTGGACACTGCCGATCCTTACAAAAAAATGATATAAGGCGGATGTAATTGGTTTCCGAATAAATTTTGTTTTGGGTGATATTTCGTATTCTTTATTTTCTCTGAGAAATTGTGTTTGGGATGAGTTCTGTGTAAGCGATTGATATAGAGGAGCCTTGTGAGGTAATGATATTAAGCGATTTTTGTATGATGTCCCCATTTGGATGGGTCTTAGGAGGTTTTCGGTGAATCAATCGTCTTATGATAGAATCTGTTTTAACTCTGAGATTTACCTCGAGTTGGGATTGCGCGCGGTTTGGAGGAGCGGGGTCAGCGGTTGGCGGAATGGGCGGGGGCGTTGGCGGGGGCGTTGGCGGGGAGGCCGAGGGCGGCGAGAAAGCGGTGGAGGCGGGTGCGGATGGCTTCGGGGGAGAGGCCGGCGGACTCGCGGAGGTCGGCGGTGCCGGAACCGTGGTGGATGAATTGGTCGGGATAGCCGATGCGCAGGACTGAGGTGGACTCGCCGAGGTCGTTGAGGGCTTCGAGGAGGGCGGCACCGAAACCGCCCATGAGGGCGTGGTCTTCGAAGGTGACGATGGCGCGGGCAGAGGCGGCGTGGGCGGCGAGAAGTTCGAGGTCAAGTGGTTTGGCGAAGCGGGCGTTGACGACGCCCGCGCGGATTCCGTGGGACTCGGCGAGGCCGGCGGCGATTGCCGAGGCTTCGCCCACCCACGGGCCGAGGGCCCAGAGTTGGACTTCGTCGCCCGGGCGGATGACCTCGGCCTTGCCGATGCCGATTTCGACGGGAGTTTCCTTGCAGGCAACGCCGCGGGCGGAGCCGCGCGGGTAGCGGATGAAGGTAGGGGCGTCGGTGCGGAGGGAGGTCCAGAGCATGTCGGTCAGCTCGTCCTCGTCTTTGGGCTGCATGACGATGGTGTTGGGGACGGTGCGCAGGTAGGCGATGTCGAAGAGTCCGTGGTGGGTGGGACCGTCGTTGGGGGAGAGTCCGGCGCGGTCCATGCAGAAGGTGACGGGGAGGTTCTGGAGGCAGATGTCGTGGACGATGGGGTCGTAGGCGCGCTGAAGGAAGGTGGAGTAGATGGCGACGACGGGCCGGTAGCCACAGGTGGCCATACCGGCGGCGAAGAGGACAGCGTGTTCCTCGGCGATGCCGACATCGAAGAATTGCTCCGGGAGCGCCTCGCGCAGGTAGGAAAGGCCGGTGCCCGGGGGCATGGCGGCAGTGATCCCGACGATGTTGCGGTTTTCGCGGGCGAAGCGGAGGAGGGCTTGGCCGAAGGCGTCCTGGTAATTGGGCGGTGCGCCCGGTTTGCCCGGGGTGGACTGGCCGGTGCGGATGTTGAAGGGGCCGAGGCCGTGAAAGCGCTCCGGTTGCTCGAGGGCGGGTGGGTAGCCGTGCCCTTTCTTTGTGAGCATGTGGAGGAGAATGGGTTGGGTGCTCTCCTTGGCGAACTCGAGGTGTTTGACGACGGCGTCGAGGTCGTGCCCATCGACGGGGCCGATGTAGCGGAGATCATAAGCCTCAAAGAGGCTGGAGCCGACGAAGAAGTCCTTGGTTTCGCGCTTCCAGCGTTTGCCGAACTCGAGGACGGACCGCCCGCCCGGCATCCGCCCGATGACGCTCTTGAGGTCGCGGTCGAGGCGGTTGTAGACCGGATTGGTGATGATCTCGTTGAAATACTTGGCGAGGGCACCGACATTGCGGGCGATGGACCACTCGTTGTCGTTGAGGACGATGATGAGGCGCTGGGTGGTGGAGGCGAGGTTGTTGAGGGCCTCCATGGTGATGCCGCAGGTGAAGGCGGCGTCGCCGAGGATGGCGACAACGTGGTTGTCGCCGCCGGAGCGGTCACGCGCGGCCGCCATGCCGATGGCGGCGGAAAGGGCGGTACCGGCGTGGCCCGCGCCGTAGCTGTCGTGCTCGCTCTCCGAGCGCATGAGGAAGCCGCTCAGCCCGTCGCTTTTCCGAATGAGGTCGAACTCCGGTCCCTGCCGCCCGGTGAGCAGCTTGTGGACATAGCCTTGGTGGGAGACGTCCCAGACAAAGTGGTCGCGTGGGCTGTCGAAGACGAGGTGGAGGCCGAGGGTCAGTTCGACGACTCCGAGGTTGGGACCGATGTGCCCGCCGTTGCGCGAGGTGACGGCGATGATGCGCTCGCGGATTTCCGCCGCGAGGGACCCGAGGTCGTCCGGACCGAGGCGTTTGAGGTCGGCGGGACTCTGTATGCCGGAGAGAATGGACATGGGTTCAGGAAGCGCCTTCAGGATCGAACGGTTCGGTCTTCGCCTCGCCGTTGGCTTCTTCGCGCAGGATTTCGATTTTTCGTTCGGCCTGTTTTAACCGTTGTTCGCAGGACTTTACAAGCTTACAGCCCTCCTCGTATTTCGCAACGAGTTCTTGGAGGGGGAGGTCGCCGCTCTCCATGGATGCGACGAGAGCTTCGAGCTTTTTCAGCCCGGCTTCGAAATCGAAGGCGCCTTCCTTTTCCTTGGTTTTGGACATGGTCGGCAAGGTATGGGGGCGCGGAGCGGCAGCAAGGGCAAAGCGCCGTGTTGTTCGATTGCCAGCGCCGCACTGGGGAGCGGCGGTTCCGGAAAAAGAAGACGCCCCCCGTCGGGAGAAACGGGAGGCGCCTTTGGTGTGGGTGGAGGGAAAAATCGTCCCGCCGGGGCATTTAGCCCTAGAGCTTGCCGCCGTAGATGGCGCGCTTGCCGAGCAACTCTTCGATGCGGAGGAGCTGGTTGTATTTGGCGATTCGATCGGACCGGCTGAGCGAACCGGTCTTGATCTGGCCGCAGTTGGTGGCCACGGCGATGTCGGCGATTGTGTAGTCCTCCGTCTCTCCGGAGCGGTGGGAGAGGACGCTGGTGTAGCCGTGTTCCTTGGCCATTTCAACGGCGTCGAGCGTCTCGGTGAGAGAGCCGATCTGGTTGACTTTGACGAGGATCGAGGTGGCGACGCCGAGATCGATGCCCTTTTCGAGGAATTTGGTGTTTGTGACGAAGAGGTCGTCTCCCACGAGCTGCACTTCTTCGCCGAGGCGCTCGGTGAGGGTTTTCCATCCGGTCCAGTCGGCTTCGTCGCAACCGTCCTCGATGGAGAGGATCGGGTATTTGGCGCAGAGGCCGGCGAGGAAGTCGACCATCTCGTCGCTCGTGCGCTCGGAGCCGTCGCTCTTGCTGAAGACGTATTTTTTCTTCTTCTTGTCGTAGAACTCACTCGCAGCGACATCGAGGGCGAAGAATATGTTGTCGCCGAGCTTGTAGCCCGCGTTCTTCACGGCTTTGGCGATAACGTCGAGCGCGGCCTCGTTGCTCGGGAGGACGGGGGCGAAGCCGCCTTCGTCGCCGACGGCGGTGGAGAGACCGCCCGCCTTGAGGACGGCCTTGAGGGCATGGAAAATCTCCGCACCCATGCGGAGGGCCTCGCGGAAGCTGTCCGCGCCTACCGGCATGATCATGAATTCCTGAATATCGATGGGGGCGTCGGAGTGCGCGCCGCCGTTCATGATGTTCATCATGGGAACGGGAAGGACCTTGGCATTGGTCCCGCCGATATAGCGGAAAAGCGGCAGGTCGAGGGCCGTCGCGGCGGCCTTGGCCGTGGCCATGGAGACACCGAGGATGGCGTTGGCACCGAGCTTTTTCTTCGAGTCCGTGCCGTCGAGATCGAGCATGGCTTGGTCGATGCCGACTTGGTCGACAGCGTCCATCCCGAGCAACTCGGGGGCAATGAGCGTCTGGACGTTGTGCACGGCCTTGAGGACGCCTTTGCCGCCGTAGCGCTTCGTGTCGATGCCGGAGGCAGCTTTGCCGCGAAGGCCGCCGTCGCGGAGTTCGAGGGCTTCGTTCTCGCCTGTGCTTGCGCCGGAAGGAACGGCCGCACGCCCTACGGCGCCCGACTCCAGTTCAACGTCGACCTCGACGGTCGGATTTCCGCGAGAATCAACGATCTCGCGCGCTCGGATGTCTACTATTGTTGTCATACCAAAATGCATCTTGGTGGAATTTCCGCTCCTGTCTGGCATCCCGGTACCGCAATGTCAACGGAACCTACCCGTCACCCCGGCTTTTTTCCGCAATTGGCGCGGTTTCGCGGCTTGCCGCCGCCTGCGGGCGTGTAAAGCTGGGCCTCCGACCATGCCAGCCGAACCGCGGATCCTCTGTGTTGTCGTCATCGATAGCTTCGGGATGGGGGCGCTGCCCGACGCGGCGTCCTACGGTGACGCCGGAGCGCACACGGCGGCGCACCAGGCGGCGGCGGTCGGCGGGGCGCGCTGGCCTTTGCTCACGCGGTGGGGGCTCGGCAATGCGGCGGCGCTGCGGGGTGACTGTATTGAGGGCGTGTCACCCGCCGCGCGGCCCGAAGCGTCCTTCGGCCTCATGGCGGGGCGTTCGCCGGGTAAAGATACCGTGACGGGCCACTGGGAGTTGGCGGGTGTCGTGCTCGACGAGCCCCTGAAAATTTTTCCGCCGGGTCCGCCCGCTTTTCCGCCCGGTTTGCTCGCCGCCTTCCGCACCGAATTCGGCACGGATATCCTCGGCGATTGCGCGGCCTCGGGCACGGAAATCATTCAGCGCCTTGGTGACGAACATTGCCGCAGGGGACATCCTATCGTCTACACCTCGGCGGATTCCGTCGTGCAGATCGCGGCGCACGAGGCGGTGGCGCCCGTGGAGCGGCTCTACGCCATGTGCGCCTTCATGCGCGAACGGTGCGACGCGCTGCGGGTAGGCCGGGTGATTGCGCGTCCCTTCGAGGGAGGCGGAGGCGATTACCGCCGCACCGCGCGGCGCAGGGATTTTGCCATGGCGGTACCCGGCGTGACCGTCATGGATCCGCTCCGGCGCGCCGGGGTGCGGACCGTTGCGGTCGGCAAGATCGGCGACATCTTCAACCACGAAGGTTTCGATACCATCCATCCAGACAAAGGCAACGCCGCCTGTCTTGATCGGCTCGAAGCGCTTCTGCGGACCCGCTTTGAGAGCCCCGCCTTTGTTTTCGTTAACCTCGTCGACACAGACATGGTGTATGGGCACCGCCGCGATCCGCGCGGCTACCACGGCGCCGTGGCGGAGATTGACGCGAGGCTCGCTGCCTTCGCCGCTCTCCTGCGCGGGGACGACCGCATGATCATCACCGCCGACCACGGTTGTGACCCGTGCCACCCCGGAACCGATCATACACGGGAATACGTTCCTATTCTTGTTTACGGGCCGGGGCATGTTCCCGCGAACTTCGGCATCCGCGCGACGCTTGCCGACCTTGCCCAATCGCTGGCCGCCGTCTTCGGCGCGGAGGCGATGACGGCGGGGACTTCCTTCCGGCTATGACCCTGCGGCACTCCTGCCTGAAGAGATGTTTCCGCTACCGTAGACCGGCTTCAAACCATTCATCGGTTGCGGTGTCGTAGAAGCGGCGGCCGCCGCCATTGGCGTTTGCGTGGTATATCCAGCTTCGGGTCTCGGCGCGGTAGACCCACGGGTGGAGCCGTTCGGAGGTCAGGAGCCAGCCGAGGCCGCCGTCGTGGAACCATCCGCCGCCGTTGGCACCGCCGCTCCCGGCGTAGATCCAGCCGTGTTCGGCGTGGGTAACCCAGGGGAAGCTGTCGGCGGTGTAGTGGAATTCTCCGAACCAACCCGATGTGTGCCGGTCGCCGCCGTCGGGCTGCGCGCCCATCCAGCTTTGTCCGAACCGTTCCCAGTAGCGCGGGTGGTCGAGGAGGGAGGCGATGATGTCCTCAATGTCTTCGTCTGCGCGGGCGAGGGCCTCGGCGGGGGTGCCTTCAAAAGGCGGCAGGCCGTTGTCGGGATCGCCGCTCCAGAGGGTCATCCAGAGCGAGGAGACACGCACGATGTCGCGCCAATTGCTGTTTGGTGGTCCCCAGATGATGTCCTGTCCGTTGACCATCTCACCGCGCACGAGAGCGTCGAGAAACCGGGCGCGTCCATAGGAGCGGTCGCTCAGGTTCTGGTAGATGGAGTCCTTTTGCGCCCGGAAGACCTCCATGCGGTTGAAAGCCTGGACAATCTGCTGTGGGGTGGGCGTGCTGTCGTGCCGGTTGGCCCAGAAGCGGGCGAAGATGTCGCGGTCCGGCAGATCAGCCGGGCGTCCGCCGAGCGCTTCCTCGAACTCTACGCTTCGGTGCACGCCATGGTAGGCGAGCCCGAGCAGGCCGCCGGGTTGCAAGCCCAGCGAATCGAAGAAGAGGTTGCTCGTGAAGCCGAGAAAGCCGTTCCAGCCCTGAGACTGCACGATGGTGGGTCCGCCGATGGGCGAGGCCTGGAACTGAAACATGAAAATTGGGGTACGGAAAAACTCTTCCCAATCCGGAAACCGCCGGTAGAGGTGCCAGACCATGGACTTGCCTGCACGGATCCGTTCGAACTCGGAAGAACGGAACAGCTCGGCGGCGACCTGTACCCTCGTCCGCTGGCCGTTCTCGAGGGAAGTGATGTGGCGGTTGAATTCACTTGTCGTCGGCTCCCGGTCAAACATGTCGGCATAGAGCTGGATGACGAAGTCGCGTTTGTTGACGACCGGATTGAAGACGATTTCGATCTCGGTCGGCGGCAGGGTCTCGTCCCGCAGGATGTCGTCGCGGACCTCGGCGGTGAGCACGCGCGGGCCGAGGGAGTCGAAAGATTCCTCCGTGCGGAAGGGCGGGCGCGTCCATTGGGTGGCCGGGCTGCCGTCAATGAAGAGGGTCACGTCGATCAGGGAATCGAGGTTGCCCTCGAGTTCGATCTCGATGAGAACAGACTGGCCGACGGCGAAGGTCTGGCCGGGAAGGGGCCGGACGAAGCGTCCGCGCGGGTCGGTGTTGCGTACGAGGAGGTCGAGCCTGCCGACAGAGTAACCGTCGATCTCCGCAACGACGGTGACGACGCGGTCGGGGCGGTAGACGCCGTCCTCAACCGCTTCTACCACGAAGGGGATTTCAACGGCGTCGGCGTGCACTTCAAGCGACGGGGGGACGGCGAGCAGGCCGCTTGTCGTGCTCAGCCGCAGTTCACGTGCAATACCCGCCGGGGTACTTAGCCGAGCGATGACGAGCAACTCATTGCCTTCGTCGATCATGTCGGTGTCGGCGAGAAGTTCGACACTTCGCGGAATGTCGCGGTCTTCCACGACAAGGCTGGCGCTTGCGGAGGCATAGCCGGCGGCGGAGGCGACGACCGTCACCGTTTGGTCGCCATCCATGATCCCGTCGGGCAGAGCATGGACCGTAAACGCGGCCGTGGCGAAACCGGCGGGGATCACCACCTGCGCGGGCACCTCGAGTTCGGTGGTGTCGCTGCTGACAAGAGACACCGTGACGTCGGCGTCGGGGGCGGTCGGCAAGAAGACGAGGGCTGAACCGCTTTCGCCCTCGCCGAGACGCTCGGGAAGGACAAGCGCGAGGGCGGGCGGACCGGCGGATTCGGCGGGGCGGACATCAAGCGCAGCGGCGGCGGCGACGAACGGTTCACCCTCCGCACGCAAAGACACGGAGGTCTGCGCCGTGACGCTCCCTTCGATCACACCCACGTCAAAGGTTGTTTCGAGCCCGCTCGCCACGGTGACCGACGCCGGAACCTGAAGGATGCCCGGTGGGTCGGCGGCGAGGGTGAAGGAAACCGGATAATCCGCTGGCGGCGGAGCAGAAAGCGTGAGAGTGGCGCGCGACGCCTCCGGTCCGGCGGTGTCGAAGACGAGGACGGGATCGAGCGCGAGCGACAGTTCCGGCGGGGGATCGCTCTCGCGCACGGTCAGTTGGACGCTCGCCGGAACGAGCCGATCTCCCGATGCGGTCAGCGTGACCATGCGGTCGCCCGTGAAGACGCCATCCTGTATTGCGTTGACGGGTACCTCGGCGGAAAGGCCTTCATCGATGATGACCTTCGTCGGAACGGCGGCGGCACCGGGATCGGATGATTCGAGCACGACGGTGACGGGATACTCGGCGGGCGCTTCCGAGAGTGTGACGGTGAGGGCCGCTGCATCGGTGCCGTCGGCCTCAAATACGGCGGCGGGTTCCACCGAGAGGGAGATTTCGGCAAGCGTGGTAGGGAGGACGGTGACGGTCGCCGTGCTCCCGGCAGCGGCGCTGCTGCGTGCCTCGATCACAACCTCGGCGGCGGTCTCAAGCGCGAGTCCGGCCACCGGTGCGATTTCGACAGTGACTGACGTCGCGCCCGACGGTATTGTTGCGGTGGCCGGAACGGTGAGAATGTCCGGAGACCGACTGCGCAGAGAGACGGGGAGCGCTTCTTCATGAGCGTTGGGTATGGAGACCGTGAGGTTTGCTTCGCCCGCCGCGACATCCTCGCGGAATGCTTCAGGGTCGACCGCCAGTGTGACGTTCGGTATGGGAAAGACCTCGTCACCGGCGAGGACGGTGACGCTGTCAAGCGCCCAAAGCTCGCTTGAGCTGGAGGTTGTGCCGCTGGAAATGTAGCGGAACGCAAATTGCACCGTCTCGTCCGCGAAGCGGGACAGACTGACACTTCCCGAGGCGAACCATTCATTGGTTCCGCGGCCCGGGAGCGGCGGAAGCAGTTCCGTCCATGTGGCTTCCGGCGGATCACCGCCGTCGTAGTCCGTCGATACGAGCACGGAAATTCCTGCAAAAACGCCTTCATCAACAAACTGGGTACGGCTCCGAATGTCGATGACGGCTCCGGCGGTTCCGGTGAGGTCGACGGCAGGGGAGATGAGCCAGTCGTCGGCGGGTCCGGTGCTGCCAAAGGCATTGGCGACGGCCTGTCCGTCGGAGACGGCCCACTCCGCCTGTGCCCCTGCGGTGAATACAGTCCAGTCGCCAAGGGCGTAGAAGTCCTGGGAGAGCAGAACGAGCGGCGTCGCGAGCGTCGTCGTCGGCACGGGAGGGTCCGTGAGGAAGAGGATGTTCTCGGCCCGGTTGGCAAACGGATGGATTGTCGCCGTGTAGGTGGTGCCACCCTGCATGCCACTGAATTCAACATTCTCCACGCCGTGGGCGACGCGCGCCACGCCGGTCCCGGCGGATAGGTCGAGGTTGGTTTCCGGTTCGACGCCGTCGACCGGTGCGGCGGGTTCGCCGTCGGCCGCAACAAAGACATAGTATCCGTCCGGAACGGGTTCGGAAGCGGCGTCGGTCCATGACGCACGGAGGATTGTCGCGTCGGCTCCGTCCAGAGCGAATGCGGCCGGGTATTCGGAGGGCGGGGGACGCAGCAGGCTCTCGTCGAAGGCAGTGACGACAAGGTCGTCGAGATTGAAGCGCTGGTTGTCTCCGGAGGGCGGCACGGCGCGGAACCGGAGACGCACATTGCCGCTGCGCAGGACGCGGACCGTTGCCTCGGTGAGGGTGTTCACGTCGGCGGTGACAAAGGGCCCGCCCGCGGTCTCCCATGTGTCGCCGCCGTTGACCGAGGATTCGACGACAAAGGCGGGCGGTTCGGCGTCGCTGCTGAAGCGCGCGTATAGAAAGCTCACTTCACCCACGCCCTCCGCGAAATCACCGAGCATCGTCATGGAGGCAACATTGTCCGGGTTTTCAAAGCGGAAGCGGGCGGAGCGGTCGCCGTTCCTGCGGTCGCCTTCGGCTGTGCCGATGAGGACATTGTCGAGAATCCACTGCACTCCGTCGATGTCCACGGCTGCGGCGCCGTAGGTTCCCTTTATTGTATCCTCAAACCCTGTCTCGTAGATGACCTCCTTGGCGCGGGCGAGAGGCAGTGCCGTGAGGGCGGCGGCGAGTACGAGGGCGAGGGTAATTCTGTTACGCAAATGGGTGTGTGTTTTCATGTGCGTACCTCCGGTCCGCTACTCGTTTTCCCGGACGCCGCGGTTTACGGCCCCGCCGGGCGTGACGATCGTCGGGTTCTGGAAGAGCGATCCCGGATCGACGGAGCTGATCTGCTGGCGTGCGGGCGAGCCGCCGGGACTGATGAGGTTGGCCGTGACGAAGATGAGGAGGTTGCGCTTCTGCGTGCTTTCACCTTGGCTGCGGAAAAGCCGGCCGAGCAGAGGAATGTCACCGAGGACCGGCACCTTGTCGTGGATGGATACGGCCTGTTCGCGGGTGAGCCCGCCCATGACAACAGTGGCGCCGTCCCAGATAGTGACCTCGGTGCGCACGCGGCGTACGCTGAAGATGGGCTGAAAGAAGCCGCTTGGTACCGTGACGGTGGTGTTGGAGGCGATGGCCACGGAGGTTCCGCCGTATTCGACGAATCCCTCGAACTCGGTGACACGGGGCTCGAGGAGCAGGCTGATGGCGTTGTCGTCTTCAACCGTCGGCGTGACCTCCATTTCCACGCCCACGTTTCGCACGCGGAAATTCTGCGGCGTGCCCGCTGTGATGGCGACACCGGCGGAACCGGCCTGCGAGTCGCCCCGGCCGACCTGGGCTTCGACACGGTCGTAACTGGACGGGTACAACAGCTCCTGCGCGACGGTGATCTCGGCGGTCTTGCCGGAGAGCACGGTGACTTTGGGCGCGCTCATGAGGTCGTTTCCCGTTTTGCGTTCGAGGGCGCGGATAATGAGGTCGATGTCGGCGGTGCCGATGACACCGGAGATGCGTGCGAAGTCACCCGCGCCTGCGCCGAGATCTAAATTATTGGGGATGATGGGTGCACCTTGGGGGATTGTAATCTCCCGGCCGGGAATGGCGGGTTGACCATCTTCGCCTGGTGTGTCCGGCAGGGCGATGTTGAGGGCGCTTTCGAGCCCGGCGACAGTGAAGGGATCGCTGAGGCGGCGGCCCTGCGAATCGAACTGCCGGCGGTGGCCGTGCAATTGTTGCCCGTCGGGTCCGATGAGCGGGTTGCCGGTCTGCGGGTCAAAGAGCGGAAATCCACCCATGGCGACGGACCAGTTGAAGCCGAGTTCCTCGAGGTCACCCTGCTGCACTTCAAGGAAGCGGGCTTCGATCTCGACCTGTTTCACTTCGGTGTAGCGGCGCAGGATGTTGCGCACGCGCTCCATGTTGCGGGGTGTTTGTGTGACGATGAGCTGGCCGTCGGCAAGGGCGAGGTTGGCGCCTTCGATGGTATCGAAGGGCACGCCGGCGCGTTGGAGGAAGTTGCGCAGGGCGGTCTCCTCTTCGCCCGGGGTCGCCGTCGGGGACGGTGTGGGCGGGGGGGCGAAAGGGTCGACCGGACTTGCCGGGGCTGCCGCTCCCGTGCCCGCCCCGAGGCCGGTGAGGCGGATGATTGTGGATCGGCTGACGGGGAAGAAATCGGTTTCCAGGCGCGTGCCGGGCCCCATCCCCTGGCGCACGACGACGGCGTCGCTCTGCACGTCGTATTCGAATCCGACGGACTCTACGATGAAGTCGAGCACGCGGTTGAGGGCGAGGTTGCGGAGCGTAATGGAGACGCGCGGATCCGCTCCGGCGGGGTCGATAAGGACCATGTTTACACCCGTGCCCTCGGGGTCGTAATCTTCGGAGAGGGCGGAGAGGGTGTCCATGACGCGGCTCAACGGCACACCTGCAAAGCTCACGCGGGGGAGGACGATCTCCTGGAGTTTGTCGCGCAGGCCGCGGTCTTCGACGACGGCGCGGGCCGTGAAATCGCGGTCAAACACCTGCGGACGCTGCCAGCCGCGGGAAACTTCCTCCATCATCTGCTCACGGGTCTTGAAGCGGTCGAGGTCGCCGGCTTCGCGCACACGGCGGGCGATCTGGGCTTGGAAGTACTTTGCCTCGGCGTTGTTGGGGTCGCGGGCTTCGACCTGGGCGTAGGTTTCCCGCGCGCCCTCGTAGTCGCCTGCGATGAACTGCGCGCGACCGCGGCGCAGGAGATCGGCGATCTGCTCCTGATCGCGTACGAAACCGGGACTCACTTCGTCGATATCGGGGAGATCGGTGGTTCCGCGCCGTGTTTGGGGGCGGTGCCGGGTGGAGGCGGGGCGGTCGGTTTCCGCGGCGCGGGCGCGCAGGCGCTCGCTCTCCTCCTGGACGAGCTGATCGAGGTCCGGTGGCGCGTCGCCGCTGGTGCGCGTGGGAGACGCCGCCGCCGGTGCCGGGGTCTGGAAGCGGACGGGTTCGCCGCGCTCGCGCCGGGCGATGTCGGCCCGCACGGATTCGAGGAGGGCGCGGATGTTGGTGTCGCCGGGGGCGAGGTCGGCGATTCGGGCGAGCTTTACTTCCGCCGCCTCGAGGTCGCCGGCGGAGCGAGCGCGCAGTGCCTCGGCGAGCATGGCGACGCGGTCAGGCTCGGTTTGCGCCAACGCGGCGGGATACGGCGCGAGGACGAGGAGGCAGAGGAGAATGTGGCTGAGGTAGGGTGTACGGTTCATGGGAGCAGACGGATTGGATCGGATTAAGGTTCTTCAAATGGGGACGGGTCCGGCGGGATGGAAAACCCGCGGCTCTCGGGCTCGGCGTCTCCGCGGCGGCGGGTCACGCCCACTTGTCCGGTGGCGGGGTCCATTGAATCGATGGTGTAGACGGTGGAGCCGTCCTGCCATTGTTCGCCTTCGTCGAGGGAGAGGGTATAACCGTCGCCTTCGGCAACGAGAGTCCATGCGTCTTCATAGCGGGGCTCGCGGGAGAGGACGACGGTTTCTCCAGTGCGTTCGTCGAGGATTTCGAGGAGAATGACTTCGTCGACGTAGGCGGTGTCTCCGGCGGCGGCCCCGGGCACGCGAATGCGCTCGACGGAGAAATCGAGGATTCGGAAGTCTCCCTCGGCGATATGCTCGCCGACACGACCGCGCAGCCACGTGTCGGTCTCCTCGTCACGGATTTCGATGATGTAGCGCCCCTCCGCGCCGGCGTGGGCGGCGTATTGCAGGCGGTAGAGACCGCGCTCGAAACGCACCGGATTGAGCGCGAAGGGAGGCGGCGGCTCGGCGCGCCGCGGGGGCGTGACGTCGAAGGCGTTGCGCTCCGGGTCGAAGTAGATGATGGGAGGGGTGAAGACTTCGAAGAGCCAGTCGGGGCCTGCTGACTGATTCGGAGGTTCATCCCATGCCGCGGGTGTCGGATCGGGAACGGCGACGGCGCGGGGTTCGGGCGGATGGACAGCGGCGGGCGGGGAGGGCAGGGGCGGCGGTGCGGCGCGCAGCAGGGCGGCGAATCCGGCGGCGAGCAGGGCGGCGGCGCCCGCGGCCAGGAATATGGCGTCGCCCCGGTTCACCGACGGTCCTCCCCGTTGGTTTCGTGACCATGAGAGATTTCAAAGTATTCAAAAGTCACGACAAACCGTGAAAGGTTGTCGCGCACAAGCGGGACGGCGGATGGAGCGGATTCGGTTGGTTCCGCTTCCGGCGCGGCGGTGCCGAATATCTCGAATGGCGTGGGGGCGCGCCCGCGGGCGGCTGTCCCGGCGTCGGTGCCGCGCTCGGTCCGATCCGCGTCAGAGGCCGCCGGTGCGACGGATACGCCGCGCACGGCGAGCGGAAACTCAAAGGAGGCGAGTGCGGCGAGAAAATCGCGCAGGGCGGCTGTGTGGCCTTCAAACGTCACCTCAAAAGCAAGCGTGTCGACAGCTCCCGGCACCCGTGCGGAGGCAAGCGGGTCGATGCGGAACAGTTCGGGCTCCCGCAGGCGCTGCGCCGCTGGTTCCAACTCCACCGACTCGCGCCGCACGAGCAGTATGGACTGCGGCTCGGCCTGCACAAGGCGGGTGAGCGTATGTTCGAGGACCTGCCGCTGGCGGTTGAGCGCAGTCATGGCCGCGGCGCGTGCGCCGTCGTCGCCGGAGTCGAAGCGGAGGCGCCCGCGTTCCACAATGTCGCGGAAGCCGAAGCGGGCGTCCTCGGGCACGCGGATGCGGCCATCCGCGCACTTTGCCGCCATGCGCTCGGTGAAGTCGGCGAGTTCGAAAAACACCTCCTCCGGACCGCGGTAGTCCGGGGCGGGCTCCAGTCCGCGTTCCGAGGCAAGGGCGCGGCGGATGTCGCCGCGGAGGGCATGCAAACGCCGGACTTCGCCTTCAAGGGCACGCACGGAGGCCTCGGTCGGACTCGGCCGGGCGGTCTGCACGGCTTCGAGCGAGCGGGCGGTCAGGGCCGCTCGGCGCAACGTTTCCCGGTTTTCCGCCTGCTGCGAAAATCCGAGTACCGCCAGCACGCCCGCGCCGACGAACGGCAGCGCGACGAGGGTCCAGAACAATGGTTGGCGGGAGAGAGAGCGCATTCTCAGAGGGGACGTTCCGGGTCCGTCACGAGGGTGAACTCGAAGCGCAGGATACCGGGCTGCGATGTATCAAAGCGGCGTTCTCCGATGGTTGAGACAAACTCCGAGAGCGTGAATCCGTCGATGAGGGCGCCAACTCGCGTGCGCATGTCGGGACTTGCCCGGCTGAGCGGGTTCTCACGGTCGAGCATGCGGCCGGTGAGTTTCAGCTCGACCGACAGTCGCGGTGGCGGGAGGGGCTCCTCCTCGTAGTGAAATTCTTCTGGTCCGGCGGCGGGCGCCGGAATGCGGCGGACCTCGAGTCCGTCGATCCAAACGTCTTCTACGGCGAGGAGGCGGTTTTGCAAATCTGCGAAGAAGCGCAGCCAGTTGCTCCGCCCTTCGGCGAGCGCGCCGATGTCGCGCAACTCTGCGGCCAATGCGTCGGCCTCGTCGCTGATCGTGCGCACTTTTGCATCGAGGGTGTAGACGGGGGTGCCGGCTTCACGCAGATCGGCTAGGTACGCAGCCAGTTGCCGCCCTTTCTGCCACTCGCCCGCATAGAATACCGCTGCCGCCGCGAGAAACAGGCAGGCCGCGAGGGCGAGCGCGGGCATACGGCGGCGCAGGGCGCGGGCCTCGCGCAGGCAACCGGGCAGCAGGTCAAACCGCAACATGCCCGGTGCACCGCTGTCGGCCACGGCGCCCAGCATGACCGCATGTGTGCCGTCGCCCGTTTCCGCGCGCAGCGGTTCAACGCTCATGCCGAGGTACGCGCCGAGGAGCGCGGGAAGGTCAGAGTCGCTGTCCAGCGCCGAACCGGTGACCAGCGCATGGTCTGGATCGTAGTCCTTGTTCTGCCGCTTCTGTGCTGTGAGGGAGCGCGCCACTTCACCGCCGAGGCGGCGCACGAACGTCTCCGGGTCCGCTCCCGCCGATTCGTGTCCGAAAGCCGCTGTGCGTAGGGCAAAATGTTCTCCGCCCATGAACACAAGGTGGGTCGTCCGGTGTCCGGCGTCGATCAACACCCGGTCGTCGCCACCGCCCTCCGTCGCGCGTGCGGCGTTGACCATGCAGGCGGGGAGCGCGGCAATCTCCGCCACGGAAAGGCCTGCCGACCGCAGGGCGTCGACGATGGCTTCCGGCCATTCCCGCCGCACCGCCACGAGTGCCACACGGCGTTCGAGTCCGTCGTCACCGACCACGGCATGGTCCCAGATAACCTCCTCAAGCGGATAGGGTATCGCTTGGCGCACCTCGTGCCGGAGGGTTTCGGCGGCCTTCGCGGCGGCGACGCGCGGGACTTCCACCACTTTAGCGAGAAGCGGCATGGGCGCGCAGACCACGGTCAGCGGCACATTCCGCAGGGGTGCCGGGTCGAGGCGGGCGAGCGCGGTCGCCATGGCACCGGCATACGCGTGTGGGTCTTCCGTGTCGGCCGCGATCTCCGTAGTGGAGAAGATGTCGACGCGGGGCAGCGCGGAAGACGTGTCGTAGCGGGCGTAGGCAACATGCCCGGTGCCCGCGTAGAGGATGTCCCGCTGCCGGGCGCTCACGGCTCACCCTCCCGGCTGGCGGCGGACGTCGGCTCATGGCGGATGAACGACGGCAAGTCACGGAAGCGACCGGACTCCCGCTGGTAGAACGGGGTCAGGTAAATAGGTAGCAGCACACCGTCGTTCTTCGGCGCGTCCTCCGTGATCCGCCGAAGGAAGCTCTGCGCCGCCTGCGGCTCCCCGAGAGTGCGCGAGTACTGCTCCGGCGCGTTCGGCAGGGGCTGCCCGTCGACGGCGAGGGCGACGCGCCATGCATACGGCTCGCGCTCCAGACGGTCGCGGTCGACCACCTCCGGCGGCAGGTAGAAATACACGAAGGCACGTTGGTTCTGCGCAAGAGCGGCGATCTTCGCGCGCGAGCGGTAGAACTCGTACCGGCCCCCTGCCGGATCGCCCACGGCATACGCGGCTTGGAAAACCACCTCGAGCCGCGAGTTAAAGCGCGCCGCGTGTCCCTCGCCGCCTTCAATGGAGGGGCCGCCCCGCAACTCCACGGCGGCTTCCAGCCAATGCCCGTCCACTCCGGGGGCGCGGTCGCGCGCGAAGCGCACGTTCTGCACGGTTACGGGCTGCGCCGCCGCGGCAACAGTCCCGGCGAACACAAGCGCAAGGCACACGAGGGTACGTCCACATCCAGTGAAAACCATCGGACCTTAAGGTCTAGGCGCTCTCGTCCGGCCCGCAATGCTAAATCATTTCTACGTGAACAATTCGTCTAAAAACGGAGCCCGCCAAGGGCACCTCCTTGTAATCTTAAAATTGCGTCCCCTTTATGGCTTGGGAAGGTAAAATGGATTTTCCGATGAAATCAGGAAGGAATGGGATATATCATTATTTCAAATTCTCAGAGATAAAACAAATTGAGCTGGCGCCGTTTTCCTGATTTCCTTCCAAGGCTACCTGTTCGCCGGTCGCATTGCCTCGGCCTCCGGGACAACCCTCTATCTCCCGCACCCCGGCAGTGGCGAGACCATCTGCACGGGACTGGCTATGCTCCGACGCCCGGAACAACCGCAACAAGATTGCCGGTGATCGCACATGGTGGATCCGCGGGCCTGCCATGGAATCCGTTTCCGGCATCACCCAACCTCAATCCACAAGGGATAATGGTCAGACAATCTTTCAAACGGCTCGCCCGCCAGTCGCCGGGCGCGGGCGGCAAGGTCACGGGTCAAAGCGTAGTCAATCCGAAGGGGACGGCCCTCCTTCTTGCGCGGCTTGGGCGGTGCCGAGGTAGAAACCGTCGGTTCGGGATGCCCCGCGCAAAGGTCGGTGAAGCCCGCTTTGGCAAAGGCCTCCATTGCCTCGAAAGAGGGCTGTCCGTCGCAGCAGTAACGGCCCTCGCGGGCCGATCCGACCAACGCGGCGTACCCAAGACGATCCGCGTCGGAGGCGGCAAGCGCATTGAAGTCACCCGCCACAAGGACCGGCTCTCCCTTCCAGCTCTCCAGCTCCGTCACAAGGCGATCCGCGTCGTCCGCAATCACATCGGATGTATCCGGAAAACCGTGTGTGGCCACCAAGTGCATGCCCGCCACCCGTACCGCAACCACCCGAAGGCCCTCCGGAACAAACGGAGTTCCCTCGAACGGCAGCCGGCTGAATACGGCCGTCAGGTTCCCGTTTCGCTTTTCGGTATGACGATTGACCACCCCGTGACGAAAGCCCGCCGTCTCCCGCAAGGCCGACCACTCGGGTGAGTCCCGGTGCTCGTTCACCAGCAGCACATCCACCGGGTTGGCCTCCAGCCAATCTCGCAGCGGAGAGAGCGGAATGCGCCCGTTGTCAAAACCGTTGAAGATATTGTAATGGAGGATTCGCATGGAGGTCATATGGACGTCGGCCGGAAGACCCGGACCTTATGCCAGAACGGTTCGCAACTGGTCAAGGGTAGTGAGTGTGCGGTCCGGGCGGACGGAGGCGCAGCGCGGATCGTCTTCGCGGAGGCGCAGGGAGCGTTTGTCGCCCGCGAAGAGGGCGGTGCGGAATCCCGTTTCGTGTGCGGGCCAGATGTCGTTGCGCTGATCATTGCCTGTATAGAGGCATTCTCCGGGAGCGATGCCGCGGGCGCGGAGGCGGGCGGCGAGTTTCTCGTAGAGGCGGAAGGACGGTTTGCCTTCCCGCTCCGCGAAGGAGTAGACGCACAGGTCCGGGTCGAAGCCGAGGTCGGCGAGCGGTGCGCCGAGAAAGGACTCCATCATGAGGGGCGTGTAGAACTGGGCATTCGAGACGATGCCGGGAACGAGCCCGCGCTCCCGCAGTTCGGCGAGTGTCTCCCGGAGACCGGGCATGGGCCAGACGGGGTTGGCGCGGCATTCGTACTCGACAGCGAGGGCGTCGCGCCGTGCGGGCGGGACGGGCGCGCCGGAGAGGATGCCGTCATCGCGCAGGCTGTTGAGAACGGCGTCCCACACTTCGCGGATCTCCACTTCGGGGTATTCCACGCCTTTGCGCCGTCGCTCGTCCTGGGCCGCGAGGATGGCTTTGTGTAGGCGCGGGGCGAGCGGAGCGGAGTCGTTCTCTAATGCGATTCCCGCGGCGTTGAAGGCGTCGCGGGCGGCTTCTTCGCGGTCCTGCTTCTCCGCGAGGCTGATATCGCCGGAGGCGGAAATGACGAGCGTGCCGTAGATGTCGAAAAGGGCGGCGCGGATGCCGGGGAGAGGGCGTATGTCCGGCGCGGCGCCAGGAGGGACGGGCTCAAGCGGACGGGAGCGGGCGAGAATACGGTCTGGGAGAGAGAGGGTTTCCATCGTGATTTGTCGGGAAATTCAATGCACGTCGCCTTTTTCGCCTTCTTTGCGCACACGCAGTTCACCGGGCACGGCCGCGTAGTAGATGCCGACCCACAGCGCTTTGGTGAGGCGGAAGGTGAGGACGGGGACGACAAGCACACCGAGGAGGGCGACGATGACGGCTGTCTTCACGGAGAGGAGACCGAAGAGGGTGAGCAGCGCGACGGGCAGGACCCACACGACGCAGGCGAATGTGTAATTGAGCGGCACAGCGCCGTAGCTCCAACCGTCTTCCATTTCAAGGGGCAGTCCGCAGTGCGGGCAGCGCTCGTGCAGGCGGAAAGCCGACTTGAAGACAGACGGGCGGTCGCAGCGCGGGCAGCGGTGGCGGAGGCTACGGCGCAGGATGGTCTCGCGCGGGAGGTGTTCGGACATCGGGATCAGCTACGGAGAAGGTTGAAACGCGCGGGGTCGAGAAAGGCGGCGAGGACAGCATCGGCGTCGTGTGCGTCCGGTTCGGCGGGCTCCGCCGCAAGGAGCCGCTGATAAGCGGCGAGCAGTGTTTCGCCGTAGCGCGACGGCCCGAACTCTTCCGCGACGATGTCTCTGTTGCGGCGGAGGGCTTCCGGCGGGCGGGCGCGCGGGAGGCGTTTGACGAGGGCTTCTTCCGGACCGTCGGCGGCAACGCGGGCGATGACGCTGCGCTGGATGTCTTCGTTGAGCCTTCCGAAGTCGAAACCGGCTTCGCAGCGCGAGGCATCGAAGGCCTGTCGCACGGCATTCTCCGGCAGCGGTCGGTCGTAGGCTTTGTAGAGAGCGGGCAGCGCCGCCGCCAGCGCATCGCGGAAGGCGCGCTCCTCGCCGGCGATGAGGGCGGCGGGAAGCGCGGTATAGAGCGAATCGAGCGAAATGCCCCGGGCCGTGAAGCCGCGCGTGATCTCGGGAAGGTCGCGGCCCGTGATGTCCTTGCCGAAGAGAAACGGCTCGAGGTAGGCCAGGCCGAAGCCCTCCGCCACGCTCGTCGTCACAATGGCCTCCGCCCCCCGGACGAGGCCGGCGAAGTCGTGATGCTCGCCGAGTCCGAAGGCGACAGGCAACCGGTGCTGCCGCGCGCAGGCCACCCACGCGTCGTAAACGGGCCGCCAGACCGGATTGTCGGGGGCAAGTGTGGCCCCGTAGGCGGTGTCCGGCGCGGCGGCGCGCGCGGCGGCGGCAAGGAGAACCATTTCGCCGAGGTTTTTCCGACGGATGCCCCGCGTAGGGTAGAGAAAGTAGCGGTGCGCCTCCCCGAAGGGCCGGGCTGTCTCACGCCCCGCGAAGGCGGGCACGGAAACGGCGTTGGGCAGGAGGTGGCGGCGTTCGCTCGGGACGCCTGCACCCGCGAGAACGGTGTTGTCGCGTTCGTTGAGGGTGGCGTAGTGGATCTGCGGGGCGGCGGGGTAGAGGGCGCGGGCAAACGCGGCGGCGTCCGGAACGACAGCGCGCTGCGCGCGGTAGTTGGCGGGGCGTCCGTCCTCCGCGAAGTCGTGGACTTGCAGGAGTACGCGTGCGCCGTTGGCGAGCAGCCAACGCAGTGCGGCGGGGAAGATTACGTTTTTGCCGAGGCTGTGGTTGTGGATGTGCCACAGGTCCGGCGGGCCGCCGAGGGAATCCGCCGCCGCCGCGAGCATGCGCTGGCCGAGCGCGGGGCCGTCGTCGTCCGGCGCGTCCGGGGTGTCGCGGTAGCCGAGGCCGTCGACGACTGTGACGGCCGGAAGGGCATCGCCACCGTAGGGCTCCCCGCCGAGTACGACGGTCTCCGCGTTGTCCGCAAGCGCTGCAACCGCGGTTTCGATCACCCGTGTGACGCCCCCGCGGCGCAAGTGGTAGTGGACGATGGCTACGCGCATGGGGGAGGCGGAGGAAAGTCCGCGTCAGTACGGGTGCAGATCTCTTGCCGGTCCGGCCCGCGCACTCCGCTCAGGCGGCGCCGGAGAAGAAGCGCTTCACTTTGGCGACGGCGTAGTCGCGGTTCATCATGGCGATGAAGTCGAGGCTGATTCCCTTGGGGCAGGCCGCCTCGCACTCGCCGATGTTGGTGCAGTTGCCGAAGCCGTTGTCGTCCATGGATTCGACCATGTTGATGGCGCGCTTGTAGCGTTCGGGCTGGCCCTGCGGCAGGAGGTTGAGCTGCGACATTTTCGCGCCCGTGAAGAGCATGGCGGAGGCGTTGGGACAGGCGGCGACGCACGCGCCACAACCGATGCACGCGGCGGCGTCCATGGCCTTGTCGGCGATCTCCTTGGAGATGGGCAGGGTGTTGGCGTCCTGCGCGGAGCCGACGCGCTGCTCGATGTAACCTCCCGCCTGGATGATCTTGTCGAGCGGTTCGCGGTCGACCACAAGGTCCCGCATGACGGGGAAGGGCTGCGCGCGGAAGGGCTCGACGGTGATCGTCTCGCCGTCCTCGAACTTGCGCATGTGCAGCTGACACGTTGTTATCATGCGCCCTTTGCCGTGGGGGATGCCGTTGATCGTGAGCGAGCACGTGCCGCAGATACCCTCGCGGCAGTCGTGGTCGAAGGCGACCGGCTCCTCTCCCGTTTCGATGAGCTGCTCGTTGAGCAGGTCGAGCATCTCGAGGAAGGAGGAATCGGGCGAAACGTTGTCGAGCTTGTAGGTGACAAATTCGCCCGGAGCGTCCGCGGTTTTCTGGCGCCAGACGCGCAGGTTCAGGTTGAGCGACTTTTCCGACATGGGTCTATCGTCCGTTTGGAAGGTTTATTTGTAGCTGCGCACGGCGAGCTTGATGTTTTCGAAGTTGAGCGGTTCGACGTGCTTCTTGGGCTCCGCGCCCACGCCTGTGAATTCCCATACGCTGACATTTGCGTAGCGGTCGTCGTGGCGCACGGCTTCGCCGTCTTCGGTCTGGTGCTCGACGCGGAAGTGGCCGCCGCAGGATTCATCGCGGTCGAGGGCGTCGAAGCAGAGCAGTTCGGCGAACTCGAGGTGGTCGGCGACGCGCCCGGCGCGCTCCAGTTCAATATTGAGTTCATCGGCGTCACCGGGAATGAGGACGTCGCTCCAGAATTTTTCGCGCAGGGCGCGGATTTCTTCGATGGCACCGGTGAGGCTCTCCTTGCTGCGCGCCATGCCGACCTTGTTCCACATGATTTTGCCGAGGGCGGTGTGGAGACTGCGCGGGCTGCTTTTGCCCTTAATGGATATGAGTTTGCTGATACTCTCTTTGACAGCGTTTTCCGCGTCGGCGAAGGCAGGATCGTTGATGTCGGTCTTGCCCGCTTCGCCCGGCGGGATGGCGCCGAGGTAGTTGCCGAGGGTGTAGGGAAGGACGAAGAACCCGTCGGCCAACCCCTGCATGAGGGCGGAGGCACCGAGGCGGTTTGCGCCGTGGTCGGAGTAGTTGGCTTCGCCGGCGGCGAAGAGACCGGTGATGTTGGTCATGAGATTGTAGTCCACCCAGAGCCCGCCCATCGTGTAGTGGGGGGCGGGGTAGATGCGCATCGGCCGCTCGTAGGCATTTTCCCCGGTGATGTTTTCATACATGTCGAAGAGGTTGCCGTAGCGGGCCTCGATGGTTTTGCGCCCGAGCCGCTGGATGGCGTCGCGGAAATCCAGATACACGCCGCGCCGCTCGCCGGCCACGACGGGACCGACGCCGCGGCCCTCGTCGCAGACTTCCTTGGCCGCGCGGGAGGAAATGTCGCGCGGAGCAAGATTACCGAAGCTCGGGTACTTGCGTTCGAGGAGGTAGTCGCGGTCCTCCTCCGGGATGTCGTTGGGATTCTTGGCGCAGTCTTCCTTCTTCTTCGGCGCCCATACGCGCCCGTCGTTGCGCAGCGACTCGGACATGAGCGTGAGCTTCGACTGGTGCTCGCCTTCCTGCGGGATACAGGTCGGGTGGATTTGCGTAAAGCACGGGTTGGCAAAGCCGGCCCCGCGTTTGTAGGCGCGCCACGCGGCGGTGACGTTGCACCCGGCAGCGTTGGTGGAGAGGAAGAAAACTGTGGAATAGCCGCCCGAGGCGATGACGACGGCGTCGGCGGCCCAGCGCTCGATCTTGCCGTTGACCATGTTGCGCGTGATGATGCCTTTGGCGACTCCGTTGACGAGGACGACGTCGAGCATCTCGTGGCGGTTGTACATCTTCACCTGTCCGAGTCCGATCTGCCGGCTGAGGGACTGGTAGACGCCGAGGAGGAGCTGCTGCCCCGTCTGGCCCCGCGCGTAGAAGGTGCGGCTGACCTGCGCGCCGCCGAAGGAGCGGTTGTCGAGCATGCCCCCGTATTCACGTGCGAAGGGCACGCCCTGCGCGACGCACTGGTCGATGATGCTGGTGGACACTTCGGCGAGGCGGTAGACGTTGCCCTCGCGGCTGCGATAGTCGCCGCCCTTGATCGTGTCGTAGAACAGCCGGTAGACGCTGTCGCCGTCGTTCTGGTAGTTTTTGGCGGCGTTGATCCCGCCCTGCGCGGCGATGGAGTGGGCGCGGCGCGGGCTGTCCTGGTAGCAGAAGCATTTGACGTTGTAGCCTTGCTCGCCGAGGGCGGCGGCGGCGCCCCCGCCGGCCAGACCGGATCCGACGACAATGACGCTGTATTTCCGCCGGTTCGCCGGGTTGACGAGCTTGTAGTTGGCCTTTGCGTTGGTCCACTTCTTTTCCAGCGGTCCCTCGGGAGTTTTCGGGTCGAGATTCATAGTTCCAAATGCTGCGGAAGGTTTACGGATTCAGGCGCGTCGCGGGTTACGGCGTCGGGTGCGTATGGATGTAGGCGCCCTGCACCATGTCCTGGTAGGGCAGAATGCCGAGCAGGCCCGCTACCGGAATCGAAGCAAAGCCAAGGAAAAGCGCGATGGAAATGACGAGGGCGGCACGGTCGAGACGGACACGCCACACGTGGTTGCGCAGGCCCACGCTCTGGAACATGCTGCTGATGCCGTGGCTCAGGTGCAGAAAGAGCAGGCCCATGGCAATGACGTAGAAGAGCGACACATACCAGTACTGCGCGCTGAAGCCGATGGCCACCATGCTGTAGACGTCGTGCACGTTGTTTTTGCCCGTCGCTTCGAGGAGGTCGTAGGCGGCGTGCATCGTCGGAACCCCCTCCAGCGGGCGGTAGAGGTCGCGGAACTCCGGATGCACGTGTTGCGTGGTGAAGTGCAGGATGTGGAAGACGATGAAGGCGAGAAGGATCACTCCCGAGTAGCGCATTGTCCGGCTGGCGAAGGTCGATTGGATCGGCTTGTCCACGGAATACCCCCGCGGCCGGGCGCGGCGATTCTCGATAACAAGGAGGACTGCGGTCACAATGTGCGCGACCACCGCCGCGAAGAGGACTAACCGGACCACCCAGAGCAGACCGTAGGGCAGGTTCTGCAATTTGTATGCGTATGCGTTGATCCAGTCCGGATGGAGGAACATCTGGAGATTGCCGATCATGTGGCCGATCACGAATCCGACGAGGATCAGACCGGAAACGGCCATGACGTATTTCTTACCGAGAGAAGTCATTGCAGAATCAGTATTTGGAAGGTGACGCCTGCGAGTAGTTAGGAGGATGAATGGAGAGTAAAGGGAATATCCATGAGTGCCAGTAGCGGGTTTTGCTTATAACCGGAGCTTTGTCCACGGAAAAGGTGTGCTAATAGAATGGAGGGAGGCGCGATGGACGTGGCAATGCGAATAGAGGAGGGCATTCCCGCCCGCTGCGGTCCGGATTCGTGCGCGCCGCACCTGCTTATAATTCCGCCGCCGTTCATTGGTACGCCTCGATGATCTGCTGGACGATCCACCCGTGGTCCTCGGCGGTAATGGCACCTTCCTCCAGCATGGCATCGGCGGTGCGCACGCGCTCGGCCATCGCGCCCAAGCCGCCCATGCCCCGCGCCGGGGGCACCAGCGTCGAGCGGAGGGTGACGGCCACGGGGTTCGGGCTGAAGGTCTGGTAATAGCCCGATTGCACCCGCGGCCCAAAGCGGAGTAAACCGTTCTTCGCCGGATTCTGCACCGGAACCAGCCTTAGGTCCTCGGCGACGAATCCCGTCCGCTCCATCCTCAGGCTGTGCGGGCGGCGGGTTTCTAGCTCCACCTCGAGCGGTGTCGTGCCCCGCTCCTCGCCGTTTACATGCACCACTGCCCCCGGTGGATAGCTCTCGATGCGCACCGTCTCCCGGTGGGCTGCGCATCCTGCGAAGAGGGAGAGGACCAGGGCGGGCAGAGGGAGGAGGCGGTGCGGCTGCATTGCGGTTTGCCGATCAGTGGTTCTTATAGAAATACACCCACGCCCCCGCGCCGTCAAAATGATCCTCCGGAAGGTAGGCGAACCCATCCAGAGCGGCGACGTATACGAAATCTCCCACGGGCGAGACCTTCCCGAGAAAATGTCCGGTGTCGTAGAAGCCGTCGGCACCGGGTTCGTGGCCGCCCCACGTGGTCTCCGGGTCGGGGTCCGCCGGGCGCTCCACGCCGTCGAACACGTAGGCCCACCCGCCCTCGGCGTCGATGTTGGACTCCGGCAGGAAAATGTAGGTCCCGAGATCGCGGACGTAGACGTAGCTATAGTGAATCAGCCGTGTGTTCGGCCGGATCCGGCCCAGAAAGTTACCGGTGTCGGCCCACCAGTCCTCGCCGAATTCGTAGCCGCCCCAATGGCTCGGGGCGATCGGGACGAGAATGAGCCGGCCCGAAAGCAGCGGCGACAGGACGAGAAGCGCAAGGAGAGTCAGGGGAATCGTTCGAATCAGACGCATATCGGAGGCGGATCATGGGGATCCTTGCCGCCCCGACAAGCGCAAGTCGCGCGTATTTTCGTGCAAAATCACGCGTCCTCCGCCCGGACGGCGGGAACTCACAACCGCGCGCGCCGCTGCTCCCCGACGACAAGCCAGAACATGTGCACCGCGACGAAGAACACGCCTGCCATGCTCAAGGCCGTGAAACCGCCCCAGACATACTGCCAGAAGGCCGTCTGCACGGGCACGAAACCCGAGAGAATCACAGTGAATATCACCCAGAACACAAACGTCAGCACAACGCTGACCACCTTGAACACGCCGCCGCAGTAATCGCGGTAATGATCCGTGGTTTCACCTTCCATGAGGGCAGACAGTGTGCGCATCGTCCCCGCCCTTCCAAGCAAAAAATCGTCCCGCTCAACGATCCGAAGCAACTCCCTCACCGTCCGGAGACAGCCCCGCCAACGCATCCTGAGTCAACTGTTTTTTCCGTGAGTTAAATATAAACTATTACAGAGAAAAATAAACATGGACCCACGAGAATCACTTGAAAGAAGCTAAAGAATTTATGCGGATTAACCAGTATGATACCACTGTATAGGGTGGCGGCGCAGCCCGCATGCGCCTCAACTTTGCGGATGTGTCAACAAATTTAATTGTGAGTTTAGATATGTTACTTTTATATCTGAGGGACGTTTATACGGGTGTCCGGTTGGGCGGTTTGCCGGGGCTTGGGTCAGTCGACTTTCCGTTGTTTGAGGGCGGGGCGCAGGGGGATGAAGACGAGGGTGGCGGCGCCGACAGCGGCGGCGGCGATCCATGCGGCGAAGACGGGGCCGCCGAGGCCGAGGAAAGCATAGCCGATGAAGGGGGCGGCGGCGGCGCGAAGGCCGGTGAGGAAGCCGTGGAGGCTCATGTAGGCGGGGACTTTGTCGGGCGTAGCGATTTTGGTGACGAAAAGGCTCCACATGATGCCCGCGCCGCCGAAGGCGATGCCGAGGAGGGCCGACCCGAGGGCCAGCCAGACCACCTGCGTGGAGTTGAAGAAGACGAGGATGCTCAGAAAAAAGAAGAGGTTCAGGACGACGCGCACGGTGATGACGTTGAGTCGGTCGAAGACGATGCCCCAGAACGTGGTCGAAAGGATGCGGAAGACCGCCACAACACCGACGAGAAGGGCGGTGATGGTGGCGTTGCTCATGTCGATTCCGTAGGCGGGATTGGCGAGGTATTCGACGCGCAGGGGGATGACCATGAGGTTGCCGAGTCCCATGAGCATCCAGCCGAAGAGCAGCCAGCCGAACACTTTGTCCCGCCATGCGAGGGAGAAATTTTCCCACAGACCGCTCGCGGGGATGGAGGCGAGGGGCTGTGACGGCATGCGGTGAAAGGCGTAGGCACCGGTGAGCGCGGCCGCCGCGGCGAGGGCGAAGACGAGGCGGTAGAGCCGGATGTCGGCGTCGAGCACGGCCCCGCCCGCGTAGCTGAAGGCGATCCCGGTGACTGAAGCAATGATGAAGACGAGGGACAGGCGTCGTCCCCGTTCCCGCGCGGCAAAGTTTGTCGCGTAAATGTGCGTGACGAGCTGGGGTGCCTGCGCGAGGAGAATCTGCGCGGCGATCACCCCGCCGAGAAAGGCGAGGTAGTGGCCGAGCACAGTCACGCACAAAAGGAGAAGTCCGGCGGCCACCCACAGGAGCGCGAGCGCGTCGGCGACCTTCATCCGCAGGCGGAGGAGCAGCGGCAGGGAGAAGAACGAGAGTGTGAGCCCGATGCCAGTCGCCGCGGCGAGGAGTGACTTTACGCCTTCGTCCGCCGCGAAGTAGCGGATCGCGACGATGAGGGCGAGCGCCTGCCAGCATGGGTCCAGCACTCCCTGCGAGGCGCCCCGCACGCCTTCCCAGCGCGCCGTCGCGCGCGCCGTGTCCGATGCGGACGAGGGCGGGGGCGGTTTCGGGGATTCCGGTTGCACCCCGACAATGACGCTACCCGGACGCGGTAAAGGCAATCCGTAAGCAGTAGTCCTGCACGGAATCGCGCTCGGTTTGGACGGGGGATCGTGAGTTGGCGGGCTTTCGCGCATCCCGGGCCGGCCGCCAAGATGGCAGCCGACTACGATATTCAAGCCGACCCGTGGCATGCCTTGCCCCACCGTGCCCGGCTTATCCGGGTGCCATCGAGGCCTGCGCGTGCGTCGTCTTTTCCGAATGCGGAGAACTGATCGTCACTGTCCGGCGGTGGGTGCCGAACCCCGCGGGACCTCCCATGTGGCATCGCCCGTGAGGAGTTCCTGGAGGTCGCCTTCCCCGGCGGTCGCGCGGGCTTGGGCGATCTGCGCGGCGACGCCGTCTTCGTAAGAGGCTCTTTCCTCGACGGAGCGGAAGACGCCGACGGGTGTGGGAAACTCGGGGTAGCCCATGCGCGCGAGGAGGGCGGCGAAGAGGTGGGAAGGGTGGTGGATGTCGTGGACGAGGAGTTCGTCTTCGGGCACGCCGTTTTCGCCGACAGTGACGACCTCGGGTTCGAGGCCGTTGAGGCGGATGCCTTTGGCGCCGTCTTTGCCGAAGCGGAGAGGCTTGCCGTCTTTGAGGTAGAGAAGCTGTTCGTCGCGCTGTTCTCGGCCGTAGACGGGGTCGAACGTGCCGTCGTTGAAGATGACGCAATTTTGGAAGATTTCGACGAAGGAGAGTCCCTTGTGGCGGGCGGCGGCCTCGAAGGTGGCGGTCATGTGTTTGACGTTGTTGTCGAGGGTGCGGGCGACGAAACCGGCCTCGGCGCCAAGGGCGAAGCGCACGGGGTCGAGCGGCTGCTCGAAGGAGCCGAAGGGGCTGCTCTTGGTGCGCATGCCGACGGGCGAAGTGGGGCTGTACTGCCCTTTGGTGAGACCGTAGACGCGGTTGTTGAAGAGAAGGACGTTGATGTCGACGTTGCGCCGCAGAAGGTGGAGCATGTGGTTGCCGCCGATGCTGAGGCCGTCGCCGTCACCCGTGACGAGCCAGACGGAGAGTTCCGGATTGGCGACCTTGACGCCGGTGGCGACAGCGGGGGCGCGCCCGTGGATGGTGTGGAACCCGTAGGTGTTCATGTAGTAGGGGAAGCGGCTGGAGCAGCCGATCCCGCTTACGACGACGAACTTTTCGCGCGGGATGCCGAGGCCGGGAAAGGTGCGCTGGAGGGCGTTGAGGATGGCGTAGTCGCCGCATCCGGGGCACCAGCGGACATCGTTTTCGGTGACAAAATCTTTGCGGTTGAGGGCGTGGGCGCCCGTTTCGGTGGCGGTGCTCATGACTGGAGAGAGGTGAGGATTTCTGTGATTTTGTCGTGGATTTCGGCTACGGTGAAGGGGCGGCCCTGCACTTTGTTGAGGCCGGCGATCTCCCGCTGGAAGCGCGCGGCGAGAAGGAGCCTCAGCTGACCGAGGTTCAGCTCGGGCACGAGAATGCGGCGGAAGCCGGCGACGAGGGCATCGAGGTCCGGATGGAGCGGATTGAGGTGGGTGAGGTGGGTGTTGCTCACGGCGTGGCCTTCATCCCGCAGGCGGCGCACGGCGGAGGCGATGGCCCCGTGGGTGCCGCCCCAGCCGATGACGAGGACGTCGCCCTCGGGCGAGCCCTGGACGGCGAGCGGGGGGAGGTTCTTAGCGACGGCGGCGACCTTGTCGGCACGCAGGTGCGTCATCAGTTCGTGGTTTTCCGGATCATAGTTTACGCCTCCGGACTCGCCTTTTTCGAGACCGCCGATGCGGTGTTCGAAGCCGGGGCGGCCGGGATGGGCGAGACGCCGCGCGAGCGTGTCGGGGTCGCGCTTGTAACTGATGTAGGGTTCGTCGGGCGAAGGCTCGCGGACGCTGATGGCGGGGAGTTTGGCGGCGTCTTCGATGAGCCACGGTTCGGAGCCGTTGGCGATGTAGCTATCGCTGAGGAGGACAACGGGCGTGCTGTACTCGAGGGCGATGCGCGAGGCTTCAAGGGCGGCGCGGAAGCAGTCGGCGGGCGAGGAGGCGGCGATGACGGGCAGCGGGCTCTCGCCGTTACGCCCGAAGAGACTCTGCAGGAGGTCGCCCTGCTCGGTCTTGGTGGGCAGTCCCGTGCTGGGACCGCCGCGCTGCACGTTGATGATGACGAGGGGCAGTTCGGTTGTCACGGCGAGGCCGACGAATTCCGCTTTGAGGCACATGCCCGGTCCGCTTGTGCCGGTGACGCCGAGGTCGCCGGCGTAGCTCGCGCCGAGGGCCATGCCCGCGGCGGCGATTTCGTCCTCCGCCTGGATCGTTTTGACGCCGTGGTTTTTGTGGCGGGCCAGCCCTTCGAGGATGGAGGATGCGGGCGTGATGGGGTAGCCCGCGTAGCAGAGATCCTTGCCCGCCTGTCGCGCGGCGGCGATGAGCCCGATGATGAGCGCGTCGTTGCCGCTGATCTTGCGGTAGCGGCCGGGGACGGTGCGGGCGCGGGCGATCTGGTAGCGGTTGCGCGAGATTTCGTGGGTTTCGCCGAGAAAGTAGCCGGCCTTGAGGGCGCGGGTGTTGGCGTCGGCGAGGTCCGGCAGGCGCTTCCCCCATTTTCCCTGAATGGAGTTGAGGGTGGGGTCGATGGGCCGGTCGTAGACCCAGAACATGAAGCCGAGCGCAAAGAAGTTTTTGCAGCGCAGTTTGTCGCGGGTGGAGAGCGGCGAGTCGGCGAGGGCGTCCTTCGTCAACTCGGAGATGCGCAGGCGGATGACTTCGAAACGTTCGTTGAGGGCGGGGTCGTCGAGCGGGTTGGTGTCGTAGCCCGCGAGCCGCAGATTGGCTTTGGTGAAGGCATCTTCGTTGACGACGAGGAGACCGTTGGCCGCGAGGTCGCCGAGGTTGGTCTTGAGGGCGGCGGGATTCATGGCGACAAGGGCGGCGGGCTCGTCGCCGGGCGTCAGGATTTCGCGGCTGCCGAACTGGAGTTGGTAGCCGGAGACTCCGGGCAGCGAACCGGCGGGGGCGCGGATCTCGGCGGGGAAATCGGGCAGGGTGCGGATGTCGTTGCCGGCGAGCGCACTGGCATCGGTGAACTGCTCGCCCACGGTCTGAATGCCGTCGCCGGAATCACCGGCGAAGCGCACGACGACAGCTTCGATTTCACGGAATCGGTCTTTCGATTTGATCATTGAATACGCGGATAGGAATGGAATGCGGCTGTGCGGAGAGCGAGGACACAGTGAGACGGTTCCGGCAGCCGACAAAGGGATTTTGCAGTTCTTTACTCCGGCACGGCGGCTCTTGTAAAGCGTGCTCAGTTGTTCTTCCGCAGCGTGTAGCCGTCTTTGGCGTCGAGGACGTTCCAGCCGGCGTCGGCGATCTGCGCCCGCAGGGCGTCGGCGCGGCTGAAGTCGCGCGCCTTTTTTGCCGCCCAGCGTTCTTCGGCGAGGGCTGTGATTTCGGCGGGCGGTTCGCTCTCGTCCGTGTCGTCTTTGCGCATGAGCCACGGGCGCAGGCCAAGGGCATACATCAGTTTGCGGAAGCCGTGGAAGTCGGCGTCGGCGGGGGCTTCGTCGGCGAGCGCGGGCAGGGCCTTGAAGAGTGCGCCGAGGGCGGCCGGCGTGTTGAGGTCTTCGCGCAGGGCGTCCCACGCGGCGGCGAAGCGCCCGCAGGGGTCGCCTTCGGCGGCTTCGGCGGTGACGAATTCGCGCCACGCCTCTTCGCCTCCGGGCCATGTCCCGGCGAGGCGGCGGTCCGCTTTTTCGAGGCGGGTAAGGGCGCTGCGCGCGGCGTCGAGGCCGTTGAAGGTAAAGTTGAGTTGCTGGCGGTAGTGGCCGGAGATCAGGGCGTAGCGCACGACCTCGGGGACGTGCCCCTTGTCGAAGAGATCGCCTGCGGTGAAGAAGTTGCCGAAGCTCTTGCTCATCTTGCGCCCCTCCACGAGGAGATGGACGGCGTGCACCCAGTGGCGGACAAACGGTTTGCCCGTGGCCCCCTCGCTCTGCGCGATCTCGTTTTCGTGGTGGGGAAAGCACAGGTCTTCGCCGCCGCCGTGGAGGTCGAAGGTCTCGCCGAGGAAGGCCATGCTCATGGCCGAGCATTCGAGGTGCCAGCCGGGGCGGCCGCGGCCCCACGGGCTGTCCCACGCCACGGGGCCGTCCTCCGCTTTGTGTGCTTTCCACAGGGCGAAGTCGGCCACGGCGTCGCGTTCGTATTCATCGGCCAGGTTGCGCCCGCCGCCGCTGGTCTCAGCCGGCGTGCGGAGGGCGTCGGCGTCGATGTGCGAGAGCTTGCCGTATTCCGGGAAGGAGCTGACGTCGAAATAGACCGAGCCGTCGCCCGCCGCGTAGGCGTGGCCTTTGGCGATCAGCTTTTCGACGAGGTGAATCTGCTCGGCGATGTGGGCTGTGGCGGCGGGCTCGGCGTCGGGTGTGAGGAGGTTGAGCGCGGCGCAGTCGCCGTGGAACTTCTCCGTCCACCGCTGGGTAAAGTCCGCGAGGGCCGTGCCTTCCGCCTGTGCGCCGCGGATCGTCTTGTCGTCGACATCGGTGATGTTGCGCACGTAATTCACGCGGTATCCGGCGGCGCGCAGGGTGCGGTATAGCACGTCGAAGAGGATAAACGTGCGGAAATTTCCGATGTGCGCGGGGCCGTAGACTGTCGGCCCGCACACGTACATGCGGAATGTCGACCCGTCCTCCGGTCGGAGGGCGCGGCGTTGGCGCGAGCATGTTTCGTGCAGGTGGACCGTTTCCATGGATGCGCTCTACCGTGCGGCATCCGGCGCGCTTGTAAACCGTGAAGAGGTTTTCCCGTCGCTTGCCGATCCCGCGGCGCGCCACCGGGCGCATGGCGGCGACGATGCTGGATCCCGATGCGGCTTTGCGACAAACCGGACACCTGTCCGCTCCGGCGTACCGGGCTACGGCCGGTCCTGATTTCGGGAGTCGCGAGGGATTGCGCTTGAGAAATCACCGCAGACAGTGGGAGAAGGATTTATGCCACGCATCTTGAATTTCGGTTCCATTAACATCGACCATGTCTACCAAGTCCCCCATTTCGTGCGCCCGGGGGAGACACTCTCGAGCGGCGGCTACACCACGGGCTTCGGCGGAAAGGGGTTCAACCAGAGCGTCGCGCTCGCGCGCGCCGGTGCGCGGGTGATCCACGCCGGAGCGGTCGGCCCGGACGGAACCGCTCTCGTTGAGCGGTTGCGGAGGGAGGGGGTGGACCCGGACCGCGTGGCTTCTCTTGAGAGCCCGACCGGGCATGCCGTCATCCAAGTAACGCCGGACGGACAAAACGCTATTGTCATCCACGGCGGGGCAAACGCGCGGATGGGGTCGGGGGATTTCAACGCGTTCTTCGCCGGTCTCGGTTCGTCCGACCATTTCCTCTGCCAAAATGAAACCTCGGCGGTGCCTGAATCCCTCTCCCGCGCGCGGGAGGACGGGCTCACGGTCTGGTTTAATCCCGCGCCTATGCACCCCGCAGTGTCGGACTACCCGTTTGAGGCTGTCGACTGGCTGCTTGTCAATGAGACCGAAGGCGGCTCGTTGAGCGGCGCGGAGACGCCGGATTCCATCGTTGAAACGCTGCGGAACCGCTTTCCACACCTCAGTGTCGTCCTCACGCTGGGCGGCGAGGGTGTAATCGTCGTGTCGGACGGGGTGGCGTTGCGGATTCCGGCGGAGCGCGTGAGCGCGGTCGATACAACCGCCGCCGGCGACACGTTTATCGGTTTCTTTGTCGCCGCCGTCATGGATGGAGTGGATTTGGAGGCGGCAACGCGCCGCGCCGTCCGCGCCGCCGCGATGTGTGTGACCCGCCCCGGCGCGTCCGGCGCGATACCGCACATGCGCGAGTTGTGAACCGGCCCCCGGCTCAGCGGCCCAGCAGCTGGTCGCGGAAGGATGTGCTGATGGGGTCGTCGCCGAGCCAGATACGGAAGTAGGCGGCGGCGAAGTCTCCGCCTTCGACCGTGACGAGCGGTTCGCCGTTCAGGCGCAGAGTCGTTCCCTTGTCAGGAATGAACGTAAGACTGTAGCGGTCGCCGGAAGAAATATCCTGATAGGCGGTATTTATTTTCTCCAGACGGTCGGAAATCCGGGTGAGCGTTTCGCGGTCGACATTCTTTTCTAACAATGCGTTCCCGCCTTCGACGATATCGCTCGCCGAGAATCCGCGACTGTAGTGCAGTTCGAGACGGAGGGGCGCTTCGCCGTTCATGGCTGCCCGCTTGTCACCTCCGTTTTCTAAATACAGGGCGCCATCGTAGACCCGGAAGATGCCGCGCCAGCGGAAGGTGCCTTCCGCTTTGCGCTCGAAGCGCACGCCGTCCTCCTCCACCACTGGTTTGAAGCCGTCTCCGTAAGCGGTGACGGCGGCAAGAATGCATGCTAGAGGGATGACTGTGTATCGAATTCCGGCTACCATGCTGGGATGATGAACCCCTGTCGGTCACCGCGCAAATTTCAAAGTCGGTTTTGCGTTGCGCCGTCGACGGTGTATTCTCTCCGGCATGAGTCAGCCATTTCATTTCATCGGAGGCATTACAGGCGGGGTGGGCCGAGCGCTCGCGGAGCGATTGGCCGCTTCCGGGGCAACCGTTGCGGGGTATGCACGGACAGCGGAGGATCTTTCGGATATTGGTGTCGAGAAAGTTTTCGAAGCGGATGCGCGCGATTCCGGGGCCGTGGGGAGAGTATTCAAAGAAGCGGAGAACGCTTTCGGGACGCCAACCGGTTATGCCCATTGCATCGGATCGGTTTTTCTCAAGCCGGTCCACACGATGAAGGACGAGGAGTGGACGGAAGTCATCGCGACCAATCTGACAACCGCTTTCTACGCCCTCCGGGCGGCGGTAACGGCGATGCGCCGGGAAAAGGCGGGCTCGATTGTCCTCGTCAGTTCTGTGGCGGCCCGTTTTGGGCTGCCGAGCCACGAGGCCATCGCAGCGGCAAAGGGCGGTGTCGAAGGCCTTGTCCGCGCGGCGTCGGCGAGCTACGCCAATTTCGGCGTGCGGGTGAATGGAGTCGCGCCGGGGCTGGTGGAGACTGGCGCGACGAAGCACCTCCTCGGCAGCGAGCAGGCGCGGAAGATGTCCGCCTCAATGCATCCGCTCGGGCGCATCGGCGCGCCCGACGAGGTCGCCTCGCTCATGGCGTGGCTGCTCTCAGAGGACGCAGCGTGGGTGTCCGGCCAAGTGTGGTCAATCGACGGCGGCATGGGCGGCATCATGCCCAAGCCGCGCGCCGGTTGATCCGGACCTTGGGCACAGCCTATGGCCGCGCAACTCCGGCGCCGGACGAAAGCCGGTTTTGGTCTGGCGGATTTCGGTCTCTCGTCGGCGGAACTGCTCATCCAGTTTTATCTGTTCGACTTCTATACGAGAGTCGTCGGGTTGCGCGCGGATTTGGCCGGGTACGCGCTGGCCCTCGCAGTTGTGTGGGACGCCGTGAGCGATCCGCTCATGGGCATGGTGACCGACCGCACGCGCAGCCGCTTCGGTAGCTTTCTGCCGTATCTGGTTGCCGGTGCCGTTTCTCTGCCGCTCGCGTTGTGGGCGCTCTTCAGTCCGCCCGCCCTCTCCGGGCAAGGGGCGGGGTTTCTCTATTTGCTGTTTACGTATGTGCTGGTGAATACATCGATGACGGTCATCGGAGTGCCGCACCTCGCGCTCGGCGGAGCTCTTACGGAGGACAGCAATGAACGCACGGAAGTTTACGGCTGGCGCCTTGTGGCGGGGACTTTCGGGTTGTTCTTCGGCATCCTCGCACCGCTTCTGGCGGCAGATTCGTTCGGTCTCGATGTGGATTCCGACGACGGGGTGTGGTGGAGCCGGTCACTTGCCGCCCTCTTTGTCGGCGGGGCCGTCATCGCCTCCGCCGGTGCGACGATCTTCGCGGTGCGCCGCCGCGCCATGGAGGCAAGGGTGCCGGTGGGCGCGGCATTCAGCCTCGGTTCGCTCGCCGCAAGCCTGCGCGGGGTGTTCGCCAACCGCTTTTTTCTTCCCGTGCTTTTTGCTTTTGTCATCGCCTCGGTAGGCCGCGCCATGAACGCCACGCTGGCCTTGCCCTATTACCGGTTCCGCCTCGAACTGGCGGAGGCCGATGTGCAGCGCTGGGTGCTGGGGATTTTCGCGGTCGCCATCGTCGCGTCGGTGGCGGTCTGGATTCCTCTGGGGCGGCGGTTCGGGAAAAAATGGCCCGGCTTTGCCGGCATGCTCGCCCTCGGGATCATGACGGCGGTGGCGTACCCCCTCTTTCCGGCGGGCAGTCTCGCCGGTCCGGCGGTCATGGCGGTCTTCGGAGGAATCGCCGTGGGTGCGATTATTCTTTTTGAGTCACTCGTCACCGATGTGGCGGATGCCGACCGGCTAGAGACCGGCGAGCAGCGCGCCGGGCTCTACTTCGGCTTTTGGCGGCTGGGGCAAAAACTCGCGCGCTCGGTCGGACTCGGTCTCACCGGTCCCATGCTCGCGCTCATCGGTTTCGAGGAAGGCGTGCGGGAGCAGAGTGCGGAAACGGCTCTCGGCCTCGCGCTGTTCTTCGGTCCGGGCGTCGGGCTGTGCTTCATCCTCGCCGCCGTGGTCTTTGCCTTTTCGCCCATGGACCGGCGGGAACAAGCGCGCGTGCAGCGCCGCCTCGAGGCCCGCCGCGGAAAATCCGGTGGATAGGGTTGCTTCGGCGCGCCCGCCGCGCAAATCTGCCCTCCATGTCTATGCCGGGTTTTTGGTTTCATCGCGCGTCGCCGGCCGCCGTCCTCGCGGTGGCGGGAGAGGACGCCCCGCGCTTCCTTCAAGGGCAAGGATCGGCGGATCTCTCCGGCCCGGTTGGATCGTGTCAATACACCCTTTGGCTCGACCACCGCGGCCGTGTGCAGGGCGACAGCCATGCGCTCCGCACCGGAGAGGAGGCCTTCCTTCTCGTCAGCGCCGGCACGCCCGGGGCCGATCTGCGCTCCCGCTTCGATTCGTTTATCGTGGCCGATGATGTCGAAATCGAAGAGCGCACGGGGAAGGTGTTGTTCACACTGGGAGGTGCGAGGTTGGCACCTGTCCTTGAGGCGGCGGGCGTGCGGTTGCCTTCCGCGGGCGCTTTTTCCACCGGCGAAGGCGCGGCGGAGGGCTCAGGGTTGCCGCCGGAAGCCTTTTTTTTCCGCATTGCGCGGGGCGCGCCCGATTGCGTGGAGTGCCTTTTTGACGCTGACGCCGCTCCCGCTGTTGCCGCATGGCTGGAGCGAAACGGAGCGGAAGAATGTCCGTTTTCAGATCTCGAGGCGATGCGAATCGCGGCGCGGATCCCCGCCGTCCCGCGTGATATCGGCCCCGGCGAAACCCCTTTTGACGGCGGCCTCGGTGACGTCGTCTGCCTGACCAAGGGCTGTTTCCTCGGCCAGGAAGTGGCGGCACGGCAGGCCCGCCTCGGACGCTGGCCGAAAATTCTTGTCCGCGTGGAAGGTAGCGTGAAAGTGGATACGGATAAGGCGTACCCGGTTTTCTCTGATTGCCAAGAGGTCGGCGAGCTGCGCTCCAGTGTTTATCAGGGCTTCGGGCTTTCCGGGCTGGCTCTTGTGAAACGTTCTGCACTTGGCGGCAGTGCGGTCGTGAATCTTTCGGCGGAGGGCGGCGAGCCTCTCCGAGTCGTCCGCGGTGATGGAGATTCCGACTGAAGACGAGGCGGTTTGGGTACGGCGTGTGAGTGCACTCGTGCACAGCCTCGGAGGACCGTTAGGCAAGGAGGATGTGATCGCCCAGCAGTTGTGGAAACGGTCGAAGCAATTGGCTGTCAAGCATGGAATCAAGCAGGTTGAGGCGCTGGATTACCTTTTGCGCGCGATGGTCAGCGGGACGCGTGGCGACCCCCCTCCGAAACCCCCATGGGAAAAGGGCTCGGGCGGAACCAATGCATAAAAAAAATACGCCCGTGGTGTCGGTTTTCCATTGACGGCGCTGTGAATAAGTCGTTCACATGGGGGCGCTATTCACGGCACTGAATCAACCAACCTCACAAAGGAGAATACATGAACAAGTCAGAATTGGTAGAAAGCATCCAAAAGTCACTCGGTCCCGACACGTCGAAGGCCGCCGCCGAGCGCGCTCTCGAAGCCGTCCTCGACGGCATCAAGAAGGGCCTCAAGAGCAAGGCCAAGTCCGTGCAACTCATCGGCTTCGGCACCTTCTCGGTCGTCAAGCGCTCCGCCCGCACGGGTGTGAACCCGCAGACCGGCCAAGCGATCAAGATCGCCGCGTCGAAGTCCGTCAAGTTCAAGCCCGGAACCGCCCTGAAGGGCGCGATCTGAGGCTTCCCCGACGATTTTAGGCTACCCCGGAAGGCCCGTGTGCGCGACACACGGGCCTTTCTTGTTTTGGTAATTGGCTCACCCGGGACCTTCGCGGTGTGTGAGCGCGGCGGCGGAAGCGGCGAGGTAGGCCGCCGCGGCGACGGCGGCAAGGCTGTTGAACCCGGCGGCGAGGGCGAGGAGACCCGCCGCAGGCGCGGAAAGGACGGAGAGGCAACCGTTTACCCCCCATGCCCATGGCACGGAACCGGAGGCGCGGTTTGTGAGGAGCCGCAGGCCGAGGGGAAACGGCATTCCGAGCAGGACAGCGGGCGGGAGAATAAGGAGCACGCCGCCTAGGATCCGCGCCGCGGGCGCGGCGGCGGCGAGGGTGTCAGCGGCTGCTGCCAGAGTGAAGAGAATTGCGCCCTGAAGGACGGCAATTGCGGTCGCGAGGACCGCGAGCCCGCGCGGCGAGGGCCGGAAGCGTTGGCTCAAGGCGCTGCCGATTCCCATCCCGCATAGGAGGGTCCCGATGACTCCGGCGGCACTGTGCAGGGGGCTGCCCCAGATAAGTGTGAAGCGCTGTATGAGGGCGATTTCGAAGAACATGAAGCCGGCCCCGAGACCGGCGAAGTAGAGTAGGGTGAACCGTGTCGTGGCGAGCGGTGTCCGTGCCGCCGCGAGCGGACCGAGAATCAGCAGCAGGGAAGCAAGCGCGAGGAGGGCGACAAGGAGGACGATGACGACGATGCCGCGTTCGCTCACGCTGAGGGTCGCAAAGTCGTCCCCGCCGGTGGCAAAGAGCGCGGCGCGGGTGTCCGCGGGCCGGACGAACTGATTGAAGAACGGGCGGTTGTCGGCGGGAGCGGCGACATCGAGCCGGTAGTTGCCCAGAAAGGCTTCGCGGTCCGGCCCGGTGAGGGCTATGAGCGCGCGGTCAAGGACATCGCCGGCGTCGCCGTGCAGGCGTTCGGACCCGCGCGCTTCGGCGGGCGCGAGGACGTCAAAGCCTGCGCTTTCGGCGAACGCGCGGATCTTTTCGATATCGGTTTCGTCGAGCGGTGCGGCGGAGGCGACGAGCGAGAGCGACCCCCATCCGCGGACGACGGCGATGTGGCGCGCCGGGTCGGAGACACCAATTGCGCGAAGAGCCCGGGCCACCAGATCGATGATACGCGGTGCGTGCCGCAGTGGTTCGTCGAGCCAGACGTTCACAGCGACCTGTCCGCCGGGAGCGAGCCGGGCGAAGGCTGCCGCAAAGGCTTCTTCGGTGAAGAGGAAGTCCTCACCCAGTGCCTGGAGACCGACAGGGCCGCCGAAGATGCCGCGCTCAGGAAAGGCAATGAGGTCCGGGCGGTCCGCGGCTTCGGTCATGAGAAAAGCCCGCGGATTGCGTTGCACGACGGTCACTCCTTCCGGAGCAAGGAGATTTTCGATACGCGCGGCGACGTGCGGGTGCGGCTCGACGACGGTGACGCGGGTACCCTGCGCAAGCGCGAGGTTCGGGCCCGGCGTGCCTCCGGGCGCGAGATAGACGGCGTGCCCGGCGGGCCGGAGAGCGAACGGCAGCGCGCGCGGTGTGTGGGCGATGATGTCGGCGCCGGGCGCTGCGGGATCGAGGAGGTGTCCGTAAGTGTCGGCGTTTACATATACGGTCTCCGGCGCGGGCACGGTCCCGGTGTAGCGCAGGCTGAGATCCGGCGCATGGCGGAGGGCGGGCGAACGCACCGTCTCCATGCGGCCGAGGGGATGGGGCCGCGCGGGGCTGTGCTCGGCCTCGGGCAATTGTAGGGCATAGCTCAACCCTTTGTAGGCCGAGACGGGGATTTCGCGCGGCGCAAAGGCTCCGCCGAGCGTTCCGAGTGCCGCCGCCGCAAAGAGGGTTGTCCGGAGCTTTGACCTCCGGCTTTCCGCTGTGATCAGGGCGGCGGCGAGCAGCGCGAGGGCAAGGAGCGGGACGAGATCTTCGGGTAGGGCAAGGGTGAGTAGTCCGAGCGCCCCGGCCGCGCCCGCCGCCGATCCGAGAAGGTTGGCTCCATAAAGTAGTCCGACGGACCGGACGCGTGTTGTGAAGGCGATGGCAAGGGCACATGCGCCGAAGAAGAAAGGGATGAGCAGGAGCAGCCCGGCCGCGCCGAGACGCAGCCATTGGGCCGGGTCGGCTTCCAGCTGGTCGATTTCGATACCGGTGAGGAGTGGCCGGGTTGTCGGCAGAAGCCACGCAGTGGATACTGCGCAGAGGAGGAGGCTGGGGAGAAAAAGGGAGGGGAGCCGGCGGTCGGCGTCGGCGGCGCGTGCCCGCCACACGTGCAGGAACGATCCGCTCGCGCCGAACCCGAGGAGTGCGATGGAGATGACGATGTAGGCGAGGTGGTGGCCGTGTGCATGAGCCAGTCCTTGCATAAGCGCGATCTGCAGAGCGAGGAGCGCGAAGGAAACGACGCCCACCGCGATGCCCTGCCGCAGCGCTGCCGCCCAGCCCGCCGGTCCGCCGGTTGCGTCGGCCTGCTTCATGACGCGGCGCGCACGTGTGGGCGGTGCTGCGCGGGACCCGTCCGCACGGGCGTCAATCCTCCTCCGCGCGTGTGAACGGAACGAACTGCACAGGCAGGATGTTACGCGTGCGCGTGCGTTCGCCGCGCTTCTCCACCAGCACGAGCTGCTGGGTGCGGAAGGGCGACCCCACCGGAATGATCATGCGCCCTCCGTCCTTCAACTGCTCGATGAGCGGCGGGGGAATGTGCGGGCTTGCCGCGGTGACGACGATGGCGTCAAAGGGGGCGTGCTCCTCCCAGCCGTGGTAGCCGTCGGCGTGCTTCACGGAGACATTTTCGTACCCGGCGAGCTGCAAGCGGCTCTCCGCCCATTCGGCGAGTTCCGGCACGATCTCGACGGTATAGACGTGGTCGACGATTTCCGCGAGAACAGCGGCCTGATAACCCGAGCCGGCGCCAATCTCAAGGACACGGAAATCCGGTTTGGGTTCGATGACTTCCGTCATAAAGGCCACGATATACGGCTGCGAAATCGTCTGGCCGTAGCCGATGGGTAGGGGACGGTCGTCGTATGCATGACCCGTGACACGGTCCGGTACAAAGAGGTGGCGCTTCACATCGCGCATGGCGCGCAGCACCTCGGGGTCGCGCACTCCGCGGTTTTCAATCTGTCGTTCCACCATTTCCATACGGGCTGATTCGGTCGCGGACGGCTCGTCCGCGTGTGCAATGCCATTGGAACCGATAAGAAATATCGCTAGAAGTAAGGCCGATGGCAATGATGATGTTCGCGCGGTTCGGGCGGTTGCTTGGTGTCTTGTCATGGCTTCAATCGGGGCGGGGTTGTTTTCGGCGGTTATTCGAAGGCGCGCAGGGCGTGTGTTTCCGGGAGGAACAGCATCGCATTGTAACGCGCGGCGAGGCGCGTAGGCACGTAATTGCCTTGCTCCGCTTCCGGGCGGTAAACGACGCCGATGGCGCGGTGGGGAACAGGATCGGTGTGCGCGGTCTCCGGAGCGTCGTCGAAGAACAACAGGGCACCTTCGGGAAAGTGGATATTGAGGGCGTCCTCGAGGCTGCCCGCAATTCCGTCGGGAATGCGCATGGACTGGCGGCGTCCGCCCCACTGTCGGCCCGCCTGCACGCGGCCGCGGTGGGTCGTGAAACCGAGGGCGAAAACACTCTCGATGCCGTGACGTTCGCGTGCGAGCTGCCCGATGTTTACCTCCCCGCGCTCTGCCATGGCTGTGGCACGTGCGTCGCCGATGTGGGTGTTGTGTGCCCAGACGATTCCGCGCGCCTCCTGCCCGTAGCGCTCAAGGAGGCGTTCCACGGTAGATTCCATGTGCCCCACACGGGCGTTCCATGACTCCGGGCCGCGGTCGACCATGCCCGTGAAATGCAGGTGCGCGCCCTTCACCACGTATGCGCTTTGCTTTGCGGTGAATTTTTCGAAGGCCGGCGCGTCCTCCGCCCCGGCTACAAGGGACACGAGGGCGCGGAAATTCTCCAGTGTCTCCGCACGTTGAGGATAGGTCGACCGGACATACGCCTGGATGTCCTCCTCGTTGCGCTGAAAGCGTGCCAGTTTGCGGCGTACGCGCAGGCGCTCGTCGCTGCTAAGATAATCGCGGGCGAACGCTATGACCGCGTCCGCCGCAGCCCACGGAGCGTAGACGTCCTTTCCGTAAAAGCCGGCGCGCTCCTCCATCGGACGGTCTTGATTCCACTCCCGCAGCCACTCGGCGAGGGCTTCCACTTCCTCGTTCGCCCACATCCACGTCGGCCAGCGTTCGAGGCCCTCGAGCGCGGCCCGGGCTGTTTCGGGCGCGCCCGGCTTGTTCTTCACATAGCGGTTCAGCTCGAGCAGCGACGCCCAGTCGCCCTCCACCGCAATGAAGCGGTAATCACCCGTTTCGATGAGTCTGCGCGAAATCCGGTCGCGCCACGTATAATACTCGTGCGTGCCGTGGGTCGACTCGCCGAGGAGCACAAGGCGGCGGTCGCGCATGCGCTCCGCAAGTGCTTCCAGCGCCGCTTTATCGTCCAGCTGCTCACCAAGTTCCGCCAGCCACGGCAGCGGCAGATCGGGGCTCACCGATTCCGTCACCGGGACAAATCCCGCCGCCACGAATGCAAACGGTAGCAACAACAACCCCAGCCGCCTTGGCCGCACGCGCGGAAGAACGCTCCCCGGACTAGCTTCCCGCCCGCCTGCGCGCCGGGCGCCGGACGGCGGAGTCCAATCTCGGTGAAAGTGGTTCCCGCCCTCATGAGGACGCTGCAAAGTCCTGTGCAAACACGTCATTGTGTATACACGCTTACGCACCGCGGCGCACCCGCGCAAGTCCTTCCCGTTACTTCTTGACTTAAAATCTTGAAGATACTAGATCCTTTCCATAAACAAAATATAAACTTATGGGAGAGATAAGAATAAAGTCTGATAAAATCGCTGTATATCACATTACGGCGCGAGTGGTGCAGCGGCGGCGGTTGCTGGCGGATGTTCAGCGTGAGGTGTGGGTGCGGGCGCTGCACCGCGCGGCGGACTTCAGCGGGGTGGAGGTGATCACCTACTGCTGCCTGCAGAACCACTTCCACATCCTCGTGCGCATCGACCCGGCGGTGAAGCGGTGCGACGACGCGGAACTGGTGGGGCGCTTCCGCGCGCTCTACGGATCGGCGAAGGCGATGTGGTGCGGTCTGGACGCGGCGGGGTTGGCGCATGCGCTGGCGCACGATCCGCCGGAGGCGGCGGAGCGGTTGCGGGAGCGCCTGCGCGCGCGGATGGGGGATGTGTCGGAGTTCATGCGAACGCTGCGTCAGCGGTATACGAAGTGGTTCAACCACACATATGATACAGCGGGCACGCTGTGGGCGGAGCGTTTCGGCAGTGTGCTGGTGCAGGACACACCGTGGCTGGTGGGGTTGGTGGCGGCGTATATTGATTTGAACGCGGTGCGCGCGGGGCTGGCGGAGCTGCCGGAGGACTACCGCTGGTGCGGCTATGCGGAGGCGCTGGCGGGCAACGGAGAGCTTTGCCGCGTCTTGGCAGAGTGTTGTCCCGGTGAGGGCGGCGAGAACGGGGCGCTGGCGCGCTACCGTTTGCTGATGCTGGGGAAGGGAGCGGCGGCGAAGCGTGACGGGACTGGCGGTCGCGTGGACCGGGAGACGTGGCTGGAAGCACTGCGCGCGGGCGGGGAGTTGCTCCCGCACCAACTCTTGCAGTTGAAGTTGAGGTTTATGACATGCGGGGTGGCGCTGGGGTCGATGGATTGGTTAGCGAAGGGTGACGGTGCGGCGGCGCTGGGGAAGCTGCGGAAGCCGCCGGGTGTTTGTCCCCTTGAGCCGCTGGAGGGCGCGGGCGTCGGTGTGGCGCGAAGGAAATACCGCGGCGGCGGCGCAGTCGAGCCGACGGACAGCCGGACGGCGTAGCGTATTTGGGCGGGTGCGGGTTTTTGCTTGCTTTGTGGAGTCCGGCGCTTGGATTGTTGCGGTTTGTCTCCGTGCTCCGGCGCGGTGCTTTTCATTCCGAATCAGACCGATTATGCCACACACGCTTTCCGTTCTCGTGGAAAACAAATTTGGCGTCCTTGCCCGTGTGGCGGGGATGTTCAGCGGTCGCGGCTTCAATATCGACACGCTCAATGTCGCTCCGAGCCACGACGAACGCTATTCCCGGATCACGGCGACCGTGCGCGGGGATTCGCAGCAGCTGGACCAGTGCATCAAGCAGCTGCACAAACTTGTCGACGTGATCGAGGTCAACGACCTTGCGCAGGGGCAGTTCGCGGCGCGTGAGCTGGTGCTGCTCAAGGTGGGTGCGCAGGGCCCGGCCCGGACCGAAGTGGTGCAGATCTGCGATATCTTCCGCGCGAAGATCGTTGATGTCTCGCACCGCAGCGTGATCATTGAGCTGACAGGCAACTACGAAAAAGTGGAGGCCTTCCTGCAGATGGTGGAGCCCTTCGGTATCAAGGCCATGGCGCGCACGGGAATCGCCGCGCTTCCCCGCAATCGCAAACTCGAACTCGAATAAGCTCTTACCGCAGCTTCACGTCCGGTGAAATCGGGCGGATGCCGCCCGTCAAATAACCAATTCATTCACAGACCCATGCCTGCAAAAGTATACACGGACAAAGACGCCGATCTCGGCGTGCTCAAAGGAAAAACGCTCGCTGTCATCGGCTTCGGTTCGCAAGGCCACGCCCATGCGCTGAACCTCAAGGACAGCGGCCTCAACGTGATCATCGGCCTCTACGCCGGGAGCAAGTCGATTGCCGTCGCGAAGCAGCGCGGCTTCGAGGTCTACGAGACCGCTGAGGCGGTGGACAAGGCCGACGTGATTCTCATCGCCGTGCCGGACATGAAGCAGAAGGCACTTTTTGAAAACGAGATCGCGCCGCGCCTGAGCAAGGGCAAGACGCTCGCGTTTATCCATGGCTTCACGGTACACTATGGTCTCATTGAGCCGCCGAAGGGCGTGAGCGTGATCATGGTCGCGCCGAAGGGGCCGGGCCACATCGTGCGCGCGCAGTACCTTGAGGGTAAGGGCGTGCCCGCCCTCATTGCTGTGCAAAAGGGCTCGGCCCGCGATTCCAAGAAGATCGCGCTGGCTTGGGCCAAGGGCATCGGCGCGGCGCGCGCGGGCGTCATCGAGACGACCTTCCGGGAAGAGACGGAGACGGACCTCTTCGGCGAGCAAGCCGTGCTCTGCGGGGGCGCGAGCGCGCTGGTGAAGACGGGTTTCGAGGTGCTCGTGGAAGCGGGCTATCAGCCGGAAATGGCCTACTTTGAGTGCTTGCACGAGCTGAAGCTGATCGTCGACTTGATGGTTGAATCGGGTGTCAGCGGTATGCGTTTCTCGATTTCCGAGACGGCGGAATACGGCGACTACACCCGAGGGCCGAAGGTCATCGGCGCGTCGGCGCGCAAGGCGATGGAGAAAATCCTCAAGGACATCCAGTCGGGCAAGTTCGCGAAGGAGTGGGTGAAGGAAGCCGAGAGCGGCTACCCGAACTACAAGGCTTTCCAGAAGGAGAGCGCGGAGCACTCCATCGAGAAGACGGGCCAGCGTCTGCGCAGCCTCATGCCGTGGGTGCGCAAGAAGAACATCCAGGGAGCGCAGGCGGCCTACGGCGAGTGACGCCGGGCTAGCAACGCGGCGCGTGCATTTTTTCGAGGCGCGGAGGGGAGACCTTCCGCGCCTTTTCTTTTCTGACGCAGAGTCGGCGGGAGCCGCGGTTGTGCCGCGGACAGGAATGTACGCTCTCCTCTTTGTGTGCGGGCCCGCGGCTGGGGTTGTGTGACGCGGGCGACCGGGGCGCTATCCTGACTTCCCCGACATTGAGGCTGTAGGCCCCGTGTTTACCGGGGGCGGCGGTT
>JAFIGH010000121.1 GCA_020831525.1 Opitutales bacterium
ACCACCCAATCCCATCGAACGGGTGGAACCTCGTAAGTCCGACAGGCTGCTAGGGCGCGCGCTGTGTCTCCATGTTCAAGGAGCGCGTCAACAATCCGTTCCATGAAAATCGGATAATCGAACGACCCCTTCAGTGTGCTGGCATGTTCACAAGCGAGGTCGAGAGCACTTAGGTCGAGAAAATACTCCCGGACACTTCCCTGCGGATCGCCGCAACCCGTGATGGTAAGGCATGCAGCGGACACCAATCCCCAATGTATTCTTCTGAAAAACATTGTATGACGTGTGTATGGCACTTCACGCGCCTTCCTACAATGCTGAATGAGGGGTCGTTTTTCGGGTTGCGTGGGGATGTTTCAGGTGCTGATTTTAAAGGGGTATCGCTTTTCCCGCCCCGGAGATTCCCTCATGCCTGAACCGAACACTGGCAATCCGCCCGCCAACGTCCTTGAAGTGAAGGACCTCGCCGTCTCGTTTTTCACGGAGGAGGGCGAGGTGAAGGCGGTCTCGGGCGTGAGCTTCGACATCAAGCGGGGTAAATGCCTCGCCATCGTGGGCGAGTCGGGCTCGGGCAAGAGTGTGAGCGCCTACTCCATCATGCGGCTGATCCAGTCGCCGGGGAAGATCATGAGCGGCAGCGTGACGATCCGTCCGAAGAACGAGCCCGCCCTTGACGTCGTGCAACTGAACGAGAAGGACGAGCGGCTTTACCACGTGCGCGGCGGGCTCGTGAGCATGATCTTCCAGGAGCCGATGACGGCGCTGAGCCCGGTGCACACCGTAGGCAACCAGATCTGCGAGGCGATCCTGCTGCACCAGGATGTGACGCCGAAGCAGGCGGAGAAGCTCGCCGTCGAAATGCTCGCGAAGGTGGGCATCCCCAGCCCGGCCTCGCGTCTGTCGCAGTACCCGCACGAGTTTTCCGGGGGCATGCGCCAGCGCGTGGTCATCGCCATGGCGCTGGTGTGCCGTCCCGAGCTGCTCATCGCGGACGAGCCGACGACGGCGCTGGACGTGACCATCCAGGCGCAGATCCTGACGCTGATCAAAGACTTGCAGGCGGAGATGGGCACGAGCGTGCTCTTCATCACGCACGACATCGGGGTGGTCGCGCAGGTGGCCGACGACGTTTGCGTGATGTACCAAGGCCGCATCGTGGAACGCGGTGCGATCCGTCCGGTGCTGAAAAACCCGTTGCACCCGTACACGAAGGGCTTGCTCGGAGCGATCCCGGGCATGGCCTCGCTGGGCAAGCGCCTGCCGACCATCGAGACGGTGCTGGCGGGGCGCGACATCTCTCAGCCGCTGCCCCTGCGCCCGGCCCCTGACGGTCGCATGGTTGCGCTCACCGACGAAGAAATCCGCCAAATGGCGGTTTAAGGAGCAGCACGGTTGTGAAGGAGGGTATGGCATGCGGAATTGGAGGAAGGGCAGGAGAGCCCATGCGCGCATCATTCACGGGAGCACGGGTTTTGCCTCCGGCCATCTCCGCTTCGCATCCGTCGAACCCGTGCCCGTTTCGCCACGGACAAGAATGTCCGTGCTCCGTTCGATTCCGTGCGCGCCGTTCACGGGAGCACGGGATTTGCCTCCGGCCATCTCCGCTTCGCATCCGTCCAACCCGTGTTTGCCGAACCACCCGCCCACGGACAGGAAAGTCCGTGCTCCATTGGGTGGCCTTGCATGCATCGCCGTCGGAGAGGGGACATTCCTGTCCCCGGTCCGCCGGTCCAAAACCTTACGGCTTTGGCTACGTTTGAATCCACCCCCTCTACGTAAACACCCCGCCGTCCATCCATGACCGCCGAAAAGAAAAACACCGCCGCCACGCTCCTTGAGGTCAAGGGCCTGAAGAAGTACTTTCCCGTCTACAGCAAGGGCATCGTGCGCCGGCAGATCGACGAGATCCGCGCCGTCGACGAGATCTCCTTCGCGCTGCGCCCGGGCGAGACGCTCGGGATCGTGGGCGAGAGCGGCAGCGGCAAGACGACGGCGGCGCGCGCCATCCTGCGCGCCCTGCGCCCGACCGCCGGGGAAGTGTGGTTCGAGAGCGACGCCTTCGGGCGGGTGGATCTCGCGCAATTCGCGGACAAGGGGCTGAAGCCGCTGCGCCAAGAGATGCAGATGATTTTTCAGGATCCGTTTTCCTCGCTCAATCCGCGCATGACCGTGGGCGACATCGTGGGCGAGCCCCTCCTCATCCACAAACTCGCCGACGGGCGTAAGCGCCGCGACATGGTGGCGGAGATGCTGGAGAAAGTGGGCCTGCTGCCGCGGCACATGCAGCGCTACCCGCACGCCTTTTCGGGCGGGCAGCGGCAGCGCATCGGCATCGCGCGCGCGCTCATCATGCGGCCCAAGCTCGTCGTCGCGGACGAGGCCGTGAGCGCGCTGGACGTCTCCGTGCAGGCGCAGGTCATCAATCTGCTCCAGGACCTGCAGGACGAGTTCAAGCTCACCTACATTTTCGTGGCGCACGACCTGAGCGTGGTGCGGCACATCTGCAACCGCGTGGCGGTCATGTATCTGGGCAAGATCGTCGAGTTCGGCCCCACCGACATCATCTTCGACAGCCCGCGCCATCCATACACGCAGGCCCTTCTCAGTGCCATCCCCATGCCCGACCCGGACGTGCCCCTGCGCCCGCAGATGGTCGGCGAAATCGGCGATCTCAACCGCTTCGCCGGACACGATATGACCCCCGTCTTCCACGAGGACTGAAGAACTTCCGAGGGTAAATGGTGCTCAGGAAGGGACTTGAACCCTTACGCCTTGCGGCACACGCCCCTCAAGCGTGCGTGTCTACCAATTCCACCACCTGAGCAGGTTTTCCGTTCTGGAAAAACCATGAAGAGAAGGGTGTTTGCGGCGGAGGATCAAGGTTTTTTCTCAAGAAAATCAAGGGGTGATCCCGAATGGGTCCGAAGGGCGCCTTGGTCAGCGCGCCAGTAGGTGCAGACGTTGGCGCGGTTGAGGTGAAAGCGGCCTTTCGCTTCGACGAGTTTTTCGCGCCGCAGAAGAAAGAGTTCGAGATCGGGCTCGTGCCCCAGCTCTTTCTCCAGTTGGAAGCTGCCGGGGGGCCGGGCGCACGACCATCATACCGTATTGACCGCCGAGCACGTCGTATTGACCGCCGGGCACGTGCATGGGGATGGCGTCGCACGCCTGTGCGGCTGGCGGCAGCACGATGAGTGTTCCCGCTGCCAAAAGCGGAGCGCGGAGGATGTTTTTGAAGATGGAGGCGGGTGTATTCGTTTTCATGGGTAAAGGATATCCGGTTGGGAGGTGATTTGCTTTGACGAGGGTCTAGACGGAGCACGAAACACCGAATTTCCGGGGTGCTGTGCGACCGTTCACCACGGGAATCAACCGCCTCCCGTATTTAGGGTGTTTCCGGCGGCGGGGTTCGGTTTTCCTCCGTTGTTGAATGACCCGTGAGCTTTCCAGTTCCCTTGCCGATAGGTCGGCGGCGCGTCCCGTCGGGGGACGAGTCGCCGGCTTGGAGCGATTGGAGGCATTTCTCCCCCTCGTCGGCGAATACGCCCGGACGCGCAACGACACAGCGCCCCGCCGCGGCGGGGTAAGCGGCCTGAGTCCCTACCTGCGGTCGAGGCTACTGCTGGAGGAGGAAGTGGTCCGCGCGGTCTCGGGTGCCGATCCGGGGGCGGGGCAGCGCAAATTTATCGAAGAAGTGGTTTGGCGCACCTACTGGAAAGGGTGGCTGGAAATGCGGCCCCGTGTATGGATCCGCTACCGGCGCGAAGTCGAACGCCTTCTTGCGGAAATCGATAACGGGGCGCGGGAACGCTACCGGCAAACCATTGGCGGAGAGTCTTCCCTTGCCTGCATGAGCGCGTGGACCCGCGAGTTGGTCGATACGGGCTACCTGCACAACCACGTGCGCATGTGGTATGCGTCGATTTGGGTGCATACGTTGCGCCTGCCGTGGGAGTTGGGGGCCGATTTTTTTCTGCGGCACCTGCTCGACGGCGATCCGGCCAGCAACACGCTTTCGTGGCGGTGGGTCGCGGGCCTGCACACCCGCGGCAAACAGTATGTCGCGCAGGCGACAAATATCCGGAAACATACACACGGACGGTTCGATCCGGAGAGATTGAGCGCGAATCCGCCGCCGCCGGAATTCGTGCCCGAGCCCGCCGCTCCGTTGTCCCCGCTGGAGCCCTTCGGCGGAGCGTCGCTGCCTTCGCTTTCGTCGTCACCGTGCGGTTTGCTCGTGACCGCGGAGGATCTTGTTCCGGATATCGGCCCGCTTGCCGGTTGCCCGTTTTCCAGCATAGCGTTGTTCAACGCCGCCGAGGCTGACGCGGACCTGCGTCTTTCCGAACGGGTCCGCGGGTTTCGTGACGAAGCGGCGGCGGACTCCGCCGCGCGCCTCGCGGCGCACTGGGGCGGTGAGCTGGTGCGCGTCGGCCACGACAACGAACTGGCTTTCCGCGCCGAAGCGGCACCGGGCAGTTACGTGAGCCGACCGACGTCGATGCGGATCTACTGCGGTGCCGTCGACTCATGGACAACTGCGGTCCGGCGCTGGGCCGAACGCGAGCACCTCAGCGCCGTGCGCGTCCTGCAACCGCCCGTAGGTCCGCTGCGGGAACGCATGCCGCGCCTGCGTGTCGAACTGCGCCGCGCGGGCGTCCGGCTCATCGAGCACCGGCGCGAGTGGGACGACCTCCACTGGCCGCACTGCGCAAGGGGTTACTTTGCCTTTCGCAAGGGATTGCCGGAACGATTGAAGCAACTGGGCATTGCGTATCCGTAATTGTGTATTCGATCCGTGGAGCGTGTCCCAATCGAAGATTGCACGCGGAGTTGCCTCCGCCAAGTCCCCGGCACCCCTTCAGGGCGCTGGGGAATGATCCCGATGACCCATGGTTGCACCATGGGTTTTCACGGTGCGCGCCGTTGGCGCGGGGAGATCGCGGTAGTAGCGGACGCGCGCGGTTGCGCCATGTGCCGCCGCTTGCGCCCCGAAGGGGCGACGGGGATAGCCCATGGTGCCAACCATGGGGTCCTGAGGAAACCCTTGGATTGGCGAGGGAGATGAAAAGGGGGGAAGGGATCAGGCGAAGCCGGGAAGATACTTTCTTTCGGCCTCGAACATTTCCAGGGTCATGGAACGGATTTGCGCGGGGGTAAGGACAGCCGCGCAATAGGGGTCGAGGTAGAGGGCATGAACGGCCTCCTCGATGCTACGGTGGACGGCGGCGTTGGCGGCGCAGTCAAACATGGCGAGGTTGCTCGCGCAGAGAGCCGCCATCTGCGGGGGCAGGGCACCATAGCGTGTCGGCTGCACGCCGTTGCCGTCAACGAGGCAGGCGACCTCGACACAACTGTCGTCCGGCAGGTTGGTAATGAGCCTGCCACCACCCGCGCCGCCGTTGTGGACGTTGCCGTGGAAGCGGAAGGGGGTGTTTTTCTCGCGTGCCTCGATGATCCAGGAGGCGTATTCCCAGCTGCGCGCCCAGTCCATGGGTTTTTCGCCCTTGAGAAGGGCCATGCGGTCGGCATCGGCCTGTTTGCGCCATGTCGGCCAGTTGGTCGCGTAAAAGCGCGACCCGCCGTCGTAGCCGAGGCGCAGCAGTTTGCGGCCCTCCTCGGATTTGCGGTAGTAGGGGAGGTATTCCGAGAGATGGCCCGAACTCTCCGTGATAAACGCGCCGAAGTGCACGCACATGTCTTTGCGCACGAGGTCGGTGTGTTTGTAGGGCGGTGTTTCGCGGGTCAGTTTTGTGTCGCGGGAGTCGTGCACGCCCTTCCCCTCCGCCGTCTCCCGCAGGGCTTCAGCGATCTCGCGGCGGAACTTCTTATGAAGTATCGGATACAAGTCTTTGTCCTTGTGTCTCAGCCGGGTGAACCATGCGAGGTGGTTGATGCCGGCGCAGGTCCAGTCCAGTTCTTCGTACGGAATCCCCGCGTATTTGGAAAGCAGCTTGCTCGTGCCCTGGACGCTGTGGCAGAGGCCCACGACCCGCATGGAAGTGGCGCGGGCGGAGGCGAGGCAGAGCATCGCCATGGGATTCGTGTAGTTGAGCACCCACGCGTCCGGGCAGAGTTCCTCGCCGTCGCGGAGGATCTCCAGCCATACCGGAATCGTGCGCAGGCCTTTGAACAGGCCGCCGGGGCCGATGGTGTCGCCGATACACTGGTCGATGCCGTATTTGAGGGGGATGTCGTTGTCGAGGTGGACGCACTCCGCACCGCTGACCTCGATGCAGTTGATGAGGTAGTCGGAACCCTTCAATACCTTGCGCCGGTCGGTCGAGGCGACAACCTTCCACCGTGCGCCGACGTCGGTCCGGGCACAGAGTGCAGAGATGATCTTCTTCATCACGCGCAGGCGCCCGGCGTTGACATCGACGAGTGCAAAGGTTCCGCCCTGCGTGCCGGGGATTTTCAGGATGTCGTTGAGAATGCGCGGCGTGAATCCGCTCCCCGCCCCGGTCACTGTGACTTTGACGGGGCGTGCGAAGGTGCCGGGCAGTGCTTGTGCGGTGGCGTCCTCGGTATGAGCGGCGTGGCCGGAGGGCTTGGCGGATTTTTTCATCATTTGGGTCGATGTGGATCAATTAGTGATTTTCGATGAGATCTTTTCGTGGAAGAAATCGATTTTCAAGCTGATTAAGTTGACATCATTTGAGCAAAAAGTGATATACGCGCAATGGCATCGCGGATACCGCGCCTTCCTTTTACACTCTATGCCGCACGCGAAACGCACAAATCTGCCGCGTACTACTGGAACAACCGGCGGCGTGCACCCTCGGCGCTAATTGTTGTGCAGCGGACGGTATCGGGAGAGGCCTTTTTCGAGGAAGACGGCGAACGCCGGCGGGTGGGCCGGGACTATGCCATGCTCTTCACCCATTGCGAGGATTCCGCCTATGGGTTTCCGGCGGACGCGGAGGCTCCCTATGTGACAGATTATGCTGCCGTGACTCCCGGCGCAGGACTGCGGGAACTGTTCGATACCCTGCGCAGCGAGTTCGGCAGCGTGGTGCGCATGGCTGAGGGCGGCGAAGCTGAAACGTGGTTGCAGAAGATGCGTACAGGGCCGGGCGGCGCCGCCGATTCCTTCGCCCGCCCCGAGGCTTGTTTCCGCCTCCTTCTCGCGCTCTACCGGGAGCAACTCGCAGCAAGCGGCGGTGAAGACGCCGTGGAGGCGCTGCGGCGGCGCATGGAGTCGGACTACCGCGAGCCGGTGCGGATCAACGAACTCGCGCGGGAGGCAGGACGCAGCCGCGAGCACCTCATCCGCGCCTTCCGCAGTCGCCACGGTGTGACGCCCGGCGCATACCTAATGCGCCTGCGCATGGAGCACGCGAAGCAGCTCTTTTGCTCAACCCGGCTCGCGGCCGCCGACGTCGCCCGGCAGTGCGGCTACGCACACACGGCTTCCTTTATGCGGGCCTACCGGACGTGGAAGGGGCGGGAGACGGGGCGTACCCGGCCTTGACCTTTGGTGCGGCGGAGGATGACGGTCTCTGCGGTGAGGCGCCGGGCAATCCTGCCGGCGCGTTGTTAGATGAGACTTCTCCCCATACGCCTTGCCGCCTATCCGGTGCGCACGCAGTTCTTCCTCGCCTACGGGCTGATCGGTTGTCTCTTGCCGTACCTGGCGATTTACCTGAACCGCGACATCGGCCTGCGCGAGTCGACGATCGGCTGGCTTCTCTCCCTTGCCAGCCTCGCCGTCGTCTTTTCGCCCGTTGTGCTGACGGCTCTGGCCGACACGCGGGTGAGCGGGCGGAAGCTTCTCGGATGCCTCTTTCTCGGGTGTTCGGGGTGTATGCTGGCGCTGGCGTGGTTTGGCACTCCGTGGGCGGCCTTCGTCTTTTTCGGAATCCATGTATTTCTTTTTGTATCCGTTCTTCCGTTACAGGACGGGCTCAATTTCTCCATCCAGCGTAAGCGCGAACGCGAGGGTTTGTCCACGACACCCTATCACCAGATCCGCGTCTGGGGAACGGTCGGATTTATCGTGCCGAGCCTTCTCCTGCCGCTGCTCTTTTCGCTGGGTGTCGGGCTCACGGCGATGCTCTATCTCGCTGCTGCCTATGGTATTGTCGGCTACCTCAACACACGCCGCCTGCCGCTCGTCGCGCCGGGCGGAGAGAGTGCGACAGACGCGACAAAACCGCGCCTGCCTACGACGGAGGCGGCGCACGTGCTGCTGCGTCCGCGCGTGTTTTTCTTCTGCGTAGCGCTCTTTCTCGCCAATATGGCGTCAGCGGCGTATTTCGGATTCTACCCGCTCTACCTCACCCGCGTCATCGGTCTGAGCGACAGCGCGGCCGGGCTCGTCTTCAACGTGGGCGTGGTGCTGGAGATCGTTTGTATCCTCGCCTACGGAAAGGCGGTGGACCGATTCGGCATACGTGGCGTGATGATAGCGGCGACGGCGGCCATGACGGCGCGGATGCTTCTCCTCGCGGCGTTTCCCGTCGCGGGAGTGGCCGTGGCGAGCCAGGCGCTTCACGGTTTTGTCGTCATCGCACTGCAGATCGGCCCCATCACCTACCTGAACAGCCTCGCGGGCGACCGCTTCCGCAACTCCATGCAAGGCCTCTACATGATGCTCATCGCGGGTCTCTCCCGCGTGATCGGCAACATCTGGGCGGGCCAACTCGCGGGGATCGACCTCCTCCTCGTCTATTTCGTGGCGGGGCTCTTCTGCGTCCTTGCCACGGTGTTGCTCGCCGTATCGTTCCGTCCGGAGGTTGCGGCAGGCAATCCATCGTCGCCGAACGCGTAAGCGTTTGGACCCGAACGGGTCTTACAGTTCGGCGGCGGCGCAGGATTCCGGCTCTATGAGCAAGACCGGTTCAGCTATAGAGCTTGCCGCCTTTTTCGACGAACTCCCTTGCCTTCTCGCGCATGCCCTCTTCGAGCGCTTCGTCACTGCCCATGCCACGCTCCTCGGCGTATTTGCGGACATCTTCGGTGATCTTCATGGAGCAGAAGTTCGGGCCGCACATGGAGCAGAAGTGCGCCGTCTTCGCGCCTTCCTGCGGAAGGGTCTCGTCGTGGAAAGCGCGCGCCTTCTCCGGATCGAGGGAGAGGTTGAACTGGTCTTCCCAGCGGAACTCGAAGCGGGCTTTGGAGAGCGCGTTGTCGCGGTACTGCGCCCCCGGATGGCCCTTGGCGAGGTCGGCCGCATGGGCCGCGATCTTGTAGGTGATGACGCCTTCGCGGACATCATCCCGGTTCGGCAGGCCGAGGTGTTCCTTCGGTGTGACGTAGCAGAGCATGGCCGTGCCGTACCAGCCGATCATGGCAGCGCCGATGCCGCTTGTAATGTGGTCGTAGCCGGGCGCGATGTCGGTGGTGAGGGGGCCAAGCGTGTAGAAGGGCGCTTCGCCGCACCACTCGAGCTGCTTGTCCATGTTTTCCTTGATCATGTGCATGGGCACATGGCCGGGCCCCTCGTTCATCACCTGCACGCCTTTCTCCCATGCGCGGCGGGTGAGTTCCCCTTGGACCCTGAGTTCGCTGAACTGGGCCTCGTCGTTGGCATCGGCAACGGAGCCCGGCCGCAGGCCGTCGCCGATCGAGAACGAAACATCGTAGGCGGCCATGATGTCGCAGATGTCGTCCCAGCGTGTGTAGAGAAAGTTCTCCTTGTGGTGGGCGAGGCACCATTTTGCCATGATGGAGCCGCCGCGCGAGACGATGCCGGTCATCCGCTTTGCCGTGAGCGGAATACTGCGCAGGAGCACACCGGCGTGAATAGTGAAGTAGTCCACGCCCTGTTCCGCCTGTTCGACGAGGGTGTCTCGGAAAATCTCCCATGTGAGGTCCTCGGCGCGCCCGTTCACCTTTTCCAAGGCTTGGTAGATGGGCACGGTGCCGATCGGGACCGGACAATTGCGGAGGATCCACTCGCGGGTCTGGTGAATATTCTTGCCCGTCGAAAGGTCCATGAGCGTGTCGCCGCCCCATTTCACGGACCAGCGCATCTTCTCCACTTCCTCGTCGATAGAGGAGGCCACCGCGCTGTTGCCGATGTTGGTGTTGATCTTCACGAGGAAGTTCCGGCCGATGATCATCGGTTCCAGTTCGGGGTGGTTGATGTTCGCCGGGATGATAGCGCGCCCGCGGGCGACCTCCGAGCGCACGAACTCCGGGGTGACTTCCTTGGGGATGGCGGCCCCCCACGACTGCCCGGGATGCTGTATGCGCAGGTCGTTGCCGACGAACCCGGGCCCGGTTTCCAGATCGCCTCCGGAGGCTTGGAGCCGCATATTCTCGCGGATGGCGACGAACTCCATCTCGGGTGTGATGATTCCCTGCCGCGCGTAGTGCAACTGCGTAACACATTGGCCCGCTTTGGCGCGGAGCACCCGGCGGCGACTGCGGTCAAACGGAATCAGGCGGTTCTTCGCGCTTTTCGAGAGGGCTTTGGAACGGTGGGCCTCGGAGAGGTAGCCGTCGTCCTGCGGGAGGGGCGACCGGCCCTCGATTTCCTCGACATCGTCCCGCTCCCGGATCCACTCGCCGCGGACGCCGGGGATGCCTTTCGCACAGTCTCCATGGAACTCCGGGTCCCCCCACGGACCCGACGTGTCATAGACCCGCACGGGTTCGTTCTCTTCGAGGCGACCGTCCGGCGTGCGGGTAGGGGAAAGGCTGATTTCGCGCATAGGAACGCGCAGATCCGGTCGGGAGCCCTGCACATAGACGCGTGTGGAATTCGGGAAGAGGCGGTTTTCCGGCTTGGAGGTGTCGGGATTGGGCTGTATCATGGCGGTATGCGTTTGATGGACGACGGTTGATGGGAAGATGACTGATTCCGAAGCACCGGACGCAGGTGTCACGCATGAGCCAAGAAACCCTCGTTTCCCTTCGCCAGCATGATCTGGATCAGGTTCCAAGGGTTTATGAACGGAGCGCGTCCACGTCTCAGCCCGCCGCCGCGGACACCCCTACGAAATCGGAGAGCATTGTGCCGCCCCTCCCAGGTCGGGCGCAAGAGCAAAGCCCGCGGTTGTGTCGCAGGAGACTCGGGGAGTGGGGGACGCGCTCTGTGCGGCGGCTTGGCTTGAGCCGGACCGAGCAATGATCCGCGGCGCGGTGGTTATGCTTTACAGTCTTCGTTCGATTGCGGATGACTTCGGGATCATTGTGGACCTGTCCGACCTCAAGTCTTTGTTTTCCGCGGCGGGCACTGTCCGGCTCTACGCGAAGCCGCTTGCGGAGAACGACAATTCGAAGAACCAAGTGTATTTCGGCCCGGATTTTGAATCCCTGAACATTTTTCCGAACGGCGGCATCGAGGCGGCTCCCGGCGCGGCGAAGTCCATTTTCAAGGCGAAGATGGATTTCGGATGGCTCACCGGGACGGGAGCAGTGGCACCCGCGCCGAACGCCCGTCTGATCCTCTATCCACAGTATCCGGAGGTGCGTTTTTCGGGGTTTCTGAAGGGCTGTGCGGCCGCGCCCTCTCCGCTCATGGCGTCCCGTCTCGCCGGGCGGGTGTTGTTTCTCGGTGTCACCGCCTCGCGGAGGGTGGTGGGGTATGTGGCCGCGGCGGAATCCGCCGTTGCCTCCGAGTTCCGGAGGGCGGCGAACCTGCCGCAGGACGGCGTCTTCTTTCGCCTGAGCTTGCCCTCGAAGCCGGACGAGGCGGATACGCGGGCGCTCTTGCTTGGCGAACTGGGACGGATCCACCGGAAAGGTTGGATTGATTCGAAACAACTGGGTGCGGACGGCGGCATCCGTCCATGCCGGGCGGCCCAATGTGGCGGGTTCACGCTGGAAGCCGAACTGAACATCCCGAAAAACAGCGCCGCGGAACCGGATTTTCTCGGCTGGGAGATCAAACAACACTCGGTGCCGCGTTTTTCGAGCTTGGGCGGCGCGATCACCCTCATGACGCCTGAGCCCACCGGCGGATACTACCGGGAGGCGGGGGTGGATGCGTTTGTCCGGAGGTATGGCTACCCCGACAAGAAGGGTGTTCCGGACCGGTTGAATTTCGGCGGGGTGCACCGGGTTGCCCGGCGGCATCCGCTGACGGGCCTGAGAATGGAGCTTGCGGGCTACGACGCGGGTCGGAGAAAAATCCTTGATGCCGACGGCTGTGTTGCCCTCGTGGATGCAAACGACACCGTTGCCGCGGCGTGGGATTTCGCGGGGTTGTTTGCCCATTGGTCGAAGAAACACACGCGGGCTGCCTACGTGCCGTCCCTCCGCCGCACGACACCCGCGTGGCAATACGCCTACGGTCCCCGCGTCCGTTTGGCCGAGCGCACCGACGCGTTGCGCCTGCTCGCGGCGTTGGCGGCGGGCGCGGTTTACTACGATCCCGGCATCAAGATCGAAAGTGCGTCGACCCGGCCGCGCGTGAAGCGCCGCAGCCAATTCCGGATCGCCTCAAAGGACATCGCGGCGCTGTATGACGGTGTGGAAGCAGTGGAGGTGTGAGGTCATTCGGAGAGGTTTCCATCCTTTCGGGCTTGCTCCGGGTTGAAAACCGGACATTTTGACCGAAATGAATCCTCCCTTTGATGTCTTTCTCCGCACGCGGGCGATCTTCAGCCAAGAGCACATTGCCGGTTTTCTGTCGATGGACATTCGCACGATCCGCCGCTGGGAGAAGTCGGGCAAGGCACCGAAGGCCGCGTTGATCGCACTGAAAGAACTGCTCAACGGCCAGGCGTTTGCCGAAGCCGTCGGGGAAGACCGTCCCGCCGTGCCCTATGGACGCCGCTTCACCTTCGTCGACCTCTTCGCAGGCATCGGCGGGACGCGGCTCGGGCTTGAGTCGGCGGGGGGGCGGTGCGTCTTCACGTCGGAGTGGGACCGTTTCTCTTGCCAGACCTACCGCGCAAACCATGCCGACACCCACGCCATCCGTGGAGACATCACGCAGATTCCCGCCGATGATATCCCGCCGCACGATGTCTTGGTCGCGGGGTTTCCCTGTCAGCCGTTCAGCCTCGCGGGCGTGAGCAAGAAGAACAGCCTCGGCCGGAAGCACGGCTTCCTCGACGTGACGCAAGGGACGTTGTTTTTTGATATCGCCCGTATCCTCAAGGCGAAGCGCCCGCGGGCCTTCCTCCTTGAGAATGTCAAAAACCTCAAGAGCCATGACCGCGGGAAGACCTTTCAGGTGATCCTGCGGACGTTGCGGGATGAACTGGGCTACACCGTGGCGGAGCGGGTTGTCGACGCGGCGTGCCTTGTCCCGCAACACCGGGAACGCATTTTCATTGTCGGGTTCCGCGACGGCGAAGTGTTTGACTGGGACGGCGTCGACCTGCCGCTCCGGGAGGACGGCCCGAAGCTGGCGGCGATTCTCCACCGCCCGGACGAGAGAGCGGAGCCCCCGTACACCGAAGAGAGGCGAGGCAAGACCGTTGCGGGAGGCAAATACACCCTTTCCGACCACTTGTGGGGATACCTGCAGGCCTACGCCGAGAAGCACCGGGCAAAGGGGAACGGATTCGGTTGCTCCGTCTTCACGCCCGACGACGTTGCCCGCACCCTTTCCGCCCGCTACCATAAGGACGGCAGCGAAATCCTCATCCGCCAGCCGCGGAAAAATCCGCGGCGGCTCACGCCGCGCGAGTGCGCCCGCCTCATGGGCTTTCCCGATACGTTCCGCATTCCCGTGAGCGACACCCAGGCCTACCGCCAGTTCGGCAACAGCGTCGTCGTTCCGGTGGTCGAGCGGGTCGCCAAGGCCATGGCGGTTGTCCTGCGCGGTGAAACTCTGCCCGCGAAAAGCGAATACGGTCAGCTTACCTTGCCCGGCCTCGTCGCCGAAGACGCGCCCCTGTCCAGAGCCGGTTGAATTTTGGGGCGAAAAGGCTTGATTTCGGGGGGAACAGGTGATCTAATGTTCATCAATATGAAAACCATGGTTCCAGATACTGTAGAAGAGGCGCAATCGATAGTGGCAGGCTGTAAAGCGACGGACCTGCGTTCGCTCGACCATTCCGCGTTTGTCCGGGCATGGGCGGCTGTTGCCTACATCTATCCGGGGCTTCACCCCGACGGGTTTGAGGCGCGTGACAGCGGCTGGCCGGACGAGTTGCGTCCGTTCGCGGCGGAGGCGTGGCGGCGGGCCTGCGCCGGGTCTCTCGACGATAGCGAGCTGTATCCGGCGAACGCCGCGTGGGCGCGGCTCCATGATGGAGCGCCGTTTCACTCGGCGTCGGAGTCCGGGCGCCGCGCGCGGATACGGGAGCTGGGATTGTCAGCGTAGGTTCTGACGCCAATGGCGCGGATAAGACCGGGACCGAAGAGCGTAGCAACGGTACCTCGACTCCCCGGCGGCCTCCGTAGTCGGGCAGATTCATCGCCCGACCCCGTGACGGCGGGGATCCCGCGAACACCCGCCGCCGCGCGGCGC
>JAFIGH010000122.1 GCA_020831525.1 Opitutales bacterium
GGGGGGGGGGGTGGGGGGTCGGGGGGGGGCGCGCGCGCTGCTGGGGGGGGGCGCGGGGGGGGTGTATCCCCCCGCGGGGGGGGGCGCCGTGGCCGCGGGGGAGGAGGCCGACGACGGTGGTGGCGGTGGTGATGAGGATGGGACGGAGGCGGAGGCGGGCGGCTTCCTTGACGGCGGCGGCGAGGGGTAAGTCTCGTTCGCGGCGCATGAGGTTGATGTAATCGACGAGAACAATGGCGTTGTTGACGACGATGCCGATGAGCATGATGAGGCCCATGACGCTCTGGATGTTGAGGGTGGTGCCGGTGATCCAGAGGGTGGGGAAGACGCCGACGAGGGCGAGGGGCACCGAAAACATGACGATCAGGGGATCGAGGAAGCGCTCGAATTGGCCTGCCATGACCATGTAGATGAGGGCGAGGGCGAGGAGGACGGCGAGAATGAAGTCGCGCTGCGCCCGTTGCTGCTCCTCGTATTCGCCTCCGAAGGTGATGGCGAATCCGTCGGGCAGGGGGAGGTCCCGCAGTTCGGAGCGAATGGCGCGGACGGCGTCGCCGAGGGCGACGTCGGACTGGAGATTGGCCGAGATGTAGGTGATTCGCTGGCCGTCGCTGCGGTTGATGACACGGGTGCCCCGGGAACGTTCCTGAGCGGTTACAGCCGAGAGGGGTACGGACGTTCCGTCGGCGGTGCGGACGGATATGTTTTCGAGGTCGATGGCGGTGAGGCGGTCGGAGGGCCGGAGGCGGACGAGGATGTCGATTTCCTCGCCGTCTTCACGGAACTGCCCGGCGCGGCCGCCGCCGACGCTGAGTTGGACGGCACGCGCGATGGCCTCGATGGAGAGACCCATTGCAGCGATGCGCTCGCGGTCGAGGGTGATGCGCTGCTCGGGCTGGCCCTCGTCGTCTTCGCCGCCGATCCGCACATCGCGCACACCGCGGATGAGTTCGATGCGCTCACGTATGTCCTGGGCGACGTCAAGGGCCTGCGCCTGGTCGTGTCCGAGGAGTTGAATCTGGACGGCTTCATCGCCGCCACCGCCGCCGAAGAGGCGCCGAAGGACCCACATGCCGGACTGTGCGCTGACACCGACGCGGACGCCGGGGATGACGCCGCTGATTTCGCTGCGGATGTGGTCGGCGAGTTCGCCGCTGCGGATGTCACGGTCCTCCGGGTTGGGGAGGGATATGTTGATGCGCGCGCGGCCCCGCCAAACCTCGGAGGTCATGTTGGTGATATTGTATCCGGCGACGGCGCGCTGGACGTGGGGCTCGAGTTCCTGAAGGTAGGCGAGGACGACGGCGAGGTTTGTACCTTCGTCCATACTGAAGTTGATGCGGATTTCGTTGGCGTCGGTGTCGGGTGTCAGTTCGACAGGGACGTGCCGGGCCACGAGGATGGCACCGGCGACGAGGGCTACAGTTCCGCCGAAGACGAACCAGCGGAGGCCGAGTGCCCGCTCGATGGTGCGGCTGTAGGCGCGCTCGAGACGGTCGAAGCGTTGGCGAAACCTTCCCGTGCGGGTTTCGAGCCCCGGTGCCTCGATGCCGACGCTGAGAAAACGGCTGGCGAGCATCGGGACGAGAGTGAGGGCGACGAGGAGGGAGCAGAGGAGGGAAAAGACAACGACGAGCGCCAGTTCGAGGAACATGACGGCAGTGATTGTCTGCATGAAAACAACCGGCAGGAAGATGACGGACGTTGTGAGGGTGGAGGCGACAATGGCTCCGGTGACCTGCCTTGTGCCGACGGAGGCGGCGGCTTTGAGGGACTTTTTGCCCTCTTCGCGCTGGCGAACGATATTTTCGAGGACGACGATGGCGTTGTCGACGATGAGTCCGATGCCGAGCGCGAGCCCGCCGAAGGTCATTTGGTTGAGGGAGAGATCGCGGAAGAAGAGGAGTCCGAACGTGGCGACAAGGGAGATCGGGATGGAGAGCGCGATGATGAAGGTGGAGGACCCGTTGCGGAGGAAGAGATAGAGGATGAATATTGCGAGTAGGCTGCCCCAGATGGCGGAAAACTTCACGTTGTCGATGGACTGCCGGATGAACTCGCTGGTGTCGTCGGTGACGGTGAGGGTGAGGTCGCCGCGCTCGAGGGCGATGCGGTCGACTTCGGACCGCACGGATTCGGCGACGGCGACGGTGTTGGCTCCGCTCTGTTTGCGCGCGCGCAGGCTGATGACCGGTGTGCCGTCCAGCTCGATGAGGCGGCCGGGATCCTGGAATTCGCGGGTGACGACAGCCAAGTCGCCTACGCGTATGGGGACGCCGTCGCGCTGGACGACGACGACGCGTTCGATTTCGCTCACATCCTGGAACTCGGCGAGGGCGCGCACGTAGAGGTCGCGCGTTCCGTCTTTGACGTTGCCGCCCGGGGCAACGGTGCTCTCACGCATGATCGACTGCTGTACTTCGGCGGCGGTGATCCCGGCGGCCTGGAGGCGGTCGCGGATCAGGTCGACCCTGATTTCGCGGTAGAGTCCGCCTTGCGTGTCGATTGTACCCACGCCGTCGATCTGTTCGAAGCGCCGGATCAGCTCGCGGTCGACGATACGGGTAAGGGTCTCCATGTCGTGGACAGGCGAGCCCACGGCGACGCGGATGACAGGCATCTGGTTGGGGTCGAATTTGCGGATGCGGGGACCTTCGACCTCCGGGGGCATGCGCTCGCGCAGGCGGTCGAGGGCGTCGCGCACGTCATTGGCTGCCTCGGCGATGTCAGTCCCGCGCGAGAAGTCGAGGGAGACGCGGCTCCAGCCTTCTCCGGAGCTGGAGTGCACGCGCGTGAGGTTGGGCACGCCGGCGATGGCATTTTCGACAGGTTGCGTGACGAGCAACTCCATTTCCTCCGGTCCGACGTTCGGATACGTCGTGATGAGGAAGATGTTGGGCAACTCGACCTCGGGGAGGAGGTCGACAGGAAGGTGGCGCGCCCCGGTGAAACCGATTGTGAGGACGACCAAGTAAAACATGGCCGTGGCGACGGGCCTCCGGATGGAAAGGTCGGTGATGGATGCCATGGATTGCGGTCGGCGGAAGGTTCGGCGCTGTGGACGGCCTCGTTACTGACGTGCTTCGGCGGATTCGCGGGCGGTTGCCGCTTCGTTTCCGTTGTTGAGAAACTGAGCGAGGACGTCGTGCGATTGGAGGGACTGGAGGTGGACGAGTTTGTTCCACTCGATGGGGCGGACGCGGGCGGTTCGTGTGCGTCCCGGTTCCATGCGTCCGAGCAGATCGTGGCCGAGGGCGACCACCCACACGCCCGGTTCGAGGTCGGAGACACCGACGGACTCGCGTCCCCGCGCGCTGATCGTAACTCTCCGGTAGCTTATTTGGGTGGCGTCCCGTTCTGTTTCAGACCGCCGGGCGGTGGCGACATCCAACGGTTCGCCGTCCTCGTCGGTGACGACGTAGACGCCGAACGACCGGGAGCGGGGATCTTCGTGCAGCGCGCTGACGGGGACGAGGGTGGAGGGCTCGGATTCGCCGTAAAGGATGTCGACGTCGACGTACATGCCGGACTGAAGAAGTCCGAGCGGGTTTGGGACGTCGATGAGGGCCTCGGTGGAAAAGGAGCCGGACTCCAGAAAGGGGGAGATGCGGCTGACGGTGGCGCGCAGGACGGTGTCGGGAAAATACTGGGAATGGACGAGGGCGGTTTGCCCGACCTCGATGAAGCGCATCATTTGCTCTGTGAGCCGGATGACGACGCGGACTTCGGAGAGATCGCCGACAACAAAGAGATGCGAGCCGCTGTCGACGCGCATACCGACCTCGGCGTTGCGTCGGCCGACGCGCCCGTTGATGGGAGAGCGGATGACCGTCTGGGACTGTATCCATTCGCGTTCGTCGACGGTGGCGGCGGCGGACTCGACGGTGGCCTCGGCGCGGGCGAGGTCGGCGCGCAGGATTTCGGCCTCGGCTTCGAGGCGTATGAGTTCGCGGCGGCTGATGAAGTCCTGGGTGGCGAGTTCGCCGGAAAGTTTGAGTTCTTCTTCGGCCTCGCGGAGGCGGGCGCGGACTTGGTCGGCGGCGGCCTGTTGCATGCGCCGGTTGGCCTGGGCTTGGCGGAGTTGGTCAGTGGCTTGGCGCGGTTGGAGGCGGACGAGCGGTTGCCCTTTTTCGACGGCATCGCCGTTGTCGACGAGGACTTCCTCGATGCGGCCGGCGACTTCGGGCCGGATGGCGACCTCGTTGCGCGCCCGCACGACGCCGCTGAGGCGTTGTTCGAGCGGGAGCGCGCCGGAGCGCGTTTGCACGGCCTCCACGTAGGGCGGAGCGGCTTGGCCGCGGCCTCCGCCGCGGGGCGATTCCGCCTCCGCGGACTCGCCGCCGCCGCCGCAGCCGGCGGCGAGCAGGAGAAACGGCCCTGCCGCGGCCAAAGCGAGCCACGGCAGATATTTACGGAAAGCGGCTGTAGACATCTCGGTTCTGGGAGGCGGTCAATCGGTGGTTCATTCCCGAATATACACGGAAACGGGCATATTGGAACCGGGTTTCGCGAAAGGACAGCCTGTTCAGCATTGAACCTGCGAAATAAATCCCGCGCCCAACCGGTTCCGCGCGCGGGCGTTTCTACACGCTGTTGCTCAGGAAGGTCCGGCGGTCGCTTTGGCCGGGGGCTTGACGGGCGGGGCGTCGGCGAGGGTTTCGATGAGGTCGGCGCCTTCCTGGTGGATGCGGACCATGCGGTTGTTGAGCCGGTTGCGGAAGTAGAAGTAGGCGATCATGGCGGGGATTCCGATGACGAGGCCGGTGGCGGTGGTGATGAGGGCTTCGCCGATATTGCCGGCGAGTTCCTCGGGGCGGCCCATGCCGGCTTGGCCGATTTTCTGGAAGGCGCCGATCATGCCGCTGACGGTGCCGAGCAGTCCGACCATGGGGGCGACGGAAGCGACGACATTGAGGTAGTTGATCCACTGGCCGACGGAATTGTCTTCGGCCTCGGCGTGTTCGGCGAAGGCTTCCTCGACGGCGGCGCGGCGGGCGTCGGGTTGGTTGGCACGGGCGCGGGGGAGGGCGGCGGCGAAAAGGCGGGCGAGGGTGTGTGTCTGACTATCGGCGAGTTTTTGCGCGGCGGGAAGGTCGCGGGCGGCGAGCGGTTCTCTGATGTCGCGGACGAAGACGGGATCGGTGAATCGCTTGAGACCAGTCTGCTGCCAGCAGTGGAAGAGGAGGAAGAAGAAGGCGAGGGAGAGAAAGCCGAGCGGCCACATGGCCCATCCCCCTTGGCGGAGGAGGTCGAAGAGGCTGGCCCCGCCCTCCAACTCCTCGGCGCGGAGGATGGCGGGGCTGAGGAAGAGGAGGGCGGCGGTCTGGAGGCGGCGGTATTTCATGATGTTAGAGAAAGAGCGCGCGTGGTCGAGGTATGGAAACGGAATAGGTCGGGATGTTTCAAAGATCTCCGGATTCGTCAACGGGCGCATCGAAGCGGCGGTGTTGCATTTCGGCGGCCAACCGCTCAGCGGTGGCGGAATCCTCCAGTTCGCGGGCGAGGCGGGTGGCGAGTTTGTAGCAGTCGCGCAGTTGCTCGGCGCCGTCGGCGGCGTAGACGACGGCGCGCAGGGCGTGGGCGAGGGCTGCTTCGGGGTTGTCCGCCTCCAGCTCGATGCGGGCGAGGGTGTATTGGGCCGTGGCGGAGTCGGGAAAGAGAGGCTGGTCGTCGGCGAGGGCGCGGGCTTCGGCGCGGGCCTCGTCGAAGAACCGGAGGTCGAGGTAGCCCAGCATGCGCTCGCGGGCGAGGGTGCGGCGGGCACCGGGGTCGGTGACGAGGGGATCGAGTTGCCGGGCGAGGGCGGCGGCGGTGAGCGGATCGCCCGCCTTGCGGAAGCGCGGCGCGGCTTCGACGAAGTAGTGCCGGTCGCCTTCGGAGAGATAGTCGAGGAGGGGCCCGCGCTGGCGGTGGATGGCGCGCAGGAGGCGGAGACCTTCCTCGTAGTCGCCGCCGTCGACAAGATCGAGGGCAAGGGGCAGGTAGTCGCCGCCGCCGAGGCGCAGGGAGCGCACGTCCCCGCGCGGGAAGGTGATTTCCGCTTCGCCGCCGTCCGCTTCCGCGCGGAGAACGAGGGCTTCGGAGTCGGCGCGGAGGATTTCGCCGCGGAAGGTGCGGCCCTGCCGGGTGCGCACTTCCCCGCGCGCCGCAAGAGCTTCGGCCACCGCCTCGGGTTCGAGGGACGGGGCGCGGGCGCGATCACCCTGTGCGGCCGTGCCTGCGGAGACGAAGGCAAGGACGGCCGAGGCGGCGGCGATCAGGAATCTGACGGCGGGAAGTGCAGGCATGGTCTCAGGCACCGGATTCGGTGGGTTCGGGCTCGGGTTCCGGGGGAAGGAGCGGTTCGAGGCGGGCGGTCTCGGCACGCGCTTCGGCGCGGGCCTCCGGGCGGTGCCGTTCGGCGTAGCGGAGAAACTCGGACCACGTGCGGTAGGCCGCCCGCAGGTCGCCCCGCTCCTCGAAGAGACGGGCTGAGCGTCGGTAGGCGTCCGCCGCGAGGTCGGGGTAAGCGCGGTACATATTGTAGACGCGCTGGTGGTAGGCGATGGCGCGGTCGGGCCGGTCCGTCGCCTCCATGATTGCGGCCAGTCCGGCGACGGCTTCGGCGTGGGGTCGACCGCGGGCGTCGCGCAGCCGCAGCAACTCTTCGAACGTGTCGCGCGCGCGGCTGTGGCGCCCGTCGGCGGCGAGAGCGCGGCCGAGAAGGAGCCGGGCCTCGACGGCGCGCGGGTGGGTGGGCAATTCCGAAAGGAGGCGCTCCAGCCACGGCACGGCTTCGCCGGGCTGGTCGACGCGCAGGGCGAGGTGCGCGTGTCCGAGGTAGGCGAGTCCGCGCCGTGGCGAGGCGGGGAAGTCTATAAGAAGGCGGTCGAGGTAGTCCTCGGCGGTGAAGAAATCCAGCTCCGCGAGGCGCAGTCCGACGATGCCCAGCTCTTCCGGCCCGAGGTGTTCCGGGCGTGCGCGCTCCGCCACGGCGATGACGAGAGCATCGGCCTCGTCGTCGCGCCCGTCAGCGCGCAGACGGGACGCGCGGTAGAGGTCGAGTCGCGCGCGAAGGGTGTTCTTGCCGTCGCGGCGGGCGTGCTCCGTGCGCTCAAGGATCCATGTGTCGAAGGGCTCGGCGGCGAACGGATTGTGCGGGTCTTCGCGGACGAGGCGCGCGTGGAGACCCTCGAGCGAGCCGAGGATGGCTAGGATCTCGTCCTGCTCCCGGTCGTCGCCGAAGCGGTCGAGCGCTTTGGTGAAAACAGGCAACGCTTCGTCGAGCCGTCCGCGCTGCAGTTGCGCCCATCCCAGCCAGTAGAGGGCCTCGCCGAGGCGGGGATGGAATTCGAGATCGGTGCGGCGGGTGTAGGCCGCGAAGTGCGCGGCCATGGCATCAAACGCCTCACGGGCGCGGTGGATCTTGCCCACCTGAAAGACGGCGTAGGGAAAGAGGCGGCCCGCGCCGGGACCGACCCCGGCAAAGGTGTCGATGGCTTCGTCGAGGCGGGCCATGCCCATGAGGATGTCGCCGCGCAGGACGCGGGCCTCGGCGTTGTAGCGGTCTTCCGGATACGATTGCAGATAGTCGTCGACGGCTTCGAGGGCATCGTCGTAGCGGCGCAGTCCGTAAAGCGAGGACGCCAACCGGTAGCGGACCTCGGGCGAGAGGTGGTGGTCGCGGGGGAGGCGCTTCGCAAGGGCGCGGAATTCGGCGAGTGCCTCCGCGTAGTTGTCTTCGAAGAACCACGCGAGGGCGTGCCACACGGCGGCGTTGTCGGCGAGCGGCTGGTCGCCCGCGTGTTCTTGGTAGGCGGCGAAGTCGAGGCGGGCGGCGGGATAGGCGTCGAGAAAGAGGTAGTTGAACCCGCGCGTGAAGAGCCAACGGGTCCAGAGACGGTGGCCGGGAAAGCCGTCGATGAGACGGGTGAGGACTTCGGCGGCGTCGGCGTGACGGTTGAGCTGCTGGTAGGCGTTGGCGATGAGGAAGAGGGCGGCGGGCGTTTCGGGTGAGTCCGGGTAGCGTTCAAGGAAGCGGTCCGCGACGGCGAGCGCTTCGTCCCATGCCCCGCGCTCTTGGAGGGCGAGAATCCAGCGGTAGTGCGCCTCTTCGCGGATGTCGGCGGGCCATTCGCCCTCCGCGAGGTCGCCGAAGACGATGGCCGCCTCGCGCGGCCGCCCGTCGCTGAGAAATGCCATACCGTAGCGGAGGACGAAGGCGGGCGTGTAGTCTTCGGTGGCGTCGAGTTGTTCGAGAAGGGCTTCGAGGCGGGCGATGAGCCCCTTGTAGTAATCCACCCATACGGCGGCGGACCCGGCGTCGAGGGTCGCCCGCCGTGCCGCGAAGGTCCGCCGCGTCTCGTCGAGGCGCGCGGCCTGCATCTCGCGCAGGGTGTCAAGCGTGGGCACCATGCGGTAGGCCGAGAGGGCGCGCGTCGGCTCTCCGCCCTCGAGCCATGCGTCGCCCATTTTCAGCGCGGCGAAGGCGAGGACGCTGCGCTCGGGCATCGTCGCCACGGCCCACTCCGTCTGCAAAAGGATGTCGCCCGCCTGTGCGGTGTCGCCGTCTTCGAGGGCGAGACGGAGGGCGCGCAGGCGCGCCTGTTGGCGCAGGGTGAAGGCCGCGTGCTCGTTTTCGTAAAGTGCGTTGAGCACGCGGATGGCCTCGCCGGTGTTGCCGCGGCGCTCCTCCAGGGCGGCGACCCGCAGGGTGGCGACGGCGGCCTCGGGCGTGCGCGGGTAGCGACCGATGTAACGGGCAAAGGTGTCGATCGCCCGCGCTTTGTCGCCCGCGCCTTGGTACGCCTGCGCAAGGGCGAAGAGGACGAACGGAAGCTTCCGCTCGTCTGCGGCGAAATCCGCGAGAAAGCGCTCGAATTCACGGACGGCGTCGCCCGCGCGGCCGGTGAGCAGAAAGGCGTAGCCGCGCATGGGAAGGATGGCCGCCTGCAAGGACTCGGCGCGGTATTCCGGTTCGCGCCCGAAGGTGCGCTCCAACTCCTCGAAGAGCGTTGCCGCCGCCGCGTAGTCGCCCGCCGAAAAGGCCGCCATGCTCTGCTGCAGCAGCGATTCGAGGGTCTGTCCGCGCTGGGCCTGCGCGGCCGGGAACGCGAGAATCCAAAGACACACCGCTGCGGCTGCTACAGACCATGCGGTCCGGCCCCTCCCAAGCCGGTCGCTCTCCGTCTGCCCTTCACCGTGTCTCCGCACGCCCACGATACCACGGAGAAAAACCATCCCTCCGCCGGAGGCAAGGACTGCGTCGGGGAAAATGGAGCCAGCCACCGGAGAAGGTGATGGAAATGAAGCCTCAAGCGCCTGCAAAGGTCCGGAAGCCGAAAAAGGTGGCGTGGCCGGACAACAAGACTCTAGCCGAGATGATCCGCACCCGGCCCTTGCGGTCCATTGGCCGTGAACTGGGGGTCTCGGACAACGCGGTCAGAAAACGGGCGATCAAGCTGGGTCTGCTACCGGCCAGGAAGGCCCCTGAGAGTGCCTAGAAAGCGTCGGAGGGGCCTTGTTGACTCGTAAAGCGCGATTGTAGTGCTGAAGCTTCTGGGATCTTTTTTGGGTCTTTGGGTGTTTCAATAAAGCTACCATTAAATCTATAGTAAATAGACTTCCGAAGCGTATTGTTGACATGAATTCTGTAACATTCATCGATTCGGAGGAGGTGGGCATCGAAGAGAAGATGTATATCACTCCGTAGGCACAGTCCGTTCGACACACGATTTGACACAGCTCCATAGTAAGGCCGTATGTGGGCCGCTTGAAGAACACTCACAACATCCACTCCCGTAACCGCGCATCTAAACGAATATGCGGCAAGTACTCCTGCCCGGAAATTCTTCCATCCTTCTCTTGTTTTCGATTTTGAATATCGAATATCTATTTCACTTGATTCAAGGCTTCCGAGGCTGTCGACTCTTCTTTCGATCAGGTATCCGAGAAGGCGTAGAAAATACCTGTAGATTTTCGATTCAGAGTTTTTCTCTCCTTTGTGGTGGTAGATTTTCCCGGGATTCTTTGACCAAAAATCGAAGAACTTTCTGAAAAGCTTTTCACCAATTACCCCAGGGGATCTGCTGTCGCTCAAGAAGTAAATACCAATGCTTCTCGCCTTCTCCTGAACCACAAATTCTTCCCCGGTTGGCAACGATGTCGCAAATGGGCAAAGCTCTCTGACCGCAAGATATTTCTCTCTCCAATTCATGTATTTGGTTAACGTCGAGGTGTATTATCGGCTACCGGCGGGCGCATCCGACTGTGGGTTGAGGGCTGTGATTACGTAAATCATTCTGACTCAGGACAGGTAGCTGGTTGTCCACTACCGTCTTGTGTGTGACCGGCATGGGTGCGTTGCCATCGGGTTTCCATCCTTCGCCGAAGTTCCGGAAGACGGTCGAAGCAGCCTTGCATCATGGACCTACAGAAAGCCGAGATACTAGGCCATGGCAACGGCAAAGTTACGCAACGGCCTGCTTAACCTCGCCCTGAACGAACGATACTTGGCAACACCGGGGATCCCGTCCATGTGGTACCTCTGGGTAACCTTCGAGTAAGAGGAAAACGCGGGGCGTTAGTCTCCGTATTCCTTCTTCCTCGGAACCGTTGTGAAACGGACCCTGCAACTCCGGTGGTTTGGTGGGGATCAACCGCCCCCGACGCCACCCGATTAGATGATTCAGAGACGCTGCCAATCGGTTATCACTCCATCCTGAATATAAACATTCGTTCGACCGTAGATAAGCTGCTTTCCTCCTGCCCGCCAATCATTCTCTTCATCCGGTCTTCCCCATGAGTAGGTCAACGCATCTTTCGACATGCCGCGAAAGATCGACTCAGATTTGATCGCCTCGATCTCACGCTCTGATAAGTTGTCCGGAATCTTTTGCAAGAGTCCATGTCCAAGTTGATCAATCAATTGATCAGAATCCGGTTCACGGTTAACCTTCGTTCGCAGGTCCAAATACAGTATGCCTAACTCATCATCAAGCGTCCGAATGCGAGTAATAACTGAAAACTCCTTTTCGAGAATCCGTGAATTTTCAATAACGACGGTCGTCAAATTTGGTAGCTTAATCCTCTTCCTTTCGCGTGAGAGACGTGAGAGACCGGTGAGGTCCGCTACAGATGCGGAAATTGAGTAAATTCGTGAGGTAGCTACTGTATAAACCTCTTTTCCTTGTAGTTCGTCAACCGCATGCATCACGATATCACGAATCCTATCTACCTCCCGACGTAGCACAAAAGAGAAAGCCTGAATCGACCAGTAGTATCCGCCTGCCGTGATAATGCTTCCGTCTCCCATCCGAACAAATACATCGAACGAGGGATCAAGAAATGCGGTGTCAGGAATTGGGTCGCCAAAGGCATCCATCTCTCGCTCATGACGGAGGCTCACAGCAACGACCTTTCCGAATTCGCCTCGATAATCGGCGGATGCATGGACTGAAGATCCCATAACTCGCCTTCGTTCGAAACCCGTATCCGTTTCCTGAACCTCCCACCATGACAATAAAACTAGGCGATTCTGGCCATGGAAATCAAGGGTAGTGCCGCCGACTATTAGCACTTCTTTGTCGAGAAGCGATTCCCTAATCTCGGCGAAATTCTTCCTCTCCATTTCTTCTGCGTTAGTTGAAAAAGGAAGAGACAATATGCATCCCAGCATTACGAGGAGAAGTTTTTTCATGGTTATCGAATACTAATATAAGGAATACTCATTTTCGCCTTCTTCAGCAACGGCGAATGAAATGCGGTTCGTAACGCAAGCAAACTAAAGAGTTTTCGAGCATCGGTCAAAAGAGCGGAGGCATGCCATCTCTATAATTCACCGCCCTCTCATCAAATTCCTTGAGGAGAGTAAGCAGAGCATTCAAAGGCGCACATCGAGCCTGTCGGTCTGTGGAACGTGCGGCCACGCCAACGAGGTTATCATCGTTATCCACCACCGGACCTCCACTGTATCCCCCTTCAATACCGCTGTTCAGAACGAAATAGTTGGGCTGAACCGACGTTACCCGCATATCTCCTGGGTTTACCTGAGGCTGAGTGGTTCCTGGAAACCCCCAGACTCTTACTTGTTCATCGACGCTTAACGGACCGCGTGAAGACCTTCCCCATCGTAGTACCGATCTGGATGCATCATGGGTTCGTGAAGAGCGTAATGGTCGCAGGTTCAACGCATCCAACACCTCCCTTTCGATCATGATCACGGCCAAGTCCGAGTGTCTGTCTACTGCGATCTTCTGTGGTCGAGCCGCTAGGTGTGACACCCGGAACCGGAACGATGCTTCAGTGATCTGGTTTCTTTCGACTCTGATTCCTTCGGCTTCAATGAAATCAGGCGTACGCGGTCCTGAAATCACATGCGCGGCGGTCACCAAGAATAGGCGATCATCGTAATCAACCAAGAAGGCGGTCCCCGAACCGGAAGTGCTGACGGTTTTCTTCAAGGGACCACGAGGCCACATCCGTGGGTAGTCGTAGTTGTAAACCGTCTCCGAAAAGACTTTGACAACGACTGACCGCTGAGATGCTTCAGCGAGCGGTGGTGTAACCCAAAGGAATCCCTGAAGGGCAAGGACAACCAAAAATAAAATCGGAGATTTCATGGGTTCGCAGGGATTTTCAAGGTGTCGTTTGGCGTTATGCTTGGCTTAGAATCACGGTGACTGCCGCCATAATCGAAATCAGTATTTGGCCTATTGCTTCCCTTTCGACATCCTCTGTTAACAAAACTGTAATCACACCGGCAATCGCGATTCCTATGACAAAAGCTGTATGAGGTTCCAGAACCTCTTTACCCTCCAAACTCAAGTCCATCCGAGCCATAGCGTCCGCGGCAATAGCGGTTTCTAATTGATCTCCGGCGTTCGTCCAATAAGCTAACCGAGCACTCACTATCTCACCGCTTTCCGGGGCGAGCAAGGATGCCAAATTCGCAAGACGACCCGCCTCATCCCAGTTTTTTGCCATTCCATGAGCGGATGCAGCCAAGAAGAATGCACTGGCTTTTTCCTTAGGATTTCTGGGAAGGTGTCCCGCTGATTCCCAAATCGACGCAGCCGCCTCCCATTGCATCTGCAAAAAACGAACGGTACCTAGGTCAATCAACTCCTGATGAGACAGCGCTTCGAACGTGGACCGTTGCCGTAGTTTCTCAACGAGTTCCGAGGGGTCCTGCACGTCATATTTTTGGAGCAACTTGTCCACGGAAAAAACATCGACTGGTTGGGTGGAAGCCATCGCGGGTATGAGGGGCTGAACCACAATGGCGGAAATCATGATGAAGACTCGTGTTATGGGTATGGACTTCATAGCGTTTTGGATTGGAATGATCTCTCGTGCAGGTGATAAGGAGGCGTACGTTTGTTTTCCTTCGAATCGCAGATTAGCAATCTGGATTTCACCGATTTCATCAAGCTATTGCTCTGTCAACGTTAATCGGACCGGGAGTCCAGTCGCTTCCGGACTGGGTTCAATCTCGGTCAATGTCTCGCGGGCAGGGCGGAAAACCAGCCCTTGTAGAGGCGATGAACGGTCAAGACCCATCCCGCCGGAATAGCTAGAAAAAGCCCCCCAACCCCCTTCACAGGGAGCGGAGGGCTGTTTGATCGGATCAGCGACAGGGGGCCGGTGCGCTGAACAAACGCAAGATCCAGCCGAGACCGCTAACATTTACGAAAACGACTGCGAAAACGCGAGATTTTCAGCGTTCGAATCCCGATCCCCCTCTTTAGGGTCGATTTTCAGGCGATTAAGACGACCCCTGACGCCTGAAAAGTAAACCAGTCCATGTCGAGGGTGCGGAGGTGGCCCGCCTAAGTGTTCTTGAGCACACTTCAGGCGGTGTTTTTTTGACCGCGTGAGGTTGTTGATTCAGGATGATCACAAAACATTGACGGAAAATATACAGCCTGTGATGTTCTTTCGGACTTGCGCATCCTAAAACCTCACACCCAGTCCCAGTCGAAGACCCAATGACAGCACAACTCGAAAAACCGCTGCTCCGCCCGAAGTTCAGCGCCGTTCGCAGCGCCCGGCGCGGCCCTTCTTCCGATGCCCCGGAACGCAAGGAGGACATTGAGAGCTTTGTCCGGACCTCCGCCAGCCGAATCATCGGGAAGCTTCGTCAATCCGCCCCGCAGGAAGGCAATGCCTCTCACACCGGCGGCGGGTTCCCGACCCGCGCCCGCTGAATGGCTGGAATCCCTTGGAAAGACAGTTCGCTCGAGCAGCAGCGCCTGATCAGTTACTTCAGATAGGTAGAGCCTGTCCCAGAGGCCGCAAGGCCTTGGGGGACAGGCTCTTGCGATAAAA
>JAFIGH010000123.1 GCA_020831525.1 Opitutales bacterium
ACCACCCAATCCCATCGAACGGGTGGAACCTCGTAAGTCCGACAGGCTGCTAGGGAATGCTCGTGGTCCTGCTCCTCACCGGACTCGTCGCGCTCCTCGCCTCCAATCGCCGTCTGCGCCGACAACTGGAGGACATAAAGGAGTCCGCGCCGCGCGCCTGAGACCGCTCCGCGCATATTGCGACCTTCACCCGCACTTGCGCTTGCCCCCGTCAGCCCGGAACACCACCCTGCCTCTCTCACATTTCTGTAAACGATGGACGACAAACCGCTGCGACTGCAAAAATACCTCGCCGACCGGGGCGTGGCTTCCCGCCGCACGGCCGAGGAGATGATCGCCGAAGGCCGCGTCACGGTCGACGGCAAGGTAGCCTCTGTGGGCCAAAAAGTCCTGCCGGGCGAAGAGACCGTCACCGTTGACGGCGCAACCGTGCGGCAACGTCCCGTGCGCAGCCTCACCCTCGCCCTGCACAAACCAAAAGGCTTCCTGTGCAGCAACCGCGATCCGCACCACGACCGCACCCTCTTTGACCTGCTCCCGCCCGAGTTCCGCGGCGAGCGCCTCTTTTGCGTGGGCCGCCTCGACAAAGAAAGCGAAGGACTCGTCATTCTAACCTCCGACGGCGGCCTCGCCCAGCGCGTGAGCCATCCCTCCCATCGCGTCATCAAACGCTACCGCGCCGAACTGGACAAACCCTTCGACAGCGCCGACATTCCGAAACTCCTCAAAGGCATCGTCTGGGAGGGCGAACGCCTCAAAGCGGAAAAAGTCGTTCCCAACCCGCACCGGCACGCCTCCGCGAAGCGCACGGTCGAAATCCACCTCGAACACGGGAAAAAGCGGGAAATCCGCCGCCTCCTCTTTGCGCTCGGCTACAACGTGACGCGACTACAGCGCTTCCAGATCGGCCGCCTCACCGTGCGCGGACTCTCGCGTGGCGCCTTCAAAGTCCTCGGCCCCGACGACATCAACCGATTATTCGGTTGAACCCGGCAACAACCGCGCTACGCTAAAACTAAATCTCCTGACATGAAGCACCTTCGTTCCCTCCTCATTTCCGGAGCCGCTCTCGCCGCGGTCGCCGCGGCACAGGCGCGGACAGTCGATCTGTTCCTCGACCTCGACGACACCGGGCGGCCGGTCGCGAGTATCTCCGCAGACGATCCGCGCCTCGACGAGCGCTCCGCCGTTCTCCAGCCCGAACTTGCGCGTGAAGGCTGGCACTGGGGCGAGTTCACCGACACCTTCGACGCCTACATCCCCGACGAGGACATGGGCAAGGACCTCGAACCCGTCGACGGAGCGCGCGTCTTTCTCGAAGCCGATCCGCGCAGCCCCGTGCTCACCCGCGTGGGCTCAGGCGACCGCGTGGAAGTCCTCGACAGCGGCCCCATGTGGAGCGCCCGCATTATCGACAAGACGATCCCCGTCTACTACAAACGCCCCGCCCGCGGACCCTCGCCCGCCGCGGAAAGGCGTGCGGAAGCGCCCGCCCCGCGGCGCGCCGAACCGGCCACTCCCGCCGCTGTCGACCGCGAACCCGAGCAAATCCGCCTCATTGACCGGGCAGACCGCAGCGGCGAGGCCCGCCGCGACCCACCCCCCGCCCCGCGCCGCACGACCGAAGCCGAGGCCCCCCGCCGCGCGGAAGGCACCCGTTCCGACCTTCCCGCGGAAGGCATCGCGAAATCCTTCGAGGGGACGTTCCGTCAGGCGCGCCGCTCCGTTTTCCGGGCCAATCCCGCCCCCTATGAACTCATCGACGCACGCGGCCGCCGCGTCGCGTGGGTCGATATTTCCGGTGCCATCATCCCACGCGGCTTGGCGAGTCTCCTCGACCAGAATGTCGTCATACACGGCACCTGGGAGCAGGCCAGCCCCCGCCCGGAAGTTCTCGTGCGCGCGAAAAACATCCGCCCGCGCTGAGACGGCAACGGCGAGTCAAGCTCTCTCCCTGAAAGGCGGACCCGTTTTCACGGAAAAGCCCGCCCATGTCCACGAATGATCCAAGGCTAACAATGACCCTACTCGATGGAAAAGCTGTTGCCGCCGCCGTCCTCGAAGACGTCGGCGCCGAAGTCCGTGCGCTCCCCGGCCGCCCGCCCTCGTTGGTGTTTATCCGCGTGGGCGACGACCCCGCCTCCGTTTCCTACGTCAACACGAAGCAAAAGACCGCCGCGCGCCTCGGCATCGACAGCCGTCTCGACCACTTTCCGGACGACATCACCGAAGGCAAGCTCCTCGCCCATTTGGCCTCCCTAAATGCCGACTCCGCAATCGACGCGATTCTTGTGCAGGCACCGCTCCCGGACCACATCTCCGAGCGGCGGATTTTCAACGCCGTTCACCCCGACAAAGACGTCGACGGCTTCGGCGAAGTGAATCTCGGGCGCCTCGTGCAGGAGAATCCGGACGGATTCGTCGCCTGCACCCCGGCGGGCATCCACGAGATCATCCGCCGCAGCGAAATCCCCGTGGAGGGGCGCCACGTTGTCGTCGTCGGGCGCAGCCTCATCGTCGGCAAACCCGCCGGACTTCTCTTTCTCCGCAAGGGTCCTTTCGCCAACGCCACGGTCACCTTCTGCCATTCGCGCACGCGCGACCTCGCCGCCGTCACGCGGCAGGCCGACATCCTTATCGCGGCGATCGGGCGGGCACACTTTATCGGTCCGGACCACGTGCGGGAGGGGGCGACCGTCATCGACGTCGGCATCAACCGCGTCGACGATCCGTCCCGCCCGCGCGGATATCGCCTCGTCGGCGATGTTTTGTTTGACGAAGTCAAAGGTAAATGCGAGTACATCACACCAGTACCGGGGGGTGTTGGCCCTATGACTGTCGCCATGCTCATGGGTAACACCCTCAAGGCACACCGCCGAAACCATCCTGCCTAAGACTTTGAAAAAGGAACCGAAAATCCTCGTTGTCGACGACCAGCCGATCAACGTCCGCCTGCTGGAAAAGAAGCTGCAACGCTGCGGAATCCAGGTTTTCTCAGCTTTCAGCGGCCCCGACGCGCTCGTCCTCGCAAAGGAAACCGTCCCCGACGTCATTCTCCTTGACATCATGATGCCGGGGATGGACGGGCTCGAAGTCTGCCGCCGCATCAAGGAAGACGAAGCCCTCTGCGACATTCCCGTTATCTTCATCACCGCCAAGACCTCAAAAGAGGGAAAGATCGAGGGGCTCGGTCTCGGGGCGGCCGACTACATCACCAAACCGGTCGACCTCGATGAAACGGTTGCGCGGATCAACACGCAAATCCGCATCCAGGAGAACCACCGCGTAAACCTCGAACTGGGCCAGCGCCTCGCGGAGAGCCGCCAGCACGCCGCTATCGCCCACGTCACAGAGGGCATCGCGCACAACCTCAACAACCTCCTCGGCGTTGTCGTGGGTTACATGGATCTCCTCAAGTCCTCCATCAACAACCCTGAGCGGCTGACCCGCAGTTGCGACCAACTGGACAAGGCGGTCAAACGCATCGTCGACATCGTCCGCGAACTCACGACCATCTCCCAGTTCGACCGGGTACGCAAAAGCCCGCATCCTTTACCCGACCTGCTCGCCTCCTCCCTTGAACGCTTCCGCAAGGAGCATCCCGTCGGTGCCAACATCCGTCTCGCCGAGCCCGTGCCCCAGATGAGCATCCACACCAACGCAGAGCTGTTTGAAGACATCCTCGGGCGCCTCGTCATCAACGCATGGGAGAGCTACCGCGACCAAAGCAAGAATGCGGAGAGCCAAGTCGTCGAAATCACCGTCCGGCACATCGAATCGCCGACCCGCGAAGACCGTCCGGCGGTTGAAATCACCGTCACCGACCGCGGGTGCGGCATTCCCTCGCGGATACGCGAGAGCGTTTTCGAGCCCTTCGTAACCACGGAGTCCGCTGTCGGCCGGGGCATGGGCCTCACAATTGTGCGACACAGCATCCAAAGCCTCGGCGGCTCCGTCAGCTTGAAGAACCGCCAAGGCGGAGGCACCACGGCGACATTGTCCCATCCCGTTTCGCCGCAGTCTTCGGAGGACGCTGCGGAAAAGGAACAAGTCATTGCCGAATGAAGCCCCTTGCCTTTGTCGGAGCGGGACGAATGGCTTCGGCCATGGTGGAAGGGCTCCTGCGGACGGATAAAATCGCCCCGGGAGCCATCACTGTCTGCGGCGGCGCGGATCCGACGGCGCGGCAACTCAGCGAGCGCACCGGCGTAAAGGTCGCCGAACCGGAGACGGTCGCCGACGGCGCCGACTTCGTCATCCTCGCCTGTAAGCCGCAACAGTTGCCCGACCTCGATCCAGGTCTCCTCGCCGCCCTCGACGGCAAGGCGGTTATCTCCATCCTCGCGGGCGTGCCCCTGCGCAAGCTCCGCACCGCTGCTCCCCGCGCCCGCCTCATCGTGCGCGCCATGCCCAACACCCCGGGCCAGATCGGCGCGGGCATCACGGCATACGCCACCGACCCGGAGCCGAACGACGAGGACGCACGTGTAACCGCCGAAGTCCTCGGTGCCCTGGGCGAAGTCATCGCCGTCGCCGAGCCCGACTTGGACGCCGTCACCGGGCTGAGCGGCAGCGGCCCCGCCTACGTATTCGAATTTACCGCCGCCCTGCGCGAAGCCGGAATCGCGCAGGGCCTTTCGCGGCGGGTCGCCGACCGCCTCGCGCGGGCCACCGTCCTCGGCGCGGCCAAGCTCATGCACGCCGCACCGCAGACCACCCCGGAGGAGCAGCGCGACCGCGTCACCTCCCCCGGCGGCACCACCGAAGCCGGTCTCCGCGTCCTCGCCGCACGCGACCTCCGCGCCGCCCTCAAAGAAACCGTCGCCGCTGCCACCCGCCGTTCACGCGAACTCGGTGCCTGAGGGGTTCCGGCCCGGGTGCCGCCTACCCGGCGCGGTATCCGATCAGAATCGGCGAGCGTCGGCGCTGACCGCGGCTCAACCGCCGCCGGTGATCCAGAAGGCACGGCTTGCGTACTCTGCGGAGACTGCCCACTCCGCACTCCTGTTTCCAGCGCAGGTACCAAAGATACTGCAGAGCCATGCTCATTTGCTCGAGATAAACGCCTATCGACCAAACGATTCCGCTGTAAACAATCACCACCGTCCATACGGCCGGCGGAAACTCCACCCCCTCTTCCGCAAAAGAAAACACCGGGATCACCGGCAACATCATGACAAGACCGGCCAATGCAGTCATCGTATAAGCTGAAAAAAATGTGACCGGATGTTCGCGGGCGATACGAATGCTCTTTCGAAGCGCTTCTCCCGCTTTGAGGCGCCCCCACACAATGCCGGGCAGCGAGAGAAAGTAGATCATACGGATCAGCTTCTCGCCCGCATGTATCCCTGCTTTGAATATCGAGAACGGACTGTCGCTAACGCCGGACAAGGTCCGGGCCACCGAACGCGCGGAAATCTGCCGCCTCCTTCGTCCTCCGCCGGACCTTTTTGTCGCTGCCGAGTGGATAACGTGGACAATAAACAGAACCGTCCACAGAAATGTCCAAAGCAACGCGAGTGGAAGGACTCGCACAAAGTGCACCGTCAAAGCACTGTAGAGCGCTTTGATCAAATTCACGGGCTGCCCGTTTTCGATGCGCTCGACGATCGAAAGCATCGTCACGCACGCAAGGGTGATTCCAGCCACAATCAAGAACATGCCCGCGAAAACTGTCGCAACGGCAGACCACGCAATGGGTTGCGCTGCAGAGAAAGCCGGGTTTACTTGGCGCGCATGAAAGTGGGAGTCGTCAGGGAAATCAGAGAAGACGAGCACCGCGTGGCGCTCACTCCTGCGGGGGTGGAGACACTCCGCGACCACGGCCACAGCGTCCTCGTTGAGACCGCCGCCGGGGAAGGATCCGGTTTCTCCGACGGAGAATACGCCGCCGCCGGGGCGGAGATCGTGGATGCCGCCGCCGGTGTCTGGGAGCGCGCCGAAATGGTGTTGAAAGTGAAAGAACCGCAGCCCGCCGAGTACCGCCACCTGCGCGAAGACCTCATCGTCTTCACCTACTTTCATTTCGCCGCCTCGGAGGAACTCACGCGCGCCGTCATGGCCTCGAAGTGCGTCGCCCTCGCCTACGAGACTATTCAAGACAGCAAGGGACAACTGCCGCTGCTCACCCCCATGAGCGAGGTCGCGGGCCGCATGGCCGTCCAGCAGGGCGCCAAATACCTCGAGAAGGCGCACGGCGGGCGCGGCATTCTCCTCGGCGGCGTGCCCGGCGTGCCGCCCGCCACCGTCGTCATCATCGGCGCGGGCATCGTCGGCATGAACGCCACGAAAATGGCGGCGGGCCTCGGTAGCCTCGTCTATGTGCTCGACGTCAACCTCGAGCGGCTCCGCTACTACAGCGACGTCATGCCGCCCAACGTCATCACCATGATGTCGAACAAGGCCAACCTGCGGCGCGCCGTGACGGACGCCGACCTCGTCGTCTCCAGTGTGCTCATACCCGGCGGCAAAGCGCCCAAACTCATCACAAAGGAAACCCTCGGCCTCATGAAAAACGGCTCCGTCATCGTCGATGTCGCCATCGACCAAGGCGGCTCCACCGAAACATCCCGCCCCACCACCCACCGCAACCCCATCTACGAAGTCGACGGTGTCGTCCACTACTGCGTCACCAACATGCCCGGCGCCATGCCCATGACAAGCACCCTCGCCCTTACCAACGCGACGATCAAGTATGTCCTCGCCATCGCCGACCTCGGCTACCGCAAAGCCATTCTCCGCCACTCGTCCATCGCCGCCGGGGCCAACATCGTGAACGGCCAAGTGACCCACCGGGGCGTCGCCGCCGCTTTCAACCTCGATTATTCACCTGTCGAGGAAGTGATGAAGTAGAGAGGCGGCCAACCCGACCCGGCGCGCCGCTACAGAGCCTCCGGCACGGCACCGGGCACGGCGCAGCGACTTTCCAGTTCCGCCCACCGCTCCGCCGCAGCCGCGTCGTGAATCGCGTGCATTACATCCAGCACGTGGTAGGCAAGCGCCCCGTCCGCACAGTGGCCGCGTCCGGCTCGAATAGCATCCGCCATTTCTGCCACGCCGAGTCCACGCGAATTCTCCGCGAATCCGGGGACAAGGGGAACCTCCTCCCATACTTTCGTGCGCGCCCGGCGCAGCAGCACTGGTCCGCCGAAGGTATTCGGATCCGGCACGCTGAGGCTTGCCTCCGAACCGAAGATTTCGATCCGCGGCACTTGCGAACCCCAGACGTCAAAGCTCGCCGCGAAAGTGGCGGGCACACCCTTTGCAAACTCCAGCGTCGAAAGCACATGCGTGGGAATCTCCACATCGATGATTTTTCCGCGATGCGGCTCGCTGCGGATCAATCGTGTCTCAAAACTCTTGCGTGCCACGCCGAAAGCGCGATGCACCGGTCCAAGCAAGGCCACCAGCGCCGTGATGTAATACGGTCCCATGTCAAAGACCGGTCCGCCCCCCGGCTTGTAGTAGAATTCCGGATTAGCGTGCCACTCTTCCACTCCCCGCGAAAGCATGAAGGCCTGCGCCCCCACCGGTTCGCCGATCACTCCGTCGGCGATCAGTTTACGGCAGGTCTGGATTCCCGCGCCCATGAAGGTGTCCGGCGCGGAGCCGACACGCAGCCCATTCTCTGCCGCGAGCGCCAGCAGGGCATGCCCCTCCTCGCGCGAGAGCGTCAACGGCTTTTCGTTATAGACGCTCTTGCCCGCTTCCAGCGCACGCTTCGCAACGGAAAAGTGGGCGGCGGGGACCGTCAGATTTACGATGATACCAATCTCCGGGTCGGCGAGGAGCGCGTCTACTTCCAGCACGCGCGTGCCGGGAAACTCTTCCGCCCGCGCACGGGCTTTGTCCGTGTCGAGATCCGCCAAAGCCGCGAGGCGCACCCCCGCGAACCGTTGTGACAGGTTCTTTGCGTAAATCTTCGAGATGATCCCGCAGCCGATGATACCGATGTTTGTTTTTTCCATTGCGTTCCATGGCAAAGACACATCCCGGCATCAGCGCAACCCTAAGGTCGCTGAGGAAAGGGCTAAAGGCGCACCCGCGCCACCCTCAATGCACCGGAACCGTCGGTGCCTGCGCGTTCCCGCCGTCCTCGGTACGGGCGTGCAGGCGGAAAAAACGGGGGCCGACGCCCGTATGGGTGTCGCGCACCCGGAGGACTTCCGCCGAATCTACGAGAACTTCCAGCCCATCAGTTGTCCACGACGCCGGATCGCCGGGCGTCGAGGTCGCCTCAAACCACGCATCGACATCGTCCGCTTCCGGAGAGCGCTCCATGCTAACGATGGTCTGCGTCCCGCCGTCCGCCGGTTCGACGCCGATGTGCACCGGCAATGGACGGGCGTCTTCCTGCGCATCGAACCCGAACAGATATCGCAGAAGATTCGCCACACCGCCGCCCGCCGGCACGGCGGCCCACCCGCTCACCGCGGGATCGGCGAGTTCCGCCGCGCTGAAGTTCCGGTTGCGCCACAGGTATCGGCCCGGCTGCGTGATGCGGTGCACGCTTCCGGCAAGGCTCACAAGGTACAGCTCGCCGTCCGCGTCCTCTCCAAACGAAGCCGGCGACGGTATTCCGCCGAGCGCCGACGTCCAGTCGACAAGCGAGTCGGCTTCCGGTCCACCCTCCGCTGGACAGAATGAGCGCACAAATCCGTCCACGTAGTCGGCGAAGAAATACAGACCCCGCAGGTGCGGCATGGCTTCGCCGCGGTAGACGTACCCACCCGTGATCGATTTGCGTCCGTCGGAAAAATCGTATTCAAAAAATGGATCCACCCGTTCATCCGCGGGGATCTCCGGTTCCAGACCCGTGAAGCGCGTCCCTTCATAGGCCCGCCATCCGTAGTTTTCGCCCCCCGGCGAATCCGCCGGCTGAAAGTTGATCTCCTCGCGCGAGGACTGCCCCACGTCCGCGATCCAGAGATCGCCCGTCTCACGGTCAAAACTGTTGCGCCACGGGTTGCGCAGACCATAGGCCCAGATCTCGGGCAGGCCGTCTTCGCCGTCCGCAAAAGGATTGTTCTCCGGAATACGGTAATTGCGGGCCGGATCGCCGGGAAATCCGTCCGCGTCCACGTCGATGCGCAGCATGGAGCCGAGCAGGTTCGTCAAGTCGAGGGCGCGGCGGTTCGGATCGTTGCTGCTGCCGCCGTCGCCGAGAGCTATATACAAGTAGCCGTCTGGCCCGAAGTCCATCCACCCCGCGTTGTGGTTCGGAAAATCTTGCGGCACCGTGAGGATGTCGAAGTCGGTTGCCGGATCGGCAAGGTCCGGGTCCACTGCGGAAACGGTGTAGCGGCGTACGACAGTCGCTCCCGAGGGATTCGTGAAATTCACATACACGTACCCGTTGTCGGCAAACTCCGGGTGAAAAGTCATGCCGAGAAGACCCCGCTCGCTGTCTGTCGAGATCGGGCTGATGATAAGGAAGGGCGTCTGGCGGAGTCCCTCCGTGGTCCTGTCGTAAATCCGCACTGCCCCCGTCTTCTCCAGTATGAACAGCCGCGTATCGTCGCCGGGGGCCGCTGTCACGAAGAGAGGCTCCGTCAGCCCGGAAGTCACCACCGGTTGCGCAATGACCGGCCCGAAGTCGCCGGTCAGCCCCGCCGCCTCCGGCGTCAAGGGTACGGACGCGGAGAGTCCGGAGCGAGCGGTGAAAATCAGCAGTAGAGCGGCGCACACAGGTACATGCATTCGACCGCAAAAACGACAGCGTGGAGAAGACATGCACCGATGCTCCCAAGAATCGAGGGAGTTGTCAACCGGTCATGGACCGCAGCCCGTCGCGGGCCGCAGGCGACGCCACCCTCCCGGCGCCCCTTCAGGGCGCATTTTGGCCGGGGCCGAATACCCTGATGGAAATATGGAATGCCCCTTCGGGTCTCAGGCGGCGGCACGGTGGCGAGGGTGCGCCTGCGACGGATTCCGAAGGCGTGCGGTAGTCACCGACTGCCCTCGCCCGCGCCAACGGCGAGAGTCTACGGTAGCGAAGATGGGTGCGCCTTCCGCAGAGGTACGGCGGCAATCCACCGGGATCCCCCGCGCCAACGGCGCGTACGGCGATAGCCCATGGTGCCAACCATGGGTTCCCAGGTGGCACAGAGGAAGAGGAAGAGGAAGAGGAAGAGGAAGAGGAAGATGCGCTACACCTCGATCCAGACGAGGGAGCCGAGGGGGACGGAGTCGTGGAGGCGAATAACGTCCGGGTCGCGGAGGAGGAGGCAACCTGCGCTCACATTTTCGGTCCATGCGTCGGGGCGGTTGGTGCCGTGGATGTAGATGTAGCGGGCATAGCTGTCGACGCCGGGACCTGCGTTGATGCCCGGCTGAAGTCCGGCGAGGCGGAGGATGCGGGTCGTGACAAGGCACTTTTGCTCCGGGCCGGCGTCGTGCCGCTCGCGGAAGGTGTGACCCTGTGAGCGCCGACCCACGAAGACGGTGCCCGGCGGCGCGCCATCGCCGAATTTTTCCGCTATCCGGTGCAGGCCGGGGGGAGTGCCCTCGCTGCCCTCGGCATTGCTCGGGGGATTGCGCCCGGAGGACAGGGCAAACTCGGCAATCGGTTTACGCCAAAGGTAGTATACGAGTTTTTTCTCGCTTAGGCGGGCGGCGAGAACATGTTCGGTCGGTTCACAGGCGGACTCCCTTAGAGCCCGCGAGAAAAGAGAATTTCCACGCCAGATATCCCATGTCATATAGAGTCGGCATCATCGGCGCGACCGGCGCCGTCGGTCAAGACCTGCTCGCGCTTCTGCACGAGCGCAGCTTTCCCTGCGCGGGCATTCGCCTCTTTGCTTCCGCCCGTTCGGCGGGCAGGGAAATCTGCCACGGCGAGCACAGCTATACCGTCGAAGAAGCCGCGCCGACGGTCTTTGACGGCCTCGACCTTGCCCTCTTCAGCGCGGGTGCTGAAATCAGCCGCGACCTCGCTCCCGAGGCTGTGCGCCGCGGTTGCGTCGTCGTCGACAACAGCTCCGCTTTCCGCATGGATTCGGAGGTGCCGCTCATTGTGCCGGAGATCAATCCGCAGGCCGCTGACAGCCACAAAGGGATCATCGCCAACCCCAATTGCTCCACCGCCATCACGCTGATGGGGCTCTACCCGCTGCACCTGCGCTTCAAGTTGACCCGCTTCTTTGCTGCAACCTACCAAGCCGTCTCCGGCAGCGGTGTCGAAGGAATGCAGGAACTGGAGGCGCAGTTACGCGCATGGGCCGGGGGAAAACGGTCGGAACCATCCACCTACCCGCATCCCATCGCCTTCAATCTTTTCCCTCATGTCGACGTCTTCCTCGACGACGGCTACACCAAGGAAGAGCACAAGATGGCCAACGAGAGCCGCAAAATCACGGGCCTTAAGGAGTTGGAAATTTCCACTACATGCGTGCGGGTCCCTGTCATGCGGGCGCATGCGGTCGCCGTGAACGCCGAATTTGACGAACCTGTCGACATCGCGGCCGCCCGCGAGGCCATCGAGTCGTTTCCCGGAGTCGAACTGTGTGACGATCCCGCCGCCAACCGCTACCCCACCCCCCTCCAATACGCCGGCAAGTCCGTCTGCGGCGTGGGCCGCCTGCGCCGCGACGCCGCCTTTGCCAACGGTCTCGCCTTTTTCGTCGTCGGCGACCAACTGCTCAAAGGCGCCGCCCTAAACGCCGTGCAGATCGCCGAAGCGCTCCACACACGCAACGTCCTCCGCGTGCCGCACGGGTAGGCGGCTCAGTCCTCCGGCTTGTCGCCGGGGGGGCTCATTTTGACGATCTTCGGGTCGAAGCGGGCGACCGGTTCGACGAGATCGGTCTGTGCGGCCATGACATTGTGGATGTCTTTGTAGACGCCGGGGACTTCGTCGATACCGGCGGAGAGGACTTCGACGCCGCGCTCGGCAAGGCGTTTCTTGGTATCGCTCCATGTGAAGGTCTGTGCGGCTTTCTTGCGGCTCATGACGCGGCCCGCGCCGTGCGCCGCGCTGTGGAGGGAGGCGGGCTCGCCCTTTCCGCGCACGACGAATCCGGGCGCGGCCATGGAGCCCGGGATGATCCCGAGGACACCCTGTCCCGCCGGCGTGGCGCCCTTGCGGTGGACGATGACCCGGCGCTCGCTTCCGCCGATTTTGTGGGTCTCTTCCCATGCGAAATTGTGGTGGTTTTCGACATCGAGCACCACTTTCGCCCCGATGCGCTTGGCGATATGGCGGTGGATAAGGGCGTGGTTCGCGGAAGCGTAGTGCCCCATGAGGTTCATGGCTTCCCAGTATTCACGGCCGGTTTCGTCACCGAGGTCGAGCCACGCGAGGTGTTTGAGGTGCTTGGGCAGTCCGGCGTGCCGCTGCATGGCGATGCGACTGTAGTGGGAACACACCTGCGCCCCTGTCCCGCGTGAACCGCTGTGGCTGAGGAGTGCGAGGTATTCTCCAGGCGGCACGCCGAGGCTGTCGTCAAAGACCGTCAGCCCGCCGAACTCGACGAAGTGGTTGCCCGATCCGCTCGTCCCGAGCTGCGCCCACGCTTTGTCGCGGAAGCGCTTCGTGACCGGCGAGACCGTCCAGTCGCGGTCCATCACCTCGTGTTCGCGGCGCTCTCGGAAGGAAGCGCCGATGCCGAAGCGCGTCTCGTTTTCGAGGGCCTTGGCGAGGCGGTCGCGCTGCCCCGGCAGGGATGCGGCGGGCTGGTCGTAGACGGAGAGCTTCATGCGGCACGCAATATCAACGCCCACGGCGTACGGAATGACGGCATCCTCCGTCGCAAGGACACCCCCGATGGGCAGCCCGTAGCCGAGGTGCGCATCGGGCATGAGCGCTCCCGCGACGGACACCGGGAGATCGCAGGCATTGGCCATCTGCGCGACGGCCTGCGCTTCGAGGCCGTCGCCCCACTGCCGCCACGGCGCAGGCGTTTCGCGTGGTGTGAAACCGGAGGACAATGCTTTCATGCCACCACGGTCTATCCCGCGGCCCGCCGTGGCAAGCCATCGACGCGCGAACGCATCTCCCCGTCGCCGCACGGTCGTCCGGGCCACCGGCCCGCGCGCCGGGTCGGACGGCAAGCCGTGCCGACTACAGTCGGAGACACGCTGAGCCCAAGTAGTTGGGCGGCATCGGCCCCCAACCCCGGAGAAGGAAGGTAGAGTAGAGAGCAGCGGGCGGGGGTTGCCCAACCCGCTGCGCCCCCTCGTCGAACCGGCCAGCCACCCCGGGGATCCCGGCGACTGCATGCAGGTGTCGCTTCGTCGCCGGTTGCAGACTTCACCATCTCTGGAAGGATGGTCACTCCCGTATAGCGTAATGAGGCCGAATCGAGTTCACTTGCGTTTCGGCTCACAGGTTCGCCGTTCCGGGCTTCGGCTTGGGGATTGCTCCTTTCGCCGCCGGATTGGCTACATGACGGACACTCAGTTATCATGGTAATCACTTTTCATATTACTAGAGAAGCCAGGCTTAACCTGACGCACCTTATTTACGCTAATGGATGAGCGGTTGAGTCGAATCTCCGGTGAACGGAGGATTCTGCGGTGGAGAAATGAGTTGGTCCGTGCCCCGTCCAACCGCCTTCCAACCGCAATTTTTGAACAGGAGGAAGCGGAGGGCGCGGAGGGATTCTCCCGCGTCGACAAACCGGTGGCGCAAATGGGGGATCGCGCCGGTCGAAGGAACAAGCCACGGACCTTCTCTCCTCAGCGGTCTCTTGCTCCCTGCTGTAAACGATTTTCCGCTGGATGAGCGTAGCGCGGCCCCGATCTTCGGGTCGCAGCATGAGGGCCACAGCGTAGGTGCGAAACCTCGTGTCCGCACCCCCGCGCTGCCAATCCGACATTCTCTTTCATCGTAGGCATGCAACCCAAAGCAAAGCCGTTAGCGAGCACCTTTGCCCCGCCTCTTCAGTAATGCGTTAATCGCAACTGCAATCCAAGCCATCAAGAGCACAGCGACATATAGCACCCAAAGGGGCTTTCCCTCCGGAGACATACGGATCGAAAAGAATTCAGAGAGGGCCACCTCAAGGGCAAACAAAAGGGCGCATGTCACCGATATAGGAATCGCGAACCCAAGCCATGGCGATCGATGCATGAACCCGGGAAAATAACAATAAAATGGATATACAACTATCAGATAGAGCCCCCCTAACAAAAATGAAAAGAGCCAAGCACTCATGGGTTCGGATTGTTTTGATAAATATATTGCAGGTTCGAACGTTGCGATAGTCCCGTCCCGATTGCATTGCCTAC
>JAFIGH010000015.1 GCA_020831525.1 Opitutales bacterium
TGAAAATCGCCGGAGCCGCCTGGCTCAACGCCACCGCTCAAACCATGATCGACACAAGAGCACTGCGCGCCAGCGGGCGGTGGAACGAGTTCTGGCTCAACTGACCAAAACTCCCCGCACTTTTAATCACGCCCGGCGGACAGCGGTGTCGTTTGAAGGACTTGACAGTATGCATCCCCCGGACCACAATACATACTCAGGAAGAAACGCGCCACTCTCACGATTGATCCCGAACTACATGCCCGGGCCAAGTCCCTTGGCCCGCCGACGCCGAACGACCGTTTCCGGGCTGTTCGAGAGTTTTCTCCGCAGCCAGCCCCTTGAAGATGCATCCATCGTTGACAGCATGATCGGGAGCGCCGCCCTTCGCGAAGTCCCTCATGGACAAGATCCCCTTCGTGACCGCTTGCGGGCAAAATATTTGCGCTAAAGCTCACGCATCATGCGCGTTCTCATCGACTATCGCCGATCACCCATTCCCGCAATCAGCCCGAAGTCATTCATGGAGGCCCGCTCATTCCCAGGTTAGACCGGGCCAAATCACGCTTGAATATCGATCGGATCCAAAAAGTAGCGCCGAAGGTGGGCCCTTCGATAGCCCGCGGCAACGCCGTGGGTTACTCATGGGGGCGGAATGTGCAGGGCTGGCCGGTGCCGTTTGGCGCGTATCCAGTTCATCATCCGGTGGATCGCGCGGCGGCGGATCAGCCAGCGTTCCAAGCGCCATTTTCCGGGGAAATTCAACAGCATGATGCCAACCAGGATGGTCAACGCCCCTTGCCCGGGCAGCACGAGCATGGCCAATCCTCCGAGAAGGAGAATTCCGCCGAGAAGATTCTTCGCGGCAAATAAAGCCATGCGCAGCTCCGGTCGAAGCCCGGGCCACAGCGGAACCTTTTCGCGGATGAAATAATCCGCCGGCATGCGGACGATGAGGAGCGGGATCAACACCATGGACGCGAGGAAAACGACAACGCTCGCCCCGGATATCGAAACGACGAGGAGTTCGTTCGCTTGGATCCAGTCAATCAAAGCCACACCTCTTCTTTGGCTCGGGCGGATGGATTTCTATTTTTCACGTTCTATTGATTTCCGGGTTTACCTCCGGGATTTCAAACACCAAGGTGCCGGCGGCACTCAGTCAAGGAGGGTGTAATGATGGCGGGCGACGGTTCCCCCAATGCAGACCACAACATCGCGACACACTTTATAAAACCCAATTGAATTGTGCTCGGGTTTGCAGCTGCAAAACCTCATCCACGGCAATGGCGCGAAGGCTGTCGAATAGGGTCGAGGCGAACATGGAAGAGTTCGTCGAAAGGTATGCAGGCCGAAGGAGGCAGGTTGTCCGCGTCTAAGCAGGATTGTAGATGATGCGGTCGCTCACTTTGCTGTGTTCACGGGTTGAGCGGCCCCTCTGCTCGATTGTCAGGCCAGTCGGCTCCCTCAAGAATCCAAGCCTTTACCAAGGCAATATCCTCAGGTGCCAATCGATGGGCTTCCGCGGACTTCATCTCACTCACCTCACCGGAAACTATGGGCAGCAACCAGCTCGCTTCCGGGTCGTTGGGAACGACAAACACCTTTCCGCTTCTTCCCACGTAGAAGTCATCACGCCGGTCCACACGGAATTCGGCGAGTTGCCTATTCGGCCCATGGCAACTGATGCATGAGGCTTCGAAAACCACCATCACGTCCCGCCAAAGATCAACCGCATTTCGATGAGGGGAATCTATAGCGCCGGATGCTACGGTTGCCGGGCTGGAATACGACTCGCTTTCAGTTTTTTCCAGCGGTTCATTCGAAAGATGCAGCGGAATGTCCCGTTCACGAACGCCTAAATGAGTCACCGCTGCCCACGAACCGATCAGCGCGATCAGTGCCGCTACCGTCACCACTCCGGCGAGCCAAGGCCGGACCGGAAGCGCTCCTCTGGTGTGGGTGAATCGGCGCGAAATCATGGTGACGATCCATTGCCAGTGAAGCGCCACATGCACGACCAGAATCGCCAGCAATCCAAGGCTGGCCCATGAATGAATCGTACCCCATTCGTGCCGTGACAAACTCCACAACTCGTGTGTGCGGTTCGTGCTTGGCGGCAATGGAAAGCGCAGAACATAACCCGAGGCAGCCATGACAAGCAGGCACACGGCGGCCAAAAGGTCGATAGTCAGATTGAGTAGAGAACGGTTCATTACGGATGGAAGCCAGGGCCCGGCCAGGCATTCAACGCGTTTCAGGAGGGCTCATCCCGCAGCCGCAATGAACGAAGCCGCGCCAAAGCGGGCTTTCTTTCCGAGTTCCTGTTCGATGGCGAGGAGGCGGTTGTATTTTGCGATGCGCTCGGAGCGGCAGAGCGAGCCGGTCTTGATCTGTCCGGCCCCCGTGCCGACGGCTAAATCGGCGATGAAGGCGTCTTCGGTCTCGCCGGAGCGATGCGAGATGACGACGCCGTATTCGGCCTTCTGCGCCATCGCGACCGTTTCCAGCGTTTCGGTGACCGTGCCGATCTGGTTCAGTTTGATGAGAATGGCGTTGGCAACGCCGTTGCGAATGGCCTCGGCAAAGATCTTCGGGTTGGTGACAAAGTTGTCATCGCCCACGAGCTGAAGCTTCTTTCCGAGCGCCTTGGTGATCGCCGCCCAGCCCTCGTCGTCTTCCTCGCCCATGCCGTCTTCGAGCGAAACAACGGGATACTTCTTCGCCCACTGGCTCCAAAGCTTGATCATCTCCGCCGGGGACATGCTCGAGCCGTCGGATTTCTTCAGGACGTAGCGACCCTCTTCGAAAAACTCACTCGCGGCCGGATCGAGGGCGATGGCAATGTCTTTGCCCGGCTTGAAACCAGCCGTTTTGATCGCCTCCACGATCACATCCATGGCCTCAGCGTTGGTCTTGAGATTGGGGGCAAAGCCGCCTTCGTCGCCCACGGACGTCATGAGACCGCGCTTCTGGAGGAGATTTTTCAACGTGTGAAACGTCTCCGCACCGTAGCGCATCGCTTCGGCAAAGCTGGGTGCGCCGAGGGGGAGCAGCATGAACTCCTGAAAATCGACGTTGTTCGTCGCGTGCGCCCCTCCGTTGATCACATTCATCATGGGCATGGGCAGCACATACGCGCCTTTGCCGCCATGCAGGTTGCGGATGTAGGCGTAAAGCGGCAGTCCCGCCTCCAAAGCGGCCGCACGACACACGGCCATGGACACGCCGAGGATGGCATTCGCCCCGAGCTTTGACTTGTTCGCGGTGCCGTCGAGTTTAACCATCCGCGCATCGATTTCCGCCTGGTCCTGAGCACTCATCCCCTTGAGTTTTGGCGCGATTCGCTTGTTCACGTTGGCGACGGCGTCGCGGACCCCCTTGCCGCCGTAGCGTTTCGGGTCGCCGTCGCGTAACTCCACCGCCTCGCGCTGGCCGGTGGAGGCACCGGACGGCACACAAGCCGAAGCCGTGATGCCGTCGCTAAGCGTGACCGTTACCATGACGGTCGGGTAGCCGCGTGAATCGAGGATTTCGAGAGCGGTGATGGATTTGATGGTATTCATAATGGATGTGTTCTTTGAGGTTGCCCGTGATCCGCGGGTGTGCGGCGTGGCGGACGTTCAGGGATAGTCTTGATAATGCGGCATTTGGTCAAGGGATCATACCGAATACAGCCCCCACTTTGGCAATCCTGTAAGTGGGGTTAAACCCGATGGAAAGATAGGCGACGGAGATGATAGGCTAAATGACATGATGATCCCACTCGATATCTTGATTCATTGATGAAATTCACCCCCAAATACCTCAAGCGCTACAAAGAAATCGCCCTGCTCCTCTGGCGATACGGTCGCTCCGACATCGTCGCAAAGATGAGCGAGGACGGTGCCATTGATGCCGACGATTTGGAACCCGCAGCTGAAGGAAAGGCGACGCCGGATCAGCTGGCGGATGATCTTGAGGCGATGGGGCCAACCTACGTGAAGCTTGGCCAGGTGCTCGCCAGCAGGCCGGATCTCCTGCCCGCGCCATATCTGAAGGCGCTGGCGCGACTGCAGGACAAAGTGAAGCCCTTCTCCTATGAAGAGGTGGAGAAGATTGTAACCAGTGAGTTGGGGGTAAAAATCTCCAGCGGATTTTCGCGTTTCGATAAAGAGCCGCTCGCCGCCGCGTCCCTTGGACAGGTGCACTCCGCAGCATTGCGGGATGGCCGGGAGGTGGTGGTGAAAATCCAGCGTCCCAACATCCAGACGCAGATTAAGGAAGACTTCGAAGTGCTCGCGGAGATCGCAGGATTTCTTGAAGCGCACACGGAAGCGGGCCGCCGCTACCGCTGGGCGACGATCATCGAGGAATTCCGGGTCTCGATTCAGCAGGAGCTGAACTACGAACTCGAAGCCCACAACCTGACGACCGTCGGAAAGAACCTCGAAGACTTTAAGCGAATCCAGATCCCCCAGCCGGTGGCCGACTATTGCTCCCGCCGCGTGCTCACGATGGATTACGTGAACGGTCGCAAGATCACCGGGCTCGGACCGCTCGCCCCGCTGGAGATGGATGGAGCGCCGCTGGCGGAAGAGTTGTTTCGGGCCTATCTAAAGCAGGTCCTGGTGGACGGCCTCTTCCACGCCGATCCCCATCCGGGGAACGTCTTCCTCACGCAGGACGGGCGCATCGCCCTGCTTGATCTCGGAATGGTGGGCCACACCACGCCTGGCATGCAGGAGAGCCTTCTGAAAATCCTCATGGCGATCAGCCAGGGCAAGGGCGACAAGGCAGCCGAGCTGGTCATCGGGATCAGCAGCAAAGACGAGGGTTTCGACGGCGCGGAACTCCGCCGTCGCATCGGCAAGCTCGTGGCCTCTCAGCAGAACCAGGGGCTCGAACAGATGAACGTGGGCAAGTCCCTGCTGGAAGTCAGTAGCAGCGCGGCGAAGAGCGGAGTTTTCGTTCCAAGTGAGTTGACCTTATTGGGAAAGACCCTTCTCCAGCTCGACGAGGTAGGGAAGATTCTCGATCCCGACTTCGATCCAAATGCGTCGATACGCCGCAATGTGGACGAGCTGATGACGCAGCGCACGAACAAGGAAACCTCACAGGGAAGCATTTACAGTTCACTAATGGAGATGAAGGGTTTCATCAGCGAGCTACCCAACCGACTCAACCGGGTCATGGACATAATCACCGATCAAAAGATTGAGGTAAAGGTCAAGGCGGTTGATGCCAGGCTGGTGATGGAGGGATTCCAGAAGATTGCCAACCGGATCACGACCGGAATCGTGCTGGCGGGGCTGATTCTGGGAGCGTGCCTGTTGATGAGGATCGAGACGGGATTCCGCTTCCTTGGCTATCCGGGGCTGGCGATTATCTGCTTTTTGGCGGCCGCGGCCGGAGGCTTCTGGCTGGTCATCAGCATTTTCGTCCAGGACCACCGGAACCAGAAAAAATCACCCCGCTAGAAGAATTTCCCGCAGAAAGAAACAAAAATGTGGCTTATCATTACCGCCACGATCCTACTGACGGTGTTCGGCACCCTGGTGTTCGTCAACCTCAATTTGGGAGAAAAGCAGATCCACTACGAACTCGGACACGAATTCGAGGTCGGAGATCCGCAGTTTCTGCGGAGCATGGGACCATTGCTTGGGCAGCAGGTGCTACCGGGCAACCGGGTTGCGGCACTGCACAACGGCGACGAGATTTTTCCCGCGATGCTCAGTGCCATTCGCGCAGCCCGGGAAACGATCACATTCGAAACCTTTGTCTACTGGTCGGGCGAGGTCGGCCTAAGGTTTTCCACCGCCCTGAGTGAAAGGGCAAATGATGGCGTAAAAGTGCACATCGTCCTCGATGCGGTCGGGTGCGCCAAGATCGACGCGGACTACCTGGAGCAAATGAGAGCGGCGGGCGTTCAGATCGAGCACTTTCATCCGGTCAAATGGCACACCGTGGCCCGCATCAACAATCGCACCCACCGAAAGCTGCTGGTCGTCGATGGCCGGATCGGCTTCACCGGCGGGGTGGGAATCGCCGATGCATGGCGGGGAAACGCCGACTCAGAAGACCGCTGGAGGGATTCCCACTATCAACTCGAAGGTCCTGCGGTCGCGCAGATGCAGGCGGCTTTCTGCAACCACTGGATCAAGACAGGGGGCAGGGTCCTTGCCGGACCCGGTTATTTCCCCGAACTCAAGCCCCTCGGCGAATCATTCGCCCATGTCTTCAGAAGTTCGCGGGGCGAGGGCAGCGAAAACGTACGGCTGATGTATTTGCTTTCGATCACCTCGGCCACCCGGAGCATCCGCCTGCAGGCGGCCTATTTCGTGCCGGACGAACTGGCGATCCGGACATTTGTCTGCGCCCGCAAACGCGGAGTGACGGTCGAGATCATCGTTCCGGGGCCTCACACGGATTCAGAAATGGTCGCCGGCGCGTCGCGCTCGTTGTGGGGTGAGTTGTTGGATGCCGGAGTAGAAATCCACAGGTATCAACCGGCGATGTATCATTGCAAGATTCTCATCGTTGACGATGTGTGGGTCTCCGTCGGTTCGACGAATTTCGACGACCGGTCGTTTCGTCTGAACGACGAAGCGAACCTAAATGTGTATGACGCCACCTTCGCCGCAGAGCAGATTACCACGTTCAATGCGGACAAAGCAAACTCGCGACGGATGACGCAGGCGGAATTCAAGAACCGGTCAGCGGCTAGAATGCTGTGGGAGCAGATTGCGGTGTCTGTGCGGCGGCAGTTATGACTGCCACGCCTTTCGAAGGGTTCGCCGGATTGGCTCCGCCGACCCAACCCGAGCGGCTTTGGGTTGATCCGCCGGCCCCCGGAGGAACGGGAGGACGTATAGTAGTAGAACACCCCATTTCCGGGAACGGCGCCAAGGCTTATACTCTCACGTGATTTTTCCGGATTGTTCAAGGCGCTCGGGTGCGACCTTCCGGGCTTTATGCGGCTTTCTTCCATCCATTGTATGCCCTCGGAACATCGAGGGGTCACCCCCGTTTCATGACGACTACAATCCACACCCCGCGCGATCTGTTCTTCGATCAACTCCGCGAGATCCACAGCATGGAGGTCCAGCTTTGTCAATCCATGCCGGATCTCGTGGCATTGTGCACAAACGAGTCATTGCGGGAATTGCTCGAAAACCATATCAGGCAGATTGGCATTCAAATTGCGGAAATCGCCGCGATCTTCGAACGGCATGGCCAGTCCCCGGGCGGTGACACGTGCAAGGTCATCGCCGGACTGATCGAGAGAGGCACAACCCACCTTGAAGCCGTGGAGGTTCCCCACACACGGGACCTGATCGTGATCGCCCATTGTCTTCGCATCGAGCACTACGAGATGGCGGCCTACGAAATCACGACCCGACTGGCGGGCGGGCTTGGAATGATGCGTGAGCCGGCAATCCTCGGCGAGCTTCATGCGGAGGAAAAGGCTATGGCCTTTTTGCTTTTGAAGTGGGATTCTCCGGCAGCAACGAAGGTGATATCGCCTATACAATAGAAATCCTGTGGCGAATCATAGTCCTTCGATTGCCGAAGGGGTACTATCTGCCGGCATCAATACGTGCCTTGGCTGCTTTGGCCTCGGCTTCCGCTTTCAGCTTGTCGGCCTCGAGCTGGGCTTTCGTCGTTTCTCTTTCCGCCTCTATGTTGGCCTTGCTGATCGCGGCGGTCTCCTCGGCTTGGATATTTGCTTTCTCAGCGGCCTCGTCGACTGCTTTTATCTGGTGGTCGAGGCTGTCGACGGCGGCGTTTCTTTCAGCATCGATTTCTGCCTTCTTCGGGTCACATCCCGCGAGGAGGAGAAACGGAAAGGCAATCAGGCAGAAGGACATTTTCTTCAGGTTGATGGATGACAGGATTGATTTCATGATCACCAGTTTATGCCATATTCGTCCGTCTTGCTATGGAGTTAAGCCCTACCTGAGAATTGCGTCAGTTGTTGATCCATACATCGCGGATGCGGGCTCCGGCGAGTTGCTTGGCGGCTAGGTTTGCCAACAAAACCTTCGCAGTAAGTTCCTGCGCAACGATGAGCGGCAGCTGGTCCGGAGGTGCGATAATCAGCGGCGGGGTTGACTTGATTTTTGAGACTAAAATAATAATCTTGTTCATGGAGTCGATTTCCGCGTTCGAGGTACGATGTAAGGTTACTTGACGTCGGTTTAGGATGAAATGGGGTAAAATACTACCTGCATGGCCCGTCCTATCACGCAAAGAAGACCGTCGAGCCTTCTCTCACATTTCCTGCTCAGGGGGCGGCAACCTCTGGAAGGGAAGGTAGCAATGAACCCCATACATCTAATGCTCCCCCCGGTGTAGGGTGTGGGCGAAATCAACAAATTCCCCTCACCACAAGCTCTGCGGTGACGTCGATCCGGCGGGGAGGCGTGTGCCTGTTGGTTGTTTGCGGTTTGCGGATGAAACCAGCGGAGAAGGAATCGATTGGCCAAAAACGAAACAGCATCGCGGACGCCGGGATCCACACCACCAAAGCGAGTCATGATTGGAGGCGGCATCGGCATCACCCCGTTCCTGAGCGTCGTGGCGGCGGAAACGTTCGCCAACTGCTCGGGCAGGTCCACTTTGACTTACTCGACCCCGGACCCGGCTTCGGCTGTTTACCTCACCGAATTGCGGAACCGCGCGGAAGAGCTTTCCACGCATTCCTTGGTCGAGCATTACTCCGGCGAGGAAGGCTTCATTGACCGAGCCTCCCTCGAAAACTTGCAGAGCCGACCGCTGTCCGAATACCTCTTCATGACCTGCGGGCCCGCGCCCATGATGAATGGGCTGAAAGCATTTCTTACCGAGGCCGGGGTCAGGAATCGGCAGATCCTGACGGAGGACTTTGAGATTCGTTGAAAGGCAAGATATGTTGGCTACCCATTCATCCCTTAGACCGGCCCAGCCGGCGCAGTCTTTCGCGACGCGGGTAGCGACCGTCGTGTTGATCACGAGCTTGTTGCTGATCCTGTTCCTCGCCATGTGGAAGGCCGCCGAGGTGCTGCTGTTGGCCTTCGCGGGCATTCTCCTGGCACTGATCCTGCGGACAGCGGCCAACGTGGTTTCCCGCTGGACGCGGCTCAAGGTCCGGTGGGCTCTATCCCTGGTGCTGCTGCTTCTCACGGCGGCGACGGTTGGAACGGTGTGGCTGGCGGCACCACGGATCGCTTCGGAATTCGGTGAACTGCGGGAAAACCTGGCTGCCTCGGTTGACCAACTGGCCCACCAGGTAATGCGGCTTCCCGGCGGCGAGGCCGCTGCCGACAAAGCGAACGAAATGCAGGAAAACATGGACAATGACTCGGAGATCTGGAAACAGATCGGCGGTATATTTTCCAGCACCTTCGGTGCGATCGCCGGGATTTTGATCTGTGGCGTCATTGGGCTTTTTCTCGCCTATGATCCACGCCTTTACCTGGCCGGCTTGTTGCGGCTGGTGCCGTTGGAGAAACGGGAACGCAGCTCTGAGGTCATCACCGCGATGGGCAAGACGCTGCAAGGGTGGATACTGGGGCAGCTCATTTCCATGGTGTTTCTGTTCGCCACCACATGGATCATGCTCGCCCTGCTGGGTGTGCCGCTGGCCTTCATCCTCGCCCTTCTGACCGGGATTCTGACCTTCGTGCCTTACATCGGGCCCATCCTCGCAGCGATCCCGATCCTGCTCGTGGCGCTGGTGGAGAGTCCGCAGTTGGCGCTCTACACCGGCTTGCTCTTCCTCGTGGTCCAGAACGTGGAGTCCAACATCATCATGCCGCTCATTTTCCAGCGGACGGTTCATCTGCCGCCGGCTTTGAGCATCGTCGGCCAGTTGATCCTCGGCGGGATGTTCGGCGTGCTGGGATTTATCCTCGCCACCCCGCTCACTGCCGTGGCGGTGGTTCTGGCAAAGAAACTCTATGTGGAGGATGTTCTGACCGATTCGATGGAAAACGAGGTCGAAGAGATGCCGACACTCGAGAATCAGAATCCCGCCAGCTAGCACAAAGCGCGCGGTTGGGGCCGCACGGCCTAACACGGGTTATTCCCATCCTTGAAATGGGAACCTGTGCCCACACAAAACCCAAGCCCTGAAAGGGCGACGCTATCCCATGGCCCCTCACTCCAACCAGCCGCCGGTAAATCCCGCGCGCCGCAAGCCCGTGACGAGGTAGGGGCATTGCCGCATGAGAGACCAGAGGAAATCCGAGCAATGATTCTCGATCATGAGCACAATCGGTCCTTGGTTGAGGCCGAAGTTATACGGCGAGACCCAGCCGTGTTCGTGTTCCGGCTGTGCCGGACAGGTCGGGTTGAAGCTCGCTTTGTAGCCGTAAGCAAAGGCCGCCTCCAAATTCATGCGTTCATAGTTTTGGATCGTGGGCAGAACGATCTCCGGCGCGAACGGCAATGACGCGACGACCGCCCACGGTGCGAGCGTGCCGTCGTCAGGGCCGAACGGTGCGCCGCGCGCGATGTAGTCGTAGAACACCCGTTCGACGCCATCCACTTTGAGCGTTTTCGGTCCCGGTCCGTCGCTCGCGGTGATGCCCCAGCAACAGGCGTCGTAGTGAGCGAAACCGCGCGGGTTGCGAATGGCGTATTGTTGCTGCACCAACGTGGCGCGGCGGCTGTTCTCGAAATAGTCCAGATCGCGCTCGCGCATGAAGGCGTCGCGAATGCCGCGGAAATCAATCCACACGTGCGACAACTGATGGATGAACAACGGTCCGGCGTAGAGGAACTCGATGCCGTAGATCTTTTTCCATTTATACGTCGAAGCCCATGCGCGATAGCTCTCGACCGGAAGCGGGTGCGTCGGCGAGCCGAGCCCGAGCAGATAGATGATCAGCGCTTCGTCGTAGCCGTACCAGCGGTAACGCAGAAAACCCTTTTCGGGCGTCCAGCCGTGACTCACCGCCGCCGCCCCGTTCTGCATCCACTGCCAATCGGCTTTGCGGTAGAGGGCGTCCGCAAGCCGGCGGATTTCGTCTTCCTCCGCCGTCTCCTGCCGGAAATAGGCGACCGCCGCCAACATGCCCGCGAAGAGGAACGCGCTGTCCACGCTCGACAATTCGGAGCCCCATGCGCGCCGGCCGCTTTTCATGTCGAGGAAGTGATAGTAAAAGCCTTTGTGCCCGGTGGCATCGGGTTCCGGACCGTGCGGTGCGTCGGCAAAGAAACGCAGGGTCGTCAAGGTCCGTTGCACGGCGGCGGCGCGCGTCATGAAACCGCGTTCGACGCCCACCGGATAAGCCGCGAGGGCCAGCCCGACGGCGGCGATGCTCGCGGGCCAGCCTTCCCTGGATTTATCCCGCACCAGGCCGTTGGCGGGATGGGTCTGGTGGACGAAATAGCGAAAGGAGTCTTCCTGCAGCGTTCGCAGCAGTTGGCTTTGTTCAGGCGTCATCGCGCGGGAAGATTTTCAGGCCGGTCGGCAGGGTTCGCTCTCTGGTCGGCCTGCGCCGCGCAAAAGCAGATCCCAAGCACACCCACGCAGCTGGAGAGGTAAAGCCACAGCAAGAACGCCACGCCCCCGCCTAGGGTCCCGTAGAGCGCGTTGAGTTGCGCAAAGTTCGCCATGTATACGAGGAACAGGCGTTCGCCCAGCCAAATCAATGCCGTCGCGCCAAGGGCACCGAGCCAGACATCGGAAAACCGGGTGTTCCGGCTAGGGGCCAGCTTGTAGATCATGATCAACCCGTAGAGCAGCACGAGCCACGGAATGAGCTGAAAAAGGAGGGTAAACGCCCATTGCGGAAATTGGAGTTCGGCGGTGATCCAGCCGCGCAATAACCGCGCCACCCAAGGCACCAGAATGCCAATCAACAGCGCACTCACCGTGATGCCCAGCAGCGTGAGGCTCTTTAGGGGTAGCCGCCACCAGTTGTATGTGGGCGAACGCCAAATCCGATTCGTCGTCCGGATCAGGGTGCGGAGGAATTTCAGCGAACCCCAGAGCAACACCGGCAGTACTACAAGGTTGATTTTGCCGCGCGCCTCCAGCATGCCGTGAATGGAGGCCACGGCCCCGCCCTCCTGTTCAGAGGTCAACGGCGTGTAGTGATTGACCAGCTTGACGAGTGCTTGCGTCGCGACTTCGCGCTCGACGAAGAGCGAGCCAACGGTCACGAGCAGGAGGGTCAACGGCAAGAGTGACAGCAACAGGTAATAAGCAAAGGCAGCGGCGTGCTGGTCGCCGTCCGATTCTGCCCAACGTGCCCACGACAGTGTGATGAGCCGCCACCACGGAGACTGCTTTGCTTTATGGAACATGGTCCGCATCCGGCGTCGATTGCCCGGAAGTGGCCAATAATATCCAAAATCCGGCTCTCGGGTATGGGGCAAAACCCTACGGCGCGTTACGGCCCGGTCCTTGGCTTGCCGCGTTCCCGGGCGGCACTTCCTTCTCTTCCATAGGCAGGCGGAATGTGAAGGGGCGGGCGGTATCGTTTAGCGCGAATCCAGTTGATCGTCCTGTGGATCGAGCAGCGGCGGATCAGCCAATGTTCCAATCGCCGTTTGCCGGGAAAATTCAACAGCATGATGCCGACCAGGATCGTCAGAACTTGCCCCGGCAGCACCACCATCGCCAATCCTCCGAGAAGAAGGATCCCGCCCAGTAGATTCTTCGCACCGAATAATACCAAGCGCCATTCCCGTCGGAGCCCGGGCCAGAGGGGCACCTCTTCACGGACGAAATAATCCGTCGGCATCCGGATAATCAGGATCGGTATCAAAACCATCGTCGCCAGAAAGGCGACAACGCCCGCTCCGGAGACCGACATGATCAGTGTTTCGTTTGCTTTGAGCCAATCGATCAATGCGACTCCTCCGCTTCGAGCCTGGTGAAGTGTATACTTCTCGTGTTCAATAGAATCCCGGATTTCTGTAGATGACCTTCGGTCGCGAACACTATCTAAACGAAGACCCGGTCGGTGGCGAGCTTCTCGAGCAAAGTCCAGAGAACGTCCTCAGGTAGCATTGAACCCCATTTCATCAATCGGCGACTCGGTGTATTGTGTGGGCGATGAATAAACAAGTTCCCCTTCCTCGCAAGTATCTCTCCGGCTGTTTGTAGGTTCCTACACGATGGCTTGCGGCTATGCGTCACATCTTTCGCAAAGCCGAAACAAGCCATGGCAGCCACAACAAAGGAAGCACTTGAATTCATTCGCAATATGAAAAGGACGACCCTGATCATAAACACAATAAGAGAAAAAAGAACGTAAATGAAAAATTATAACAGGAAATCTATCGCAATTATGGGGATTGCCACGGCTATCGCAGTGGCTACTCCCCTGGTTGCCGTTGAAAACACGGCCCGACAGGACCGCTCCGACCAAAGCCGGAGTTCCATGCAGGAACGCGGCACGGATCAAAGCGCAACAGGCGCCATTCAATTGCGCAATCAAACCCGCTCCTCCTCGGATATTATCGGAATGGACATCCAGTCGGCCACCGGTGAGAAAATCGGCCAGGTAAACGATTTCTTCTTCGATATGGAATCGGGCAAGATCGTCGCCGTCGTTACCTCCACCGGCGGACTTCTCGGCACGGGTGGACAAAGCAACCTTTTGTCGCCTGAGGATGTTCGCTTTGACGGCGAGAAAAAACATCTGCGGACCGACCTAACCAAAGAGCAGTTGCAGTCCGCGCCGCGCTACCGCGAGGGAGACACGTCCCAATTCGACAATGTCCGCCCTCTCGGAGAATCTGCCAAAGCCCGGCATCTATCCGCGAATCGCGGTGCGGCGACAGGTCAGAGCGTTGACCGCACAGGCGACCGTGAAGAAACTAGTGCGACCCGCCACAGTGCGACAAACCGTGAAGCCGACGATACGCGCGGCGACTCGGAAGTGACAGCATATCTCCACGACACGGACCGCAATCGCGCCGACTCAAGTGGGACGGCCCGTGCCGAGGACCGCAACCGTGCCGACGCGAGGCTCTTCTCAGGCGGTGCTTCCAGTGCCGATGGCCGCACCCGCGCCGACTCAGACGGGTCGGTCCGTGCCACGGACCATACCCGCGCCGACTCGGCGGTCTATCACCGTGACGAAGATGCAAAGCAAGGTTACTCCGCAGCCAGAAGTCTGGCGGCCTCGGATCTCGTGGGCATGAATATTGAAAACAGCGCCGGTGATAATATCGGCTCCATCGACAAGCTCTATCTCGACCTCGAGGGCGGCCAAGTCATTGGTGTGGTTGTTTCGACCGGTGGTTTTCTCGGCATGGGGGCACATCAGAACGTCCTCGCCTTGAATGAACTCAAACATAATGCCGTGGAGAAAACGCTCCGCGTGGACATGAACCGGGAACAACTACGCACGGCCCCGACATACAAGAAGGACGATTCTTCCTGGCATGCCGCCTTGCGCCAACGTTCCGACCGCAATGCCGAACGAATCGGCGCTGTCCGCACAAGCACGGAGACAACCCCGCGCGCGGCACAGCCTGATTCAGGCAAAGCCACGGTCTTCAACCAAGGGAACAGCTCGGCGGAGACAAAAATGACTGCGGACATTCGCAGTGCCATCCGGGAAAACAACAACATGTCGATCCGCGCGAACAACGTAACAATCATTACACAGGACAAGAAAGTCCTTCTCCGTGGTGATGTTGATTCGGCGAGTGAAAAGACGGCTATTGAAGGCATCGCCCGCGGCAAAGCCGGCGATCTGAACGTAACCAGCGAACTGGTCGTACGGACCCGCTAAGCCGAATCCACCCATCAAACAACATATCCACCATGTCAGATAAATCCGTATTCGCGATCGTCGAATCGCATCAGCAAGCTGAGAAAATCGTTGCCAGCCTCAAGGGCGGCGGTTTTCCCAATGACCGGATCTCGGTCATCTTCCCGGACAAGTCGACGAGCAAGGACTTCGCCCATGAAAAGAACACAAAAGCACCCGAAGGCGCAGTCGCCGGCGGGTTAGCGGGCGGCGTCCTTGGTGGCGCACTTGGTTGGATCGCCGGCATCGGCGCTTTGGCCATCCCAGGCGTCGGGCCGTTTATCGCCGCCGGGCCTCTCGCCGCCGCCATCGGCGGGGTGGCCGTCGGGGCTTCCTTGGGCGGCATAGCCGGCGGACTCGTCGGCATGGGCTTGCCCGAGATCGAGGCCAAACGCTACGAAGGCAAGGTTAAGAACGGCAATATCCTGATCTCCGTCCACGCCAAAAGCAGTGAGGAGATCAGCCGGGCCAAAGAGGCTCTCGAATCCCACGATGCCCGGGATATCTGCACGGCGAGTATGGAGAAAACCGACAAGCCCGACGACAAAGAGGTCGTCAGGCAGTCGGAAACTCCGGCTGGCAGGGGCAGTCAACATCCGGATCGCAATCACCCGGAACAAAACCATCCCGCGGTTCTGGCCTCGGGTCAGGCAGCGACAAGTGCAGGTGTTCCCGTTGGCGCTCCACGGAAATAGTCCGGATAAAATATCTGGAACATAACTGCGAAACCCGGACGTCCTTTGGCGTCCGGGTTTTTCCCGTGGAGATACGAGGAAAAACCGGCGGGAGATAAGGCCACAAGAAACACATTCAGCCATGGATACAATACGATGAGACCCGCGGAAGAGACAACACAGCTACCCTTGCCCGTTTACCTGCGGGCGTTCTACATCCTTGCGCTGGGATGCATGATCGGCCTCATCCTCCGATTGGGCGCAAACCTTCTCATCCCCCTCACCGTGGCGGCGCTTCTCTCCATGCTGCTGGCGCCGATGACCGGGTGGCTGGAAAGAAAGCACCTTGGCCGACTGCTGGGAGCCGCCTTGCCCGTCTTGTGCATGATCGTTGTCCTCTTCGTTCTCTCGGGCATCGCCGTCAGGCAGATCACGCGTATTGGCGCAAGCCTGGCGGACGCGACCGAACGACTGAATGAATCCATCGATCAGTTGGACACCTTTCTGCGCTGGCACCTTGCGCTCGAGGAGTCGCCCATGCCGGACTTGACCGGAGAGCGCATGATCCTGCTTCTGCGGGAAAACAGCGGAGAACTCTTCGGTTTCATGGGCGGCATCGCCGGGCCTGCCTTTGGCGCTGTTTTGATTCCGGCTTTCACCTTTTTCCTCCTCTTTTACCGGCATCATTTGCAGGGATTTTCGGTTCGCTTGCTCAGTCGCTCACCGACACACATCGTAAAGCGGCGCACCGAGGAGTTGAGGGCGGTGGCTCAGAAGTACCTCGTCGGATTGATAACGGTGGCAGCCATTCTGGCCGTTCTGAACTCGACTGCACTATATTTGATTGGAGTTGAGCACGCTATCTTTTTCGGCGTCTTTGCGGGCATGCTGAACATCGTGCCCTTCTTCGGGCCCTTCTTTGGCGCGGTCCTGCCGGTCCTGTATGTATTTCTCATGCGCGACGGCCTTTTCTATCCATTCGCGGTAATCGCGGCATTTATCGTCATCCAGTTGATTGAAAGCTACTTTCTCACACCAAAAATCATTGGCCGCAACGTCCACCTCAATCCCCTCGTGATCTTCGTCGGCCTGCTCGCGGGGGCTTTGGTCTGGGGAGTTATGGGGATGGTCATTGTCATTCCCGTGCTCTCCATCGCGATGCAACTCTTCAAGTTGAGCCCCACAACAGAGCCTTTTGCCTTTCTTCTCGGGCCGTCGTGCAAGCACGCTACGGCAGGTAGGGTCACACCCCATTGCGACTAAGTGCGGCAGAGGATACACTTCTGCTGTATTGAAAGACACGACGCGTTAGTATTATTATCAACTGAATCGGAAGTAAGCACCGACAGCAGACATAACATAACACCCGGCGGGAAGTGGGAAACCGCTCCCGCCGGCCATTTTTGAAATCACGACACCCAATCCACCAATATGATCTACACTATCGCCATCATCTTGATTGCTCTTTGGCTGCTTGGCCTCGTCAGCAGCTACACCATGGGAGGGTTCATCCACATCCTCCTCATTCTAGCCGTTGTAGCCGTCGTCATTCAATTGATCCAAGGCCGTCGCCATTGAATCGATGAATGCCCCTCGAGTCATCAGCCAATGCGGTCCTTGAGACTAGAGCTGCGCGGCGCCACTTTCGGTTTTCTCATTCTGGATTCGAACAGCCGTTTTTTCTCCACACTTTCAGATTATGGCGCGCCGCCTCTCCTCTTACCTCTTCATGAAAGAGATGATCGCCGAGGTGCGTGCCCGCAATCGGGATCTCGAGGAAGCGCGGCACGCGACCGCGGCGGGGCGGCATCCGCTGATTTGCGTCTTTTCAAGAGGGCGGGAACGGGGGAGGATGGTCCGCATGAAGCGAATGACAGGGTGTAGTCGGATTTTCGGGAGAATGGGGCTTGCCCTTGCCGTCCTTGCGACGGTGCTGGCGGGCGGTTGCGGGGAGCGCGCCTCCACTGTCGGCGGGAACGTGCTGCTTGTCGGCAACGGCGGCGAACCGCGCGACCTCGATCCGCACGTGGTGACGGGAAGTCCTGAGGTGAATATCCTGCATGCGCTTTTCGAAGGACTGATCACCTACCATTCGGCGGATCCGGAGGATGTTCTGCCGGGCGTGGCGGAGCGCTGGGAGATGTCGGAGGACGGTCTGCGCTGGACCTTCCACTTGCGCGGGGATGCGCGCTGGAGCAACGGCGATCCCGTGACGGCGCACGACTTCGTCTACTCGTGGCGGCGTGTGCTCGAACCGGCCCTCGGCAACGAATACGCTGACTGGATGTATATGGTGGAAAACGCGGAGGCCTACAACCGAGGTGACATCGATGATCCGGACGCCCTCGGCCTGCGCGCGCCCGACGACCATACCTTTGAGATCACGCTGCATGCGCCGACGGCGGATTTTCTGCTCATCATCCTGCACCATAGTTTTCTGCCCGTGCACCGGGCGACCATCGAACGTCACGGAAATATCGCGCAGCGCTCGAGCGGTTGGACGCTGCCGGGGCGGCATGTCGGCAACGGGCCGTTCCGGCTCTCGTCGTGGCGACCGAACACACTCATCGAGGTCGAGCGCAACCCCTACTACTGGGACGCCGAAACAGTGCGGCTGGACGGGATGCGGTTTTTTCCCATCGAAGACGAAAACACGGAAGAGCGGGCCTTCCGCGCCGGTCAGTTGCACATCACACAGGGGGTGCCCGCGAACATGCGCGAGCGCTACCGCGAGGAGCGGCCCGACGAGATACGCTTCGATCCGCTCTCTGCCGTCTACTTTTACCGGATCAATTCGACGCGGCCTCCGCTCGACGACGTCCGGGTGCGCAGCGCTCTCTCCCTCGCGCTCGACCGTGGGCAGATCGTGCGCACCGTGACGCGAGGGGGCGAGCGGCCCGCCTACGCGCTGGTGCCGTCGCCGACAGGCGGCTACGAGCCGCCGCAGGGACTAGTCGGTTACGATCCGGAGCAGGCGCGCGCGCTCCTTGCGGAAGCGGGTTTTCCGGAAGGCCGGGGCTTTCCGCGCGTCGAGTTGCTCTACAACACCTCGGACAACCACCGGCGGCTCGCCGAGGCGGTGCAGCAGATGTGGCGGCGTGAGCTGGGGATTTCCGTGACGTTGCAGAACCAGGAGTGGCAGGTCTACCTCGATTCCACCCAGAACATGGCCTATGACATCTCGCGCGCGGGGTGGGTGGGTAATCTCTTCCCGCTCACCTTTCTGCGCGTCTACCTGTCGGACAGCGCCAACAACCAGACAGGTTTTGCTTCGGAAGAATTCGATGCCCTCATCGGCGACGCGCGGCACACGCTCGACGAGGGGCGGCGGTTTGCCCTCCTGCGGGAGGCCGAAACTCTCCTGCTGGAGGAAAATGTGATCCTGCCGCTCTACTGGTATACAAATCCGTTTCTTATCCACCCGGCGGTGCGCAACTGGAACCCGCACCCGATTGACCAGCGCCCCTACAAGTTTGTCGAGTTGGTATGGGAATGACGCGCGGCGGCTCCCGGCGGGCTTCTCGCGCGTATCCGGGGCACGGTTGGAAGGTCCATGTGCGGCGCCGCAATGAAGCGCGCGCGGCATGTCGACCAGCGCCTCGACGGGCCGGCGCGGACGTTCAGCACGGGAACCCATTGAAGCCGCTCGCACCCGTCGTGCCGGGGGCGCGGAATTCGGCGCGGTGCATTCCGTCGATCCCGCCGGATGCGGGCTTGACGTATAGCAGAAATTGTCGGTGAATCCCGCTTCCCGAGTGCTGTAAGGATGGTCGAAGAGAAGCCAGAAGAAAAGAGCGGTGGAGACAGCTCCATTGACTTAAGCGGTTTGCAGGGTTTGTCCCTCGGACCTTCGTGGGGCAGCGGCAACGCGCCCAAACCGCGTATGCCCAAATCCGTCCGCGAGGACCGGGGGCGCGATTCCCGTGGCCGGGAAGGCGCCGGGCACCGCGACCGGCGGGGCGCGCGCCCTCCGCGGTCCAGGGAAGGCGGTGGACCACGCCGCGATCCGCGGGAGCGCGGTCCCCGGCGCCAGCAGGGGGAGGCCGCGCCCCACGCGCACCATGCTCCCTTTGATCCGATCATCGAGGCGGACTTTTATCCGGAGGATGTGCCTTTCAAGGCGCTCGCGCAGGCCATGCGCCATTCGTGCCGCACTTACGAGCTTTTCGAGATCGCTCGGGTGATCCTTGAGAAGCCGGAGCGCTTTGTCTGCGTGGCGAAGCACCCCGACCAAAAGGAGGGCGAGCCCGCCATCCTGTGGGCGTCCGTGCCGGACGGTCTGCCGTTTCTTTCCGAGCGCGAGGCCTCGGAGCACGTCCTCAAGCACTACCTGGAGCAATTTTTCGATGTCGAGGAGCGCGAGGTCGATCCGCCCGCGGGCACGTTCCAGATGGTTCACCGGTGCGGGGTCACGGGCGAGCTTCTCGGCCCCCCGAACTACCACCGCTTTCAGGCGATTTGCCAGGAACACCACGCTTCCAAGCTGCCGCACATGAGCTTCGAGCGCTTCCGCGAGCGCATGGAGACGGTGCGGGAGCAGGAAGTGATCGACGCATGGCTGGAACGGATGAAGAAGCGCATGCACTATACGCTCAAGGACGAGTTCGCCGGCGGTGAGAAGCGGGAGTTTGATTCGCTGGAGACGGCGCGCTACTACCTCCTGTCGCACGCCAAAGATAAAGTGGTCCGCCCCGCCTATTCAGCACGCTTTTCAGGCAAGGCCATACCGCTGCTCCCTGCGCAGGACCCGGTCCGCAAGTCGCTCGAGACGCTACATGAACGCCAGTTGCGCTTTCCGCTCGACACCGCCAACCACCTGCGCGGCCGTCTGCGCCGCCTCAACTTCGCCGTTTACAAGAAGGGTTCGAAAGGCGTTAGCTATGTCTGCGCGGTGAAGCGCCGCTTCCGTAGGCCGGACGAGGTCATGGCGGACAACCTCGCCGACCTCATTTCGTTTATCGAGGCGCACCCGAACCTGCCGGAAAAAGAACTGCCCCGCCAGTACCTCGGGATCGAGATTCCGGAAAAACCGGAGGGCGGCGGTATCGAAGAGTTGAGCGAGACCGACAAAGAGAAGCTCCTCAACCTCAAGCGCGAGCTGAAGTATCTGGTAAGCTCCGGATACGTGATTGAGTACAGCGACGGTCGCCTCTTCGTGCCCGCCATGCGCGACGAGGAGGGTGGGGGCGACGCCCCTGAGCCAATAGCGAAGGCCGCGAAGAAGACGAAAGCGAAACAGAAGGCACCCGCGGTGAAGGCGGAATCCGGCGGTGAAGCGAAAACCGCCGCTGCGGAAACCGCGCCAGGTGAGGCCCCGGAAGCGCCGCCTCCGCCTGCGGAGGAATCCGGGGAGAAACCGGTGGACACTCCCGGTGCGCCGGAATCCACTGCGCCCGAAACCGTAGAATCCGCACCCGAGCCGGAACCGCCATCCGCGGAATCCGCGCCCGTATCGGAACCGCCGCCTGTGGAGTCCGCGCCCGTGCCGGGCCCCGCTGCACCGCCTGAGCCTGCGTCCGAGCCGGAAACCGAGGCCGACCGGAAGTCACAGCCTGCGCCGACGCCGGAACCGCCGTCCGCTTCATCCGGGACCATGGAAGGCGCGGGGAGCGAATCCGCCGAACCGGCGGAAGAGGCCGAACCGGAGGAGGCACCGAAGACGAAGCGTGACGGCGGGCCGGATTGATGCGGTTGCGCGGTTGTCGCGCGGGCCGCACGCTCATGGCTGCATGCGCTGAATTTTCCGGGGAATGAAACACCTGCCCAACATCATCACCTTTTCGCGCATCGCGGTCTTGGCCGCGCTGGTCTGGCTCGTGCATGAGCCGTGGACGGGGGCGGCTACGCTCGCCTTTCTCGCCATTCTCTACGGTGCGGTGTCGGACTTCGTCGACGGATGGATCGCCCGGAAATACGGTTACGTGACCAACTTCGGAAAAATCATGGACGCCACGGTGGACAAGGTGATGGTCCTCGGGGCGCTTGCCCTTCTTGTCTACCTTGGCCTTCTCGTGCCGGTTTGGCTCACCGTGCCGCTCGTCGCCCTCATCACGGTCCGCGAACTCGGCATCACGTGGATGCGGGTGGTGGCGGCGCGCAAGGGCATCGTGCTCGCCGCTGAAAAAGCGGGGAAGCGCAAGACCATCTGGCAGACGACGGCGATTTGCGTATTGTTCGCTGTTCCGATGTTCGAGCGCGACTTTACGGTGTGGCTCGGCCGCGACCTGAGTCTCTGGGTCGACTTTGTGTTCCTCAACGGGTACCTTTACTTTCTCCTCGCGGCCGTCCTGACGATCCAGTCGGGCGCTCTCTATCTGGTGCGACACGGCGGTGTGTTTTTCGCCGAACCGCGGAAATGATGGATCCGCGCAGCCATCCATCCCTTGCCTGGGCGCGCCTGCTGCCCGACCGCTGGGTTGTCGAAGCGGCGCGCTGCGGTCCTCTCGGGCGCGTGCGCAAGGGGCCCGGCACGGTGGGCTCGGTGGGCGGGTTGGCGCTCTACGCGGTGGTCTTCTACCACCTTTCGCTCCCGGCGCAGATCCTTCTCGGAGCCCTCCTTGTGTACCTCGCCGTCGTTCTCTGCGGCGAGGCGGAGGCGCGCCTCGCGAAGCGCGATCCGGGCGAAATCGTCCTCGACGAGGTGGTTGCCGTGCCGCTGTGCTTCCTCGCCCTGCGCCCGTGGATGGAAGCGAGCGGATATGTGTGGGCATGGGTGCTCGCGGGGTTTGTGCTCTTCCGTTTTTTTGATATCGCCAAGCCCCTCGGAATCGGGCGGCTGCAAAAGTGGCCGGGCGGAGCGGGGGTCGTCGCCGACGATGTCGCGGCGGCATTGGCCACCGCGGTGGTTCTGCACATCGCGGCGCGCTTACTCGTCACGCTGCCGTCTTGACCGCAGACGGTGGTGGGGAGCCGGATAGAAGAGGGGGGTCCTACTGGATTGTCGTGCGTCCGGGCCCTGCCGCGCCGATGGCCACCTCGCGACCGTTGCGCTCGATGACAAGCGCCTCGCCGTCCGTGAACCGGATCGACACCGGGCCCTCCCGCTCGAGCGAGACGGCGTCGCCCGCGTTGAGCGATCCTTGGAAGAGGCGGCGGCGGTCTGACACCTGCTCGACAATGACGGTGACATCGCCGGTTGCGCGCAGGACGACGTCGCGTCCCGTCGCGTCCGCGGGCTCTTCAGTGGTCGCGGCGGGGCGGTCGTTCGGCACAGTGTCGGGCGAGCGGATGAGGCTGATGAGGAGGACGAGGAGGAGAGCAACAACCCCGACACTCACGCCGATGACGGCGATCTTGATATAGAGTGCGTTGTCGCTCTCGGCCGGGGGCGGGCGCTCCGTTTCCAGTTCATCCGGCGCGGAAACGGGGGGCGGCGTGTGGATGCGCCCGGCCGGTTGCGCGGGAGCCTTCCGGTTATCCGCGGCATCCTCCCCGTTGTCGGCTTCTTCGTCGTGCGGAAGCTCCATGCGCCCGAGCGATTCGCGGGAGCCTGAATGGGGATCGCCCCCGCTGGAGCGGCGCGCCATACGGGCGTCGTAATCGATGACCAGCTTCTCCGGATCGGCCTTAAGAAAGCGAGCGTAGATTTTGAGGAATCCACGCACATAGATGTCCGGAAGCTGGACCTCCTCAAATTTGTTCGCCTCAAGGGCAAGCAGATAATCGCCGCGGATCTTGGTAGCTTCCGCCGCCTCCCGCACCGATACTCCCTTGCGCTTTCGTGCTTCCTCCAGTCGCTCGCCAATCGTCATTTGCAGCCCTATGAACAGGTTTCCGCGATTAAGGGAGGAACCATTCGACAAATCAATACCTATCCTCGACTTTCCCGGGTGCGTCGAGGATGCGGCGGAAGGCGCGGGCGGCCGCCGCCGGGTCGTCCGCAAGGAGGAGACCGGAAACGACGACGAGGCGGCGTGCCCCGGCGGCGAGAACCTGCGCCGCGTTGTTCTGTTTGATGCCGCCGATGCAGAAAAAGGGCAGGGGCGGCGAGAGCGAGGCGGCGTGGGCGACGAGGGCGAGACCGACCGGTTCGTAGGTCGGCTTGGTCGGTGTGGCGAAAACGGGGCCGACGGCGAAGTAGTCGAGGTAGCGCGCGTTTTCAAGGGCGCCGGCAATCTGCGCGGGCGAATGGGTCGATAGACCCAGAATCCGGCCGGGTCCGAGGACGGCCCGTGCCTCGGCGGGCGCGATGTCGTCCTGGCCTACGTGCGCGCCCGCGCCCGGCAGGCGGGCGGCCACATCCACTTGGTCATTGATGATCAGCGGCACCCCGGCTTGCGCGCAGAGTGGAAGCACTTCTTGCGCGAGGGCTTCGACTTCTGCCGCCGCGGCCCCTTTGGCGCGGACTTGCAGGATGCCGACACCCCCTTCGAGGAGGGCGCGGGCTGTCTCTTGCCACCGGGCACGCGGTGTGTATCCGGTATCGAGAATTCCGTAGAGGTGGGTGTGCCGGAGGTCGGCCATCTTCCGAGAGCACGCGCGCCCGGGCGGTGCGTCAAGCGCCATCGGGTCGTGCGCCCCGTCGCCTCAGTCCGGGCGGCCCGTGCGCGGCGGGCCCGCATCGTCGCCGTCGGGTGCGTCGTCCGGACCGGAGTCTACCTCGCCAAGGACGTCCGTGACACGGATGTTGATGGAGTCAATCGCCTCCAGACCGATCTGGGTCTTCAGTGCACTGCGGACACGCCGCTTGATTCCCGCGTCCAGTTCCTGGAGGCGGACAGGCGCGCGCGCTGTCACGGAAAGGTGGACGGCAAGCTCTGCTTTCTGCTGCAATCGACAGCGCGCCTCTTCAATACCGTCCATCTGTTCGACCGTTTTTTCGATGAGGCTGCGCACAGTGCCGCGGCTGATCTCAATACGGCCTTCTTCCGATTCGAAGGGAACGATGCCGCCTCGGTTCGCGCGGTAGCGGAGGACGGCCGCGAGCCCTACGAGGGCCAGCAAAGCGATGCCCGCGAGCCAGAATACACCCGGCGGAGCAACGAGGCACTCGACGGACTGGACGGTGTCTTCCATGGCGGCGGACCAGGATTTATTCGGTGATCAGGTCGTCCTCTTCCGACTCTGGATGCCGCACGCCGTCGACGATCACGTCGACACGGGCGACCTCTTTGTTCGTCATGTTCTCGACTTGGTCGCGCACGGCGATCTGCACGTCCTGCGCGACCTTGGCGAGTTGGGTGCCGAACTGAAGGATGACCTTCACACCGATCACGTAACGGCTGTCCTCGTTCTCGGTGATGCTCACTCCCGCGCCGCCGTCGCGCTTTCCGCCGAAGAGTCCGGCGATGTCTTTGCGGAAGCTGCCGCCCGCGAGGCAGACAACGCCCGGCACTTCTTTTGCCGCGATGGAGACAATGGTGGCGACGACCTCGTTGTTGATCTGGATGGCTCCGAGGTCGGAAGCTTCCTGAATGTCGACGGGGCTGTCGTGGCCCTCGATGGGATCGTCATTTTGCATGATGGGATGGTTTTAGGTGTTTTCCGTGCTTTGGTCCAGCTCTTCGTTCGTGCGTGCGAGGAGATCCCGCGGCGTGCGTGCGAGAAAATCTTCAACAAACTTTGTTGTGGCCTCCCCGGCGGCAAAAACGGGGTCGCGCACGATGGCGCGGGCGAAGGAAATGTTGGTCTTGATTCCCCGGATGAGGTATTCGCTGAGGGCACGGTGCATGCGGTCGAGCGCCAGTTCGCGGGTGCGCCCGAAGGTGATCACCTTGGCGATCATACTGTCGTAGTAGGGCGGCACAATGTAGCCGCCGTAGACATGGCTGTCGAGGCGCACGCCGTGGCCGCCCGGCGGGTAGTAGAGAGTAATCTCGCCGGGGCAGGGGGCGAAGTTGCGCGCCGGATCCTCGGCGCACACCCGCACTTCGACGGCGTGGCGCAGGATCTTCACATCGTCCTGCGTGATTCCAAGCGGCTCGCCCGCCGCGATGCGCAGCTGCTCCTTGATGATGTCGATGCCGGTGATCTCCTCCGTGACGGGGTGCTCCACCTGCACGCGGGTGTTCATCTCTATAAAGTAGAAATTGCGGTCTTTGTCGACGAGGAACTCGACGGTGCCGGCGTTCCAGTAGTCGCAGGCTGCCGCCGCCTTCAGCGCCGCCTCGCCCATGGCCTTGCGCAGTTCGGGCGTGACGAAGGGGGAGGGCGCCTCCTCAATGACTTTTTGGTGACGCCGCTGCACCGAGCAGTCACGTTCGCAGAGGTGGATGCGGTTTCCGTGCTCGTCGCAAAGCACCTGGATCTCGATGTGGCGCGGCTCCTCGATGTATTTTTCGACGTACACCGCTCCGTTGCCAAAGGCTTTCGCCGCCTCGTTGCTCGCCGCCGCGAACTCGCGGTGGAAGGACATGGAGTTGTGCGCGAGCCGCATGCCCCGGCCTCCTCCGCCGGCGACCGCCTTGATGATCACGGGAAAGCCGATGGACTCGGCCACCTTGATCGCTTCATTCGGATCCGCGAGAACCCCCGGGCTTCCCGGCACCGTCGGCACACCGACCGCCCGCACCGTCTCCCGCGCGACCGCCTTGTCGCCCATCATACGGATGCTGCCGGACTTCGGCCCGATGAATTTGATGCGGCATTCCTCGCACTGCTCCGCGAAGTCTGGATCCTCGGCGAGAAATCCGTAACCCGGATGAATCCCGTCGACGTCGGCGATCTCTGCCGCCGCGATAATGCGCTCGGCCCGCAAGTAGCTCTCCGACGCCGGCGCGGGGCCGATGCAGATGGCACCGTCGGCCAATTGGACGTGGAGGGACTGTTCGTCCGCCTCCGAATACACGGCGACGGTCTCGATGCCGAGTTCACGGCAGGCGCGGATGATGCGCAGGGCGATTTCGCCGCGGTTGGCGATGAGGATTTTTTTTAGCATGGGGACGGGCGGTGCCGTGGTCTCGCGTTTCAGGACTTCGTGGCGGCGGCGTTCAGGCCTTGACGCGGAAAAGCGGCTGGCCGAACTCTACGCTCTCTCCGTTTTTCACGAGGACCTCGGCGATCTTGCCGGAGATCTCCGCCTTGATCTCGTTCATCACCTTCATGGCCTCGATGATACACACCGTGCTGTCCTCCGTAACCTCGTCACCCGATTTCACAAACGGCGGGCTGTCCGGGGAGGGCGCGGAGTAAAAGGTTCCCACCATGGGCGACTTGATAACTTTGCCGGATGCCTCGGCCGGTGCTGCCGTGGTCGCCGACTCCACCGCCGCGGGTGGCACTGCGGCCGCGACCGGTGACGGCGCGCGGTTTTCCACGACGACACCGCCACTGCGGCAAATACGGAGCTTCAGCCCCTCTTCCTCGATCTCAAACTCAGTGAGATCAGAGCGTTTCATCAGATCGACGATCTGCTTGATGTCTTTAATGTCCAAATTGTTGCCTCCGTTTGGTGTTCGGTATGAGCTATCAAAATGCAAACGTGGTACATCCACGTCACCGGCGCAACGGAAAAACGGCACAGGCGGGCTCCGCCGAACGTCTCTGCAGCCGACCCCGGTCCTTTCCATGGCGGAGAATAAGATTCACAGATGTATTTTCTTTTGTCGCGACAGAAATTTTCGCAGCTGTCCGAATTTTTGTCCTGACGACGGCATTCACCGTGCGCTACTTCGAACAGGTGTAGAACCGCGCCAACGACCATTGGTCTATCGGAAAAACGCACGCGAAGCTCGACTACGGCATGCCGCGCGCCTGTGGCGCCGTCCACGACAAGCAAAAGGTCCACATGCGCCAGACCGCAACTCCCGCTGCCGTCTCCCGCGTCGCCGAAGCCGTCAAACTCCGCGGCTGGCCGTAGGGCCGGGGGATACAAACACCGGTCGGAGTTGGGTCATTCAATGGGTCCGGTCGGATCAGTCTTCATCGAATTTGGCTTCGACCCGAAAGAAATTGGTTTCAGTCCCGGTTTTTTGAAAATCGGCTTGCACCTTTTCGGTGTTGGGTCCGCTCGGGGAGGTGTGCTCGGCGACGGGTGACACCGGATTCCAATCGTTGAGGTCGGCTGATTGCCAGATTGTCAAAGATGCGTCGGTTGCGGCTGTATTCCGGGAATACGTAAGCCGGATGACTCCCGGTTCAGGAACGTCGACGGAAGGACTCCATGCGCTTCCAGCATGGACAGGGTTGATGCCCATGGCGTAGGCAAGCAGGTTTCCCGGGAGGCCGGTCTCCGCGATGTCTTCCGGCGCGCGGAGGCCGACGGGCAACATGGACCGCGCATACCATGATTCATAGGTAGAATGAGTCTCTGCGGCAGGAGTGAATACGACTTCGTCAATATACGCGGCCCCGGCATCCCCGTCGTCTGCGAAGAGAAGCCACGTAATCAGGTTGGCGTCTTCTTCGAGAAGAATCGATTCGGGTTGCCACTCCGATTTCCCTGAAAACACCCGCATGCCGACATCATTGACAAAAACGACGAGGACCGCGTTGTCCGGCAGTTGGGTTTTGCGCCAAAAGACCAACATTCCCTTTCCATGTATATCGGTCTCGAGCCAACTCGCCGTACCCGCGCCTGCTGTATCCACAGCAGTCGCCGTGGAGCGGCCTGTGCGCACCACCTCTGTTTGCACGTCCCATTTCGCCGCGCCGCCGCGTTGAAAATGCAACCCGGAAGGGCTGAGCGACGCGGAGTCGAACGCGGGCCAGAAGACAGCATCGACGTATGTGTCGTCGTCGATTGTGAAAGCGAGGGGGTTGCTTCTGCTCCATTTGTCGCCTTCCCACCTGATGAACTCAAATCCGGGCTCGGGGACTGCTTCGAGAACAAGGAATTCCTCCGGGTGAAAGGCGGTTCGGTCCGGCGATTTTGCAACCGAGCCCCGGGCCGCGTCGTAATCAACAACGAGCCGATAGCGCCAGTCGACAGAGAGCTCGAGATCGTGCGGTTGTTCACCGGTGTTTTTGGCGACAATATAGTACTCGCGTTCACGAAGCTCTTCAAAGTAGGTTGTCCAACCCGAGTCGGCTTCACCCCCGCTCGCCCAATCGTGTGGATCGTGTGCCTCAATTGCAGGGAAATCCTCCCGGACGGAGAACAAAACGGCGGCATCATGTCTTGATTCATGGCGCCACCGGTGCGCGTCTTCGGGCATGCGGACCCGCCAGACTCTCTGATCATTCGGAGGAAGGGAAACTGATGCGCTGCCGCCCTCGGCGGATAGTTCTTCGATGACACCGTAGCGGTCGCCGAGGGTCTCCGCAGAAGGTGTCATAGAGAGCGAAAAGGTGCCGTCCAAGCGGGCCCGGACACCGACGAAATAGGTACGGCCCGGACGAAGATGAATGCCCTTGATCGTATGCTGCCCCGGACTTTGGAAGAATCCATGCCCTCCCGGGTCCAGTCCGTCCCGTGACCAATCCCGGATCCACGAGTTTGGCAAGGTGCGCTCGATGGGATTGTTGCCGGAATCTCCAGGAGGCACGGTGTCTCGAATATGAACGGTGATGTCTTCGCTCATGGATACACTGAGATGCCACTCGGCAGGAATGAGGGAAGGATCGTCGGGTACCGCAAACGAGAAATACTGCCATTCTCCGCGCTCAATCGAAGCGTCGGCAATGGATCCTCCGGTCGCGCCCCATGAGGTGAGAAGCGGTTCGGCCAAATGAGAGAAACGCAACCGATAGCGGGCTGGGCTATCGTCTCCGGAGCGCACGCGGAAATACCACCGGCCGGGCGCGAGTTCAGCGGGTTCGCGGTCAAGTGGATTCCAGAATTCAGGCAGAGTATCGTCGCGCCGCTGGTCATGGGGCACCCAATACGCCCGTTGGGTGCTGTCCGACCGGGAGAGGACCATGTCTTCAGTGGCGGGCGGAGCGAAATGTTGCCTTGTGAAATCGTAGGAGGGTATGGCTTCGTGGCGGCCGTAAAGCCTTGCCGAGCCTTCGAATACGTCGAGGCGGGCGGCGAGAAGCCCGCCGTTTGCTTCCGGTACATCGACGGCGTAGAAGTGCTCCGCGCCAAGGGGAAGATCCATGCCGCCGTCAATTGGATCGGCACCGGGAGCGTCCGCTGTATCGCCGAAAACTGGATCGCCTTCGAGAGCGTCGGGCATGGCCCATGGCTCTCGTCGCAGCGACGACTCCGTGATAGCGTCAGCCACGACCCTGAAGTCACCGCTTTCGACCGCAGTGACGCGCAGATGCCATTCCGAACCGCTTTCGAGGTGCGGCGGACCGACGACGATGGAGTTCTTCGGATAAGAAAAAAAGCTGCCGGAATGCCGTGCGGAATCCTTGAGGGTAAACGTCGCGGAACCGCTGCCGGGTTCAACGCGGACCATCCAGCCCAGAAGCGGTTCGCCGTCCACGGAGTCCGGAACCACCATGGTGGCGTAGCCCGTTAGCCCTTCTTCAAGCGACATGTGCAAACCATCGCCATTCTTGTCTATGGGAAGGGTGTTCCACGGACTTCCGAATACGGAGAGTGTGTATCCACCCGGCTGAATGTTGTGCTGTTGGGCTCTGTCGCCGATGGTTATCGAGTAGATGCCGGGGTCGGGGTCGGTGATGCGGATATCCCCGCTCGATGACGTCAGGCCTCCGCTGCCCGACCAGATCCCATAACTCGAAGTGGTTACACGGGGAATCGCGTTGTCTGTCCGTACTGCCGCGGAAGGATTGCCTGTGCGGTCGGTGAGACGCACGCGGACGGAGGCGAGCCCGGGAGGCACCTCGAACTGATAGTGGTTGTGCCCTCCTTCGGGGTATGAGCCGATAGTCCGGAGCGTGGGATCGTCGCCGAGGTTTCCAAGGAGGGTCACGGTTGCGGGGCCCTCGCTGTGAAGCGTGAAATCCAAAGAACCGTTGTTGGTTTCATCGTTGCCGAAGATTTCCTGCCAAAACCATTGGCGACCCACCTCGATATAGTAGCGACCGGGCGGCAGGGCCTCCTGACCCGACTCGGGGAAGAGAACGAAGCGTTGCCCGCCGTCCCGCTTGTCGAAGTGAAGCTGCCCGGGGAATCCACCCGGCAAATCAACGGCCAGGTTCCCCGGCAGTGTCGGCAAACTTCCGTGCCTCAGCCTCAGGGAGGCGCGCGGACCCTCCGGCAATTCGAGACGGCCGTGCCACGAAGGCGTGCCCGCGGGAATATCCACCGCGAAATACGCCAACTCGCCATCCGCGAGGCTTCCCGTTGCAACCCCTCCGCCGAAATCGAGCGAGTGAACCTTGCGCGACACTTCCGAATCCGGATACCCGATAAGTTGTGTAGACCAGATGACGTCGGTGAACAGGGGATGGCTTGGACGGTTGTGGATACCCACATAATAGGTGCCGGGCACCAGAGGTTTGCCCATAGCCAATCTCATTCCATAATACGATTGGGACGCATGCAATTGATCGCCGCTGGCAAAGTATTCCGGATCGGCGACGGCGGGGACTTCTCCCGGGGATCCAGGCGGAGCGTCGCGTCGCACAACGATCCACGGAAGCCAGGTCGAGCGCGGACTGGAAGAGTCCACGTTGTGCCCGAGAATCTGAAGTTCCCATCCGAGGACAGGATGACCGTTTCGGGTCGCCGGAATTTCGATACGGAACAATCGCCACTCATCGGAATCGAGCGAGGCGATCACGTGTGTTCCGCTGCCGGCGTCCAGGTCCTCCGGGCTTTGCGCTTCCGCGACGATGCGGAAGGGACTCCCTTCGGGTGCGGTGGGACTGTTTACGCCGGGTGCGCTGTGCCCGATGGCCAAGGTCATCTCTCCGGCCTCCGGATTTTGTATAGAGAAGCCCTGTCTGCCTTCAAATTCGGCATCATACGGGGACCACATGGCGAAATCGGTCGGGACGGTGCCCGTGAAATCATACACCTGCTGCGCAAACATCGGCGGCGTCGCGCCGTAGCGGGCGCGGAGCATTGTGTAGGCGGACGCCTCGTCCACGGAAACCCGCAGCGAGGCCAGTCCTTCCGGAATGGTGAAGCGAAGAAAGCGTGCCTCGCCGACACCGTATTCTCCCACAGTTTCGAGCGGTGCTCCGGGATCGAGTGTGCCGATGTCTTCGAACAGCACGGGTGAACTGCCCGTCAGTCGGTACTCGACGCTTCCTTCGCCGATCCGGTCAGCTGAAGCCGGATTCCGTCCCTCGCCGACGGTGCTTCGCCGGTGGAGCGGGCCTTGATCGCGGCCCTCGCGGCGCGTTACGAGACACCCGCGCCGGACGACCGCAGCGGCCTCGACCGCGCCTTTGCCGACGCCATGGAGCGTGTATGGGAGCAGTTTCCGCAGGATCCCGATGTCGGCGCGCTCTACGCCGAGTCGCTCATGAACCTCCAGCCGTGGGATCTGTGGACACCCGGCGGCGAGCCGAAGGGCCGGGCGGCGGAAATCGTGGAAACGCTGGAGCAGGTGCTGGCGCTCGACGAACGGCATCCCGGCGCCAACCATCTTTACATCCATGCCGTGGAGGCGTCTCCGGAGCCGGAGCGGGCGCTGGCGGCGGCGAAGCGCTTGCCGGATCTCGTGCCCGGGTCGGGACACCTCGTCCACATGCCCGCGCACATCTACGCGCGTCTCGGTGAGTGGGCCAAAGCCTCCGACGCCAATGAAGACGCGATTGAGGTCGACCGGGCCTACTTCGAGGCGGCCCCGGAACCGGGCTTCTACATTATCTACCACCTGCACAATAGGCACTTTCTCGCATGGTCGGCGATGATGGAAGGCCGATACGAAAAGGCGCTCGAAGCGGCGCGCGGCGTCGAACGCGACATGCCGGCGCCGTTGCTGCGCGACATGGCGTTTGTCGCCGACGGCTTCATGCCGGTCACTTACCATGTCCTTGTGCGCTTCGGGGAGTGGGAGAAGATTCTCAATGAGCCCGAACCGGAGGCGTTCCGCCATGTCAGCCGGGCGCATTGGCACTACGCGCGCACCCTTGCGCTGGCCAACCTCGGGCGACTTTCCGCGGCGGGCGACGAACTGCGCAAACTCGAACGGGAAGCGGAGAAGATTCCGGACTACTGGGAGATCAGTTTCAACAACGCCCGCGAAGTGGTGGAAATCGCCATGCTGATGGCGGCGGGTGAACTGGCCTACCACGACGGACGCCCGGAAGATGCTTTCGCCGCACTGCGGGAGGGGGCGGAACGCGAGGACGCCCTCCGCTACGCCGAACCGCCGGCGTGGATGCATCCAGTGCGGCATGCTCTCGGCGCGCTCCTTCTTGCCGAGGGCAAAGCGGAGGAAGCCGAAGCCGTCTACCGCCGGGACCTCCGTCGCAACCCGAAGAACGGATGGGCGCTGCTTGGCTTGCAGCAATCGCTCGGCGCACAGGGCCAGTCCGGTGAGGCGGCGGAGATCGCACCGAAACTGGCGGCGGCGTGGAAACGCGCGGATGTGGAGCCGGTGGCCTCCTGCTTCTGCCATCCCGACGCCCATGCCGCGCGCCGGCACGAACACGGCGTGGTGGAGTTCGAGGTATCGTGCAACGAAACCGCGCAGAAGGCGATCCAGACGGGGCTCGGCCACCTGCACCACATGATGTACGAGCAGGCGCGTCCGCATTTCGAGGCTGCCGCCGAGGCCGATCCGGACTGCGCCATGGCGCACTGGGGCATTGCCATGACGAGTTTCCAGCCCCTCTGGCATCCGACAAGTGAAGACGGCCTTGAGCGCGGGAAAGCCGCCGTGGCCAAAGCGCGTGAACTCGGGGTACCGACGGAGCACGAAGAAGCCTACATCGCCGCCGTGGAGGCGTTTTTCACCGATCCTGAACCGCCCCGGCGAAGCCGCGCGCGGGACCACGAAGCTCGCGTGAGGGCATGGATGGAGGCCCAGCTGAAGATCCACGAAGCCTACCCGGATGACGTCGACGCCGCGGCGTTGTATGCCTTGGCCGAGGTCTGTTATGCGATGACGCAATTCTCTCCGCACAAGGATCGCGACTTCACCCGCGAAAAGCGGGCGGGCGCCATCCTCGAGGCCTACCTTGAGGATCACCCGGAGCATCCCGGCCTCTTCCATTACCTCATCCACGCATACGACAGCCCGGAACTGGCCGAAAGGGCACTGGAAACCGCGCGCGAGTACGATAAACTCGCCCCCGACACCGTTCACGCTTTGCACATGCCGAGCCATATCTTCGTCCGCCTCGGCTACTGGAAGGAGACGGCTGAGTGGAATGAGCGCTCGGCGGAGGCCGCGCTCCGTGAAATGGACGAGGACTTCCATGCCACCGCCCATTATGTCCACGCGCTCGATTACATGATGTATGCCTACCTCCAAATGGGCGAGACGGACAAGGCGCGGAAAACGCTGCGAAAAGTGCAGGAGGTCGAGGAGCTGTGGGACGCCGCCTTCGCCGCCTACAACACGGCCGCCGCGCAGGCCCGCTACTATCTTGAACAGGGTGATTGGGACGGTGCGGCCGAACTCGATCCGGGAATGCCCGACGTGATTGCATGGGACGAGTTTCCACCGGGGGAAGCCCTGTTTTATTATGCCCGCGGCCTCGGTGCCGCCCGGAGCGGCGACCTCAGCAAGGCCGAAGTCGAGCGCGAGCGCATCATGAAGCGGGTACAGACCCTGCGCGAGGCTGACGACGCCTACTGGGCCTACATGACCGAGGCTCTCGGCAAAGCCGTCGAGGCATGGATTCTCTATGAGCGCGGCGAGACCGTTGATGCCCTTGCGCTCATGCGTGAAGCGGCCGACCTCGAAGACTCCATGGACAAGCATCCGACCACGCCGGGCGAGGTGCTGCCTGTCCGCGAACTCTATGCGGAACTGCTGCTCAAGGAGGGACGTGCGGAGGATGCTCGGGCGGCGTTCGAGGCATCCCTTGAAAGGACCCCCAACCGCCGCAATGCCCTTGCCGGGGTCGAGAGGGCACACGCTGAACTGGCGGCGGCCGACTGAGGGATGGCGCAAAGGAAAAGCGCCCGAACAAGAAAAACTAAAGAAGTTGAAACACTAAAAATAGAAAGGCGGTAAATAAAATGCCAAAATATGTCATCGAAAGAGAGATTCCCGATGCGGGGAAGATGTCATCCGACGATCTCCAGAATGCGTCGAAGAATTCCTGCGGCGTCCTCAAAAAACTGGGGCCGGAAATCCAATGGCTGCATAGCTACGTGACCGACGACAAGATCTACTGCGTCTATATCGCTTCCGACGAGGATAGAATCAAACAGCACGCTGAAGAAGCCGGTTTTCCGGCCAACCGGATATCCCGGGTAAAGACGCTTATCGATCCGACCACCGCGGAATAATCCTTTGGTCCCGCGCCCCTCAAGGCAAAGCGCTTCGAAGTCCCCTCAGTTCTGCCCTGCCGGCCTGCAAGGTCGCTCGAAAAACCGGATAACACGACCGTGCGGCGTTGCCGGGCTGTCGGGCGGGGGCATGCACTCGCTCGGCGCGGCCGCGCGCTCCGGAAACATCTCTGCCATCGCCGTCTAAGAGCCGGTCGCTCTCGAAGCGATGGACCGTGACTTCGATGCGCGATTCGGCGAACTCGTCGAACGGATCGCAGAGGGCGCAGAAGTGGTTCACCGACAGCGTTCAGTACTCACCGCATGCGGTTACGCGGGTCGTTCCCGGGCTTCTTCTTTTTCTTCTTTTTGAGGAGCGGGCCGGAGGGCACGGACTTCTTTTCCTGCTTTTCTTTGATTTCTTCCTCGATGGCGACGTCCTCCTCGTCGCGCTTCCGGTTGGTCATGATCTGCTGGAAGATGGAGAAGCAGTTGGAGGTCGTCCAATAGACCACGAGCCCGCTGGAGAAGATGTAGGTGAAGGGGAAGAAGACAAAGGGCATGAACTTGAAGATCTTCATCTGCGCGTTGTCCACCGAGGGCTGCGGCATGAGCTTCATCTGGTACCACATCGTCACGAGCCAGATGAAGGGCAGGACGTTGAGCGAATTGCCGATGAGCGGCAGGCTGGCGTCGCCGAATGTAATGAGGCGGTCCGGCATGGAGAGGTCGTTCACGAAGAGAAACTCGGCGAAGCGAAGGTCGGCGGAACCGCGGATGAGGTTGAAGAACGAGATGAAGATCGGCATCTGCACAAGCACCGGAAGGCAGCCCGCGAGCGGGTTGATCTTATGCTTCTTCCACATCTTCATCATCTCTTCGTTGAGCTTGCGCTGGTCGTCCTTGTACTTCTCGCGCAATTCCTTCATTGGCTCCTGCAGCTTTTGCATGCGTTTGGAGGTCTTCGCCGCCTTGGCCGTGAGCGGCCACATGAGGAAGCGGATGATGATCGTCGTGAAGATAATGGCGAAGCCCCAGTTGCCTAGGACACCGTAGATACCGTTCATGACGGTGAGGAGGATCTTGGCGATAAATGCGATGATGCTCAGGTAGAGTCCGAGGAACCAGCCCAGCTGCATCACATCCTCCTGTCCCTGGTCCATGCGGGAAAGGCGATTGAAGGTCTTCGGCCCGGCATAGAAGTCACCGGCGAGTTCGCGGGTCGACCCCGGATCAATGGTGGGTATTTGGAACCGGATCGAAGCGGTCACGCCCGTCGAGGGCTCATTCGGTCTGCGGGAGAACGGCGCGTATTCGACGCCGCGGGCAACGATGCTTTCGCCCGGTTCGTCGGGCGTGACGAGGGTTGTGAAAAACTGGTTTTTCACCGCCGCCCACACGACGCGTCCCTCGCGCTCCACCTGCTCCCGCGCGGAGGAGGTGAAAAAGAGGAAGCCGCCGTCGCGGAACCGGCTCGCGGGGATGGCGCGGTATTTGCCCCCGTCGGAAAGACTGGCGTTGAGATTGAAACCCCACGGGTCGGCTTCGGTAGGGACGGCCGTGCCCACAACGAGATTCAACCGGTCGAGGGTGAAGGCGGTGTCCGTATCGTTGATGAAACGGGTGGCGTAGCGGATCGTGTAGGGCTTCGCGTCCTGATCGTCGAAGGAGATCTCGTAGCGCCGCTCGACAACGATGCCGTTGGGCAGTTCCGCCGTGAAGACGATATGGCTGTCACTCTTCTCGGCCACGGAGTAGCGGGGGGCGAAGGGCTCGAACCCGGCGCGCGTCTCGCGCCCGATGGCGAGGGCTGGCTGCGGCGCGTCGCGGTTGAGGATAAAGGGCGTGGGGTCGTCGATGTCCTCGTCGTAGTTCTTCAGCTCGACGAATTCGACGGCGCCGCCCCGCCGGTTGAAATGCACGCGCATGAAATCGTTCTCGAGGATCTGGAGGCGTTCTTCGCGCGGTTCCTCCTCCGCCGGAGCATCAAGGAGGGGGAGGGTATCGGGGTCCTCGATGGCCTCCTGCGTTTCCTCCGTGCGACGGAAAAAGGCTTCCGCCGGGTCCACCGGATCGGGGCGGACGGCGCGCGGCTCTCCCGACGCAATCTCGGCATCGGGTTCGCGGGCGGCGCGTTCGCGCTCTTCCTGCTGGGCTTGGCGGAGGCGTTCGGCGCGGGCCTCCTGCTCGCGCGCTGCGTTCCACATCATCATCCCGAAGGCGGTGACGAGGAGGAAAATACCGATGAGAATGCTTTTCTTGTCCATGTAGGGAAAGGATTCCGGTCAAAAAGGGATGACCGAAAGGGAATTCAGCAGCGACCGCAAGGGGGATGATGCACCGGCGGGCGGCTTTTTTCGGGGGGCGGCCCGGCGGGCGGCACCGGATCGTATCCCGCGCCGCCCCACGGGTGGCACCGCAGGATGCGGCGGAGCGTCAGCCAGCACCCGCGCACGAAGCCGTGCGCGCGGAACGCGCCGACCGAATACTCCGAGCAGGTAGGGTGGAAACGGCAACCGCCGCCGGGGCTGATCCAGTGCAGGGCAGGGGAGACTGTATACTGGTAGACCCGCACGAGAAAAATGGCGGCGAACCGCGGTGCGCGTGCCGCGGCGCACCGGACGGCACGGAGTACGGGGTGGAGAATGAGGCGGTTCGTCGGTGCGGCTTCCGTTGGAGTTCCGCGATTTTGCCGCACATCGACCAACGGGTCCGACGGGCCGGTGCTTGCCCGACCGGTGCGGGCGTCTATGATGGGTTGTTTGCCCTTCATTGCGGTTTGGGACGTTCGCTCCGGCGTAGGCGTTCGATCACTTGCGCGAGGGCGTCGCCAACTTCGCCGATGTTGGCGTCGGCGAGCTTGCGCCGGGCGATCAGGACCACGTCGCACACCGGCGGAAAGTCCTCCTGCCGCAGGCGGAAGGCCGCGCGCAGCAGGCGCTTGCAGCGGTTGCGGGCCACCGCCCCGCCCGCGCGGCGCGAGGCGATCACGGCAAGTCGGCGGAGAGGGATAGGCGGATTCGCCTCCCGGTCCGCTGCCTTCGTCCAGAGCTGTACACGAAAAAAGCCCGCTTCGCGGGCGTTTCCGTGGGTCCGCACGGCTTCGATTTCGCGCGTATGGCGCAGCCGCTGCGGACGGGGCAGGCCCATGACGGGCGTCGCCTTTCTACTTTACCGTGGTGAGACGACGGCGGCCGCGGGCACGGCGCGCACGGATCACTTTGACGCCGCTCTTGGAGCGCATCTTGGCACGGAATCCGAGGCGGCGGGCGCGACGGAGGTTGGATGGACGGAAGGTCGGTTGCATAGTTCTTTCTCCTCTAAAGTACCGGTTTCTGATCGACGAAAACGGAAGAAAACACGGTGTTCGCCGCCCCCTGTCAAGCAATGAGCCCACAGCGGCATGGATTTTCCACGCCCGCCGTAAAATAATTTTTCTCCGGGTCAGATAATCCTGTCAACAATATATATTTATGAGATGAGAATTGCTGTCAATAATTTAAATATCTGGAATATATATTTACGGTTGAAGGGCGGGTGGTCGACGCATGCCGTTCCACTGTTCCCGAGGATCGCGGGACAAAGCGGTGAAGCCGGGCGACTGCCCATTGTCAGGCACGTTTATTCCGCCGCCTCAAAGGCGAACGGTTCAGCAGCCACGAAGTGCGCTGATACCTCGCCTGCGAGCACCCGCTCCATGTCAACGCCGAGATCCAGTTTGCGGACATCGGTGCCTTTGCTGAAATCGATTTGGTCGAAGTCCACCCAGAAAACGCTCGGCGCGATAACCGATTCTACGTAGTAGCGCCGTTCTTTGTGGTCGGCCACGACCCGCCAACGCGTCGTCGAGAGATTGGGTGCGTTGTCCACGCTGATTCCCCATGGCACCGAAGTCTGGCGGATGACACTGAAGACGGAAGCGGCGGCGATGCGCGGATCGTCGCTTTGCACCACTGCGTTGATGTAAAAGTGTGCCCGCACGAAGCGGTCGGAGGCGCGCACTGTGCCGGGAAGAAATTCGCGCGCGTTGACGCCCTTCCAATATTCAAGGACGGCCAGTTGCCGGTCGTAGGTCGGCTCGTTGGTCATTACCTGGTATTTCCGGCTATGGTGGATGACTGTCTCGCCGTCGATGAACTCGATTACGGCGCTGTCGCCGGTGGCGTCGGAGAGAGAGAGATGGACGGCGGCCACGCGGTTGGGATCGATCGGCAGGGGTCCGGTAGCGGCATGGACCGGATTTGCCCTCAGGTCGGCCACGGCTTCGGCCACGGTGGCGTGGCGGTCGAGGAAATACTGCGGAAACACCGCCACCGAAATCCGCGGCGTTTCGCCGTCATCTTCCGGGTAGGTCGCGTTGACTTCCCAGAGCAGATTGACGACCAACCCCGCCTCGTTCATTCCGTCGGTGGTGGATATATCGTAGCCGGTGACGATCAAACTTCCGTAGCGCGAGGTCCATTCAACCGAGCGCGGCCCGGCGAGTCCCGTGCGTTCCATACCGCGCGGAAAAACCCACAGGTTGCTCACCATGGGGAGCTTCCAGTCCATGCTTCGCCCCGTGAGGATGCGGTCTTCGGGGCCGAGATAGACCGCGCGCGTGCAGGCGTCCGCCGTCGCGACGGCAAACAGGGCAACGGCGAACATGCAAGCGGCGTGCCGAGGGTCAGAAATGAAACAGCGGGCGGCGAAACGGGACAGTGTTTCAGACATGGCGGAGAAGTGGCCCGTTTTCCGCGGTTTTGCAAACCCGCGCGACCGATTTTCATTGTCAGAGTGCCGACCGGCGCTTCCACCGTGTTTCCCGGATGGGTGAGTGCCGTCGGAGTGCGTTTTTACAGTCCCTTCTAATGACCCGAAGTCCACCAAAGCGGAGCGGCCAACTTGGCCTTGGCCGCCGGTCTTGCTTTTTAGAACCGGTTTTCGCCCCTGAGCTTAGGAACCCGCGAGAATTCCGGCGCCATTGTTCGTGACGACCCAACCGCTCCCTCTTTGGCAGCCTCCGGCTGGTCACAGCGCGGCAAGCACCTTGCGCAACCGGGCGCTGCTTTCGTGCAGGCCGCCGATTCGGCTGGTTTGGAGCCAGGCTTCCTCGTGGCGTCCGATGAGGCGGTTGAGGCGGGCGCTCAGGGCGGGGGCTTCGAGGTTGGCGCGCCCCGTTTTCCATGCGCGTGCTCGGTCGACGGCGAAGGCGAGGAGGGCTGCGGCGACATCAGCGCCGTGGCCCAGCCGACGAGGTGTGGCGCCGGTGAGAGCGGTTTCGATATCGCGCAGCTTCGCGGCGGCATTTTCCAGTTCCCCGGGATCGAGCGGATCGACGTGACGCGGCAGGTCCCCGGCATTGGCAAAGAGCACCTTGTCGAGCGGACTGCCGTTGGATAATTGGTGCCGGAAGCCGCCCGCGATCTCCCCGAGCGCGACAAGGGCATGGGCGGCGCGTACGGCTTCGTCGCCCCGGAACAGTCGCTGCAGGAAGCGTCCGCCGCCGTCCGCCGGATCGGTCTCCGGGTTCCATGCGAGGCCGGCGCCGTGGGCGAGGGCGGGGAGGGTGGCGGCGTAGGGCTGGTGGTGTCCGCCGTCGCCCCATGTCGTGAGGAGGAGGCCCGCCGCACCATGTTTACGTGCGTTGGCGACGGCGTTGGCGAGGTTGGCGCGCGCGGTGTGCATGCGCCCGCCGACGGAGTTCCAGCACGCCGTGCCGGGGCAAAGGTAGAAGCCGCGCCCGCTCCGGGCCAGTTTGCCCGCCTGTTCGTCGAAGGGGTGGTCTGCTTCGTAGCCCCAGATCAGCGGAACGGCGCCGGGCGGCAGCGCGTGGGTTGCGCCGCCTTCCTCGAGGAAGACATCGGCCCAGAACATCGGTGTGCGCCCGCGCTCCGCCGCCTCTTCCGTGAGCCCCCGCAGAAAATCGAGGTAAATGGCGAGTTTGCCGTCGGCCTCGGCACGTGCGCGGGAGCGGCCCTGGCCCAGTTCCCACGGCTCGTCGCCACCGATATTGAAGAGGGGCGATCGGAAGCAGGGGAGGAGTTTGTCGTAGAGCGAAGCGACAAACCGGCGCGCCTCCGGGCCGGGGCAGAGCGTTGTCGCGTAGGGGAACCGCAGCCCGGCCGGGTGAATAAATCCATCCGGGCACTCCGCGAGGTGCTTGTACTCCGGGTAGCGCAGCCAGCGTTCGAAGTGCCCGAAAGAGTTCTGGTTGGGCACGAGTTCGATGCCCCGCTCCGCGCAGAGGGCGTCGAGCCAGGCGCAGTTTTCCACCGTGAGGGGCGAGGCGTCGCCCCACACCCGCTCGTGGCCCCGGTAGGCGAAGGTGTGTTCGGTGTAGAGCTGGAGTTGGTTGAGCCGCAGGTCCTCCATCGCGTCCACGAGCGCCGCCAGCGTTTCCCGCGTTGGCACGCGGCAACGGGAAATGTCGAGCATCCACCCGCGCACGGCCACGGCGGGGGCGTCCTCAATGGTTCCGCCGGGGAGCGGTCCGTCCTCCGGCGCGGCGGCGAGGACGGCGGCGAGCGTGTCGAGACCGTAGCGCAGGCCCGCTTCGCCGCCCGCCGTGAGGGTGGTTCCGCCATCGGCAATGCGGAGCGTGTAGGTCTGCGCGGCGACCGGTGTATTTCCTTCCTCGATACGGATGTCGAGAAAGGCACCGTCCTCCGCCGGGCGGGCCGGGATACACCGGCGGGCGAGCCGGGTGACCGCCGCCTCCGTCTGTCCGGCACCGTTTTCCGCCCCCCTCAGGCGAAGGGTCAGCGGCCCTTCCGAACGCGGCACGGACGGGCCGTCGGTGCATTCCGCAGGGGCGGGGAAAAGAGGAAGTTGCGAAAGGGGAGTCATTGCGGGCTTACGGGTTTGGGTAGGCGGACGGTGAGTCGGGCTGAGTTTGTCGGCATAAAAGGAAGATGATGCACCCTGCTTTCATTGCGAACGGATTTTGCACGAATGCCGGCCTACACCGATGGCGTTGCGCGCGGCTCCCGCTCCGTTACGCGGGTTCCCTCTCCGTCCCCGTTCTGTCCCGGCGCAACCGCGCCGATGCCGAAGGTCAGGGCCGTCCCGAGGATGACGATCCACGGCCAGGCGATACCGATCCAACCGAACCGGATGGCAATGAAGAGAAGCGTCGTTACGGCAAGGCCCGTCACCATGGCGACGACGTTCCCCGTGTCCGTACCGCGCCGCGTGAGGAGCCCGAGGAGAAAGATACCGAGCAGCGCGCCCGCCGGGATGCCGGCCACCTGCAGGGCGAGCCACAAAAAATTCCCTGTGTCGCGCACGCTCCACGCGAGGGCGAGGAGGATGAGCCCGAAGAAGACGACGCCGATGCGCGTCACCATGAGGTAATGCGCCTCGCTGAGCTTGCGGCGCACGAGCGGGCGGTAGAGATCGACCATGGCGGAAGAGGCGAGGGCGCTCATGGCGGAGTCGATACTTGACATCGCGGAGGCGAAAATCCCCGCCACGAGAAGCCCCTTGAGTCCCGCCGGAAGGACGTCGCGGATGAAGGCCGCGAACACCTGGCTGCTGGGCACTTCACCGTTCTGCGCGAGCGCCGCGAGAAACTCCGGCCGCGCCTCCGCGTAGGCGAAGATGGCGATGCCGAGGAAGAGGAAAAGCGCCGCCACGGGAATGCCCACAATACCGCTGAGAATCACACTTCGCTGCGCCTCGCCGACACGCCGGCAGGTGAGCATGCGCTGGCTCAGGTCCTGGTCCGTGCCGAGCGAGGCGATGATCATCACCATGCCGTTGACGAAGGCGAGAAAGAAGAGGCTGGGGTCATTGAGCCACGAGAGCCAGCCGCCCCCCGGCGCCTCGCCCGGCGTGAGGCGGATCATCTCCAGCTTGTTCTCCGCCTGTGCCGCGCTCCAGATCGCCGTCCAACCGAGGTCGTGCATGAGGAACCCCGTGGCCGCGAGCCCCCCGCCGATAAAGACGACCGCCTGCACCACGTCCGTCCAGATGACCGCCTTGATCCCGCCCCAGAAGGTGTAGGCGATGGCAAAGAGCGTGAAGGCCGAGAGCGTCCAGATGACCGGAATATCGAGGATCACATGAAACCCGATGGCTGCGAGGGAAAGCCGGATGGAGGCGGCCACGAGCCGGCTGAGGAGAAAGACGGCCGTTGCCGTGTAACGCGTGCGGTTGCCGAACCGCTGGGCGAGGTATTGGTAGACCGTAAGAACCTGCCCGGAGTAGTAGGCGCGCAGGAAAACCACCGCCACGACGACGCGCCCGAAGATCGTCCCGATCCCGAACTGCAGGTAGGTCAGGTTGCCCTCGAAGCCCGTCCCCGTCACAGCGAGAAAGGTCACCGCGCTGATCTCCGTCGCCACGATGGAAAGCAGCACCGCCCCCCACGGCACCCGCCGCCCGCCCACGACAAAATCCTCCGTGTCGTTCTCGCGGCGGCCCTTGCTCCATGCCACCCATGCGATGACCGCAAAATAAGCCCCGAGGACAAACAAATCGAGCAGCGCGAAGGGACCGAACATGCCGTCCCAACCTGCGCACACTGCCTGTCATGGCAAGCCGCGCGTTCAGCCGCCCCGGCGCGCAACTCCGCTCTGAGCTTTACCCGCCATCCCGTGTGATGCCGTGCATCGCCGACGTAGTCCGACCGGCCAGGCCGGACAATACAACGGCTGCCGCGGCGTTCCGGCGGGCTTCGCTCATTCGTCGCCACCCGGAGCGCTCCGGCGAAAAAAAAGACCGCTCAGTTGTCCAGCGGGTGCCTCCAGCGCAATCCCGGAAAACGCGCGAATCCGCGGTCGATTCGAGCACGGTTTCGAGCCATTCCTTTATGGCTTCGTGTTGGTCGGCGTCCTCGCGGTGCCCTTGGACGAGAATATTGACGTCCAATAGAAGCATTATTCCTCCATTACCCGTAACAGATCGGATGAGTCGTTCACGTTCACGCCCGGTCGCACGCCCTTGCCGCGAAACGTGACCAGCGGACGGGGCGGACCTTCGGCTACGCCTTTCTCACGGGACCGGAGGGCGACGCGCAAAGCGTCTTCAATAACATTGCCCAAGGTCGTTTTCCGTTCGTGCGAGATGCGTTTCGCTTCCTCCAGCAGTTCATCTGAAATGGAAATCGTCGTTCTCATGCATCATGGTGATTCATAACCTCATCAGGATGTCAAGCGGCGCCGGACACAGCGCCCGGGCGTTATCGAAGTCGAGAGACGGCGTATGAATTCCGGACTTCGGGGTGTTGCACCGAACCCGTGCCTGTTCACCGGACAATGCACTCCCGTCGTCACATTTTTTTCCGGCCGCCGCCGCGCGTTCCTTCCACGCGCCTAAATCACTGGGAAAAAGTGCCCTAACGAAACCACAGAAAGGCTTCTTCGCCCCCGCCCCCCGCAATGTCACAAAACCGTTGCACGCAAGGGGTTGACCGTTCCGGAGAATCCCTTTTTCTGACCTTTAGTTTTGTGATTCACGGCGTTTTTACGCGCCCGGCACGATCCAAGCTTTGTCCACAGTCCAGCACCCTCCGGGTCATTTTTGTCCATCTCCAACAACAACAGCCAAATAATCCATCCATAGATCATGAAAGCCGTCCAACTGACCGCCCTCATCGCTTCCGCCGCCTTCGCGGTTTCGTCTGTCTCGGGGCAGATTCTGTCGATAAGTGCTACGAACCAACCCGTCACTCTCGATTTCGGTGATTTCGAGGGCACGGTTGATACATTGCCGGATTCAGTATCGTTCAGCAATTCCCCGGGCGAGGGTGGTTACTTTAATTTTGACGATTCTCCTAGTTTAACTCCGAATAATTTATATGCTTTTCGGGACAGTGCAAGTGATCCGGTTTTCGGTTTTGTGTATAAGAGACCAGCGGGCTCGCCGGCGAGTATATTTGTAAATGTTACTGCCATCAACGATACGGGTCGGACGATAAACGAGTTCAAGCTTTCTTTTGATTTTATCCAGGCTTCGATCGGAGGTCGTGCGACAGAAATCTGGATAAATTGGAATCCCGGTCCAAGTTTCACAAGCAATGGAATCACAGGAGGAGAGGATTATGTTGCTCAAGCCGAAGATACAACTTCAATTTCCCTTCTTGACCCCTACCAGACGCAAAACAGATCGATCAGTTACTCTTCAGCGAGTGGAATTGCCGACGGCGAAACGGTTGTTTTTGGTTTTAATATCCGAACAGGTGACGGCAGTGGCAACAACGCCCATGTAGGATTTTCAAATGTAGAAATTACCGCCATCCCCGAGCCCTCCACCTACGCGGCGCTCTTCGGTGCGTTGGCCTTCGGGTTGGTCGTGTTCCTGCGCCGCCGTCGGCGCTGAGGGATTCCGCTCCACATTCCTTTTTCGAAAAACCGCCGGGCACCGTCCCGGCGGTTTTTTTTGTTGGCCGGTTCCGCCGTGCCACGGGAGCCGCCGCAACGTGGGGGAGTGGTGGGCCCAGCTGGATTTGAACCAGCGACCAAAGGATTATGATTTACATATTCAAATACCTAAATAACAGTGGTTTACAGACTTATAGTTGCAAGGTTTTGCACATATTTGCGTGTCCTAGCTTGATTTAAGGGCACATAAGGGCACAGGATGCCGTCCATGCCAAGACCCGTAACCATTCCGATCCGCCGCCGGGGCACCCGCTGGCAAGTGTCAATCCCCGCGCGGTATAGCGAGACCGGAGCGCGCGCCCGTCCGTCCTTCGCGACCAAGAAGAAGGCGGAGTTACACCGGATCAAGGTCATGGCGGAGATCCGCGCGCATGGCGCATCCGCCCGCAATCTCACCCCGGGCAAGGCCGAGGAAATGGCAAAGGCCATGGACCTCCTTGCTGAATGGCCGGAAGTCACCCTCCTCGACGCCGTCAGGGACTACGCCGAGCGCAGGCGGAAGCGGGAGCGGTCTGTCACCTTCGAGAAGCTGTGGGAGGAGCATGTTGCCATCAAGACGGCGGAGGGCGTGAGTGATCTCTACCTTCGCGACATGGGCCGCACGGGGGGCGAACTGGTTGCCAAGATCGGCAGGCGCAACGTGGCCGACCTCGAACCCGCCGCCATCGAAAAGGCCATGGATGCGTGCTTTGCCACCCCTCGCCGGTTCAACAATGCAGTGCGCAACATCAGGCCCGCCTTTACGCTCGCCGTCCGCAGGGGCTACACCTACGCGAACCCCTTCGAGCGCATCGCGATGAAGAAGCAACCCGTGCGGGAAATCGGGATTCTCACCGTCGACGAAGCAAAGGCCGCCATCGCCGCTTGCCGGGACCACTCGAAAAACACGGAGATTTCTAAGAGCTACCGCGTCGACGCAACCCCCGCGCTCGCCGCCGTGGCCATTCAACTTTTCGCCGGCGTGAGACCCGCCGAAATCACCCGGTTGGATTGGTCGGACGTTGCCTTCGACCACGGGACAATCCGCATTAGCGGGAAGCATGCGAAGACGAGATCCGCGCGCATTATCCCGATGGAGGACAACCTCGTCTCGTGGCTGAAGACCATCCCCGAGGCCGAGCGCACCGGGCCGGTGTGTCCTTCGGGATTCCAGAGGAAAATGCAGGCCGTCCGCTCCGCCGCCGGATTCTCCGACCGGCAAGACGTGCTGAGGCACACTTTTGCCACCTACCACCTTGCCGCTTATGCAGACGTGAACCGGCTGCGTGAGGCCATGGGGCATGAGACGGCGGACGTGCTATTCAACCACTATCGCGCCGTCGTCACAAAACAGGACGCATTGAAATTCTGGCTCATCGCGCCGGACGAAAAACCGCGAAAAACACTGATTCGCGAGGTCACCGCTTGAGCTTGCGCAATATTGAAGATCAGGTAACGGGCATTGATAGTCAACGACTTAAAAAACCGGAAACCGCATTGTTGGGTTTTATGACCCTGTTTTGCTCCTGTTTGAGCCCGCATTTATGCGGATCGCAAGGTGTCAATACTTTTTTTGAAATAAAAATCGCCCTGTTTTTTGTTGTGCAGCGGGCGTGAGGCGGTGATTTATCTTCACGCTATTCTTGTCATTGTTAGTTTTTCGTTAGGAAAATCGGATTATTCAAGCGTGGTGTTATACTGTGCGCATGAACAAACCACTACGCGCGAATGCTCAGAACCAAGCGCACGCACTGAGCGAAGTTAAACTGGTAAACCGCACCGCCCTCGCGAAACGTTATTCGGTCTCGCCTCGCCAGATTGATACATGGCGCGCCGACGGAGTTCTGCCTTACGTGAAGTTTGGCCGTCGGTGCCTGCGTTTCCCTGTGGACCGTTGCGACGCCATCTTTGAAAGCTACGTTGTCGGAGGTGCGAAGTGACCCGCAATGTTGAAATGAGTTTTCCGCCGCACGAATTTCGCGCTTCGGTTGCGGAAAAGCACGCCCGCGGATTCCGCACCGATCAAAAGGACCGCCATCAGCACCGGCCCCGACAACCAGACCGAGGTTTTCATGATTCCGTTTTGGGAGCGAATGGCCGCCCGTCGCAATGCGAACTTGGAAGCTGTTTCGTCCGCCCGCGCTACCCGAGAGCCTCCTGCCCGACGCCCTGCCGCCTCGCGCGCCCGCCGTCTCTCCTGTGCTTGCCAAACGGTTCATGCTGACGGGGGACACTCTACTCGGATTGAGCGAGCGCCTTCCGCGCCTTTACGACATCCGGCGAATCAACGATCTCCGCGGCCTCCAGCCCGACCGGTGTCCTCACTTCGTCCAACCGGCCGCTCACGACGATCTCGCGACCGCGCTCGGGGAGTTTCAATTCCTTGTTGTTCGCGGGGAAGCGAACGAGAACGATGTTCGGAGAGCACGCTTCGGTGCAATCGGCCTCGCTGGTGTCGATCATCGCAAACATGCGGCGTTCCGCCGAAACCAGATGCACGATCCCGTAAACGCTGACAGGCTTTCCGGCGTGGCTGTCGAGTACCTTGACCAGCGCGTCCACGCCGAGCGGCGGCTTGGGACCGGCTTTCCCTTCGGCAGTCGCGAGAGAAGCTCCGGCGAACAGGAGGATGCCTCCCAAGAGAGCGCCGAACAATGATTTGATTCGGATGTATGGTCTATTCTTCATGATGGTGGTGAGTGTGGTTGTCGGTTCATGATTTAGCGATGGCGAATGGCATCGACGGTGCGAATCCTTGCCGCCCGCCACAAGGGCCAGGCGCCTCCGCCGAGTGCGATGAGCACGCTCAGCAACATTCCGGTGGCGGCCACGGTGAGATCGAATTGGAGGCGGAACGCTCCCATCGGAACCCGCAGCGCGAAGCCGTCGAGGCCCCAGGCGGCGAGACAGGCGATCACGCCCCCTGCGAGTGCGGGTATGAGCGATTCGAGCACGAATCCTCCGAGGATGGCCGGCCTGCGAAAACCGAGCGTCCGAAGCACACCGACCTCACGGATGCGTCCCGTGATCGAAGCGAGAAAGGTATTCATGCCGATGAAGATTCCGCCCACCGTCAGAAGTCCTGCCATGGCCCAGACCATCGCCTGCACCGGGCGATAAGCCGCGGCAAAACCGGCATAGTAATCCGTCTCTGCTCGTGCGTAAACGAGAAGATCCGCCCGCAATTGCAGGTCGAAAAGAAACTCGTCCACCGCGGCGGCGTCCCGCGCCCGCACCACAATTCCCGAAAGCTCGTCGCGTCGCGACGAGAGCATTACATCGTCTAGCGGCGCCCAAATTTCAGAATCGAAGGCGGTTCCGGGCGCGGCGAATCTTCCGACGATCAACCACTCATTGCCGTCGAAGCGGACGGTGTCGCCGATCTGAAGGGAATTTCGGGGCAGCCCGGTCCGCGTAGCTGCGAGCGAGCCCGCCATGATCTCGCCGGAGGTCTCGGGGAACCGGCCCTCGGTAAGCTTTACTTGATGATGAACGGCGAGCGCGACCGGAAGAACCCCGCGGATAATCGCCTGGGCGGGCGGAGCGTCACCCCGCTCCGCTTCGAGCAGGGATGTGTAATAAAACTCAGGCGAAGCGAGCGCGGTGTCGCCGTCGACGGCGATGTATTGGTTTTGTCTCAGAATCTCGAATACGCGTCGATCAACGGAGGAAAACTCCAGGGTCTCGGCCCCTCGGGTGAGAACGACAAGGTTCAACGGGTGGCCGGTCGCCTCCAGAGAACTCACCAGCCCGCGAACGAGCGACAGCATGGAGATGGAAACGAAAACCGCCAGAGCAATACTGACGACGGTCAGCGCGGTGCGCGTTGGCCTTTTCGTCAGGCTGCGTAAATGGTAGTGGATCAACATGGGCTGGCTTTATCCTTCATCTCTGAGACCCGCTGCCGCGGGTTTCCGGCTGGCGGCAATTGCCGGAATGAGCGCGCCGCAGGCGCCGATCACGAGTCCGACGCACGCCGCAAAGGCGATTGAAGCGGGTGAAACGTAAGGGGCCAGAGAGAAACCCTCCACGGAAATGCTGAACGTTCGCCACTGAAGAAATCCCCACACCAGCAGCGCTCCGCCCAACGCTCCGGCGGTTGCGGTGACCGCTCCTTCTCCCGCGACAAGGAACACAACCTGACGCCGTCGGAAACCGACAGTCTTCAAAATGGCGATCTCGCGGACGCGGTCGCGCACGGTCATGGCAATGCTGTTGCCGACACCCACAAGCACGATTCCGAGCGCCGCATAGCCGAGCCAGAGGCTGAATTGAATCACCTCGGTGATGCCCGAAATAGCTGAAGCGATGAACGCTTCTTCGGGCACGGTGCGCGTCGGAGACTGCGAATTGGCAAAGAGCGCGTCGATCTCCGCAGCCACAGTGGTTTTGTCGGCACCCTCGGTCACTTCGACGAAGATCCACGAGGTTTGGCCGACAAGGTTGCTCGCGAATTCCAGGTAGTCGCGGTGAACAAGTATCGTTTCTTCAAGCGTATCGCCGGGCGCCCGGAAGATTCCCCTCACTGTGAAGGAGAGGTTGCCTAATTTCTCAAGGCTGACCGCGTCGCCCGGTTTCCAGCCGTAGCGCTGCGCCACACGGGCGCCGACAATAGCCCCGGCCCTTTCCTCCGCGAAGGCGGCGTATTGGCCGGATTCGATTCGGATGTCGCGAAACTTCCGAAACGACTCCGCCCGTATTCCATGCACCGCGACCAGATCGGTGGCGGTTGCGCAGGTGCTCAGCAAAAACAGCGTCGAGGTCGTCCGCGCCACGCCGGGAACTTCCGCGATCTCACTCTCGTGACGCGCCGGCAGCTTCGAAAGGGGAGGGCACCCCTGGTAGCGCTCGAAGACCACCAGGGTGTTGTCGCCCGAACTCTCGCGGAGCATCCGCTTCATTCCGTGGTCGAGCGAAAGAACCGCAGTGAAGATGATCACCGCGACAGCGACGCCCAAAACCGTCAGCCAGGTGCGGACGGGGTTCCGCCACAGGTTCTTGAAGATGACTGGTAAGAGATGACTCATTGCGTTTCCCCCGCGACGGCGGTTCCGACCTTCCCTTTATCCATGTGGAGCACGCGCCCGGCGTGTTCGCCGACTTTCGGGTCGTGCGTCACCACGACAAACGTCTTCTCGAACTCCCGGCAAAGCGTCTCCACGAGCGCCAGAAACTGTTCGGCGTTCTCCCGGTCGAGATCTCCGGTCGGCTCGTCGCCGAGAATAACCGGCGGGTCGGGCACGATGGCCCGGGCGATGGCCACCCGCTGTTCCTGCCCGCCGCTCAACTGATTGGGCAAATGGTCCTTACGGTCGGCCATTCCGACGATCTCAAGGGCGTTCATGACCTGCTCGCGCCGTCGCTTCCGGCTCAACCCGAGCAGGAGCAAAGGCAACTCGACGTTCTCGTAGGCGGTAAGCACCGGCACGAGGTTGTACGATTGGAACACGTAGCCGATGTTGCGAGTGCGCCAGGCGGCCAAGTCGTCCTCGTTGCGGCCTTGAATGTCGCGGCCGTTCACGGTCACCTTTCCCGCGCTTGGAAAGTCGATACCGGCGATGATGTTCATGAGGGTTGTCTTTCCGCTCCCGCTGGGGCCCATGAGCGCCACCAACTGCCCGGCGAAAACATCGAGATTCAAGCCGTGGAGGACATCGATCCGCTCCTTGCCCCGCGTATAGAACTTGTGCACATCGCGCACTGCGATGATCGGTTTGCGTTCTGTATTCATGAAAAAGGTTACTTCTCGAAAAACGTGACTCTCGCGCTCAGATCCGGACGAATCCCCGCGGAGGGACCGGTGACACTTACCTTCACTTCCACGGTGTTCTTCGAAAGCGACGCCTTGGGCTGAATCCGCAGGACGCGGCCTTCGTAGGTGTTGCCGGGATCGGCGTCGAACCGCAGTTCGGCGCGTTGCCCTTTGACCACGCGCCATGCGTCCCTCTGGTTGACATCGGCCCGGACCTGCAATCGTGCCGGATCGAAGATGGTGGCAATGGCGGCATGCCCTCCGGGGCCGACGAAATCGCCCGGATGGGCCAGCCGCTCGAAAATCACCCCGTCCACCGGTGCGCGTACCTTGCTCGATTCGATCTCCCACAGCACGCGGTCCAACTGCGCCCGGAGCCGGTGCTTCTCCGCGTCGCCGACGGCGATCTCCGACTCCGCCTGTTCCAGCTCCGCTTGCGAAACGGAACCGATCCCGGCGAGGTTTTGCTGACGGGCAAGGACGCGGCGCCGTTGGTCCAGACGGGCGGCATTGACGGCGAGCGCGGCGCGCAGTTCCTCCGCCCGTCTCTCGGCGGCCTCGGTATTGAGTTCCCCGATGACATCGCCCTTGGCGACCGCGCCGCCTTCGATGACCGCGAGCGATTCCAAGCGGCCCGATACCAGAGGCGAGACCTTCACCGGAAACGGAGGCGCCGGCTCGACGTAACCGGCGGCGACGAAATTTCCAGCCGGATGGCCTTGGGCCGACGCTCCTTGCGCACCCTGCGTCGCCGCTCCGCTCGTCGCCGGTCGGACGGCGACGTCTTCTGCCGCTCCTGTCGCGACCCCCGCCTTCGCGGAAACGGGAGGGTTTCCGGGCGAAGGCCACAGGAGAAAGGCTATTGCGACGGCGGCGCCACCCAATAGAAACATGGCCGCAGAGCGAACGATGCTGCCGTCGCGGCGGCGCTCTCCGGAAGACGGATTCACCGGCAGTTCTTCATCCAGGCGAAGTTTTTGGATTTTTTCCCGGTCGATGGTCTTCATTTAGATTTGATCGGACGGAAGGACAAGTGCCGCCAGACGGGCGGCGGAAATCTCGCGGTCCAGGCGCAACTGCAGCTCCCGTTGGCGCTGGCTCAGGTATGAGATTTGTTCGGAAAGATAATCGCGCCGACTGAGGTTGCCGGTCTTCCACGCCTGTTCGGCCCGTGTGTGGCGTTCGGCGGCAGCGGGCGCGACTTCCGTCGAAAAGGCATTCAGAAGCCGGCCCCGGCTTCGGTAGGCCTGGAACGCCCGGTAGACGTCGTGTGTAAGAGTAAGCTCCGCCTCCCGGATACGTTCGCGGGCGGCCGATGCTTCGCGCCGGGCCGATTCGGTCCCCTGCCGGTTTCGATCCCAGACCGGCAGGGAAATGGTTACGGCCACACCCGCCGCGACGGACCCGCCGGATTCCTTGAACGAGGGACCGGCGGCAAACTCCGGCAGCCGTTCGCGACGCTCTTGCTCCACGCGGCGCTCCGACTGTTGCAACGCAAGGCGCGACTGTTCGAGCGCCGGGTTTCTTTCAACAGCTTCCCGCAATGCCTCGTCAAACGCGTCGTAGGAGGGCAGCGGAATCGACGCGCCCTCCGGTTCGAGCGAGAGTTCCGCCCCGGGTGCCCTTCCCATCAGGATATTGAGAGCCGCCCGGGCGTTCCGCGCGTCCAGCCGGATCTCTTCGAGGATCTGCCGTTGCTCTGCCAGAACCTCGCGAAACGGGAGAATCTCACTCGGCGCAATGGCACCCATCCGCACCTCTTCCTCCCGGATATTCATGAAATCGGCCCACAAGCCCAACTGCTCTTCCTTCAGATCGACAACCTCGGCGAGGAGCGCCCCTCGCCAAAAGTGTGACGCTACCTCGGCAAACAATTCGCGGCGCAACGCCTCCCCGTCCAGACGGCGGAGATCCGTTTCGAAGGCGGCCGCTCTTTGCGCGAGCCTCCGCTTTCCCCAGACATCGAGCCCCTGCGAGAGCTCGAATTCGCGTTCGTCGGAACGAAGCGTCGCTCCGAGACGCGGATTTGTCCACGCGCCTGCCTGTTCCGCGCTGAGCCGGGCGCTTTCGATCCGGTAGCCGACTTCCCGCAGCGACGGATTTCCGGACTCAATGCGCTCCCAACACTCGGCAAGGGTCAGAGACGCACTGGTGCCGATAGCAGGCAAGGAAGCAAAGAGCACAATGCACATGACGCCCAAGCGTCTCATCGGGATCCTCCGTTATGCCCGCGCTTGAGGCAATCTTCCTGCATGCAAAGAGCCCGCTCCAGGAGATCGACGATGCAGGAATCGACAACCCGGTAATAGACATTGCTGCCGTTGCGGCGGGCGCGGAGCATCCGGCGGTCCGCCAAACGCTGGATCTGATTGGAAATTGCCTGGGGCTTCATCTCCAGCTTCTGAGCCAGCGCGCTCGGCGATGCCTCCTCAGACCTGACAATCTCCTGCAGGATGCGCAGACGTGTCGGATTGGCCAGAACCTCGAAAATCGAGGCCGTCTCCGCCGCCTTCTCAACGTCCAGGAGGGGCCGGTCCGCCAGCGCCGGTTTTGGTGAGCAACAGGTCAGCGGTTCGCGTCCCCGGGGCAGTGTCGCTGCGAAGTCTTGCATAGGAATACACAAGTCCATGTCTTTGTGTTTCGTCAAGAGTGTTTCTGTCGATTCGCCGATGACGCATTGGCGGCCGGAGATGCCCTTTCGCGCCGAACCGACCGCCGTCCGGCACCGCCTTTGTCCGCGCACCGCGTGGCTTCGGGGAAATTTTATAGCCTTGGGGGCATTCGCCCCTATTGTGACGCAAAAATATGAACGCACGTGAAAAGACGTCCAAGATTGTCGGTTTTCTCTGGTCTATTGCGGAAGACCTCCGTGGAGCCTTCAAGAAGAGTGAAAACCAAAACGTGGTCCTGCCCTTTGTCGTGCTCCGCCGCCTCGACCATGTGCTCGCGCCGACAAAGGAGGCTGTGCTCGAGGCCGAGGCGAAGTACCGCGACAAGCTGGAGCAGCGCGATGATCTTCTCTGCCGCACCGCCGGGTATGCGTTCTACAACAAGAGCCCGTTCACTTTCGACAGCCTCCTCGACACCGAGGGCCACCAGCTCAAGCAAAACCTCCGCGCCTACATCGTCGGATTCTCGGAGAACATCCAGACGGTGTTCCGCCGCTTCGAGTTCGACCGTACCCTCGAGCGCCTCGACGAGGTCGGCCTGCTCTACCGCGTCATGTCGCGCTTCAACGAGAAGGTGCGGCCCGACCGCGACAACGAGCTGAACCTCGCGCCCTTCGACCCGGACAAAAACCCCGGCGGCCTCACCAACCACGAGATGGGCACGCTCTTCGAGGAGCTGATCCGCCGCTACAACGAAGACATCAAGGAAAACCCCGGCGAGCATTTCACGCCCAAGGACGTCATCCACCTTCTCGTGCGCCTCACGCTCACGCTCTGGCCCGACATCGAGCGGGTTCCGGGTGTTACCGTGGCGGACAGCACGGCGGGCACCGGCGGCATGCTCACCGTCGCGCGCGAGGAGATCCTCGCCCGTAACCCCGGCTGCAAGGTCCACCTCTTCGGCCAGGAGTTGAACCCCTTCACGTGGGCCATCTGCAAGTCCGACCTCCTCATCCTCGACCCCTCCGAGCGCGATCCGGAAAACATCAAGCTGGGTTCCAGCCTCTCCAACGACCAGCACGCTGACCGCCACTTCGACCTCCAGTTTGCCAATCCCCCCTACGGCAACGAGTGGCGCAACGACCAGACCGCCGTCGAGGCCGAGCACCGCCGCGGCTACAACGGACGCTTCGGCGCGGGCCTGCCCCGCATCTCCGACGGCCAGCTGCTCTTCCTCCAGCACAAGCTCTTCCATATGAACACCGACGGCAAACCCAGCTTTGTCGGCATCGTCTTCAATGGCTCGCCTCTCTTCACCGGCGAGGCCGGCAGCGGCGAGAGCGAAATCCGGCGCCGGGTCCTGGAAAACGACCGCCTCTACGCTCTCGTTGCCCTGCCCGAGCAGATCTTCTACAACACCGGGATCCAGACCTACCTTTGGATCCTCACCAACCGCAAGCCCGCCCACGCCCGCGGCAAAGTGCTCCTCCTCAACGCTTCAGGGGGCCACTTCTGGACGCAGCTCCCTAAGAGCATCGGTGCCAAGCGCCGCACCCTCGACGGCCACATCGACGACATCGTCGGGCTCTTCCGCGCCTACGAGCCCTCGGACAACGCGCGCGTCTTCCGCTCCACCGACTTCGGCTACCGCCGCATCCAGGTCGAGCGCCCCCTGCGCCTCAACTTCGCCGCCTCGCCCGGGCGCCTCGAGCGCCTGCGCGGGGCCAAGGCCTTTACTAGCCTCGCCACCGCCAAAAAGCGCGATCCCGAGGCCCGCGCCCGCGGGATCGAGGCCGGGCGCCGCGAGCAGGAGGCCGTTCTCGCCATCCTCCGTACCCTTCCCGCCGAGCCCGTGCGCGAGGCCGCACGATTCGACAAACGTCTCAAGCGCGCCTTCAAAGACGCCGGGCGCAAGCTCCCCGCCCCTCTCAAAAAAGCTGTCCTCGCCGCCCTCTCCGAGCGCGACGAATCCGCCCCGCCCGTCGTCCGGCGCGAGATCGCCGTCGTCAACGCCTCCGAGGCCGCCGCCAGCCTCGACCCGCGCCACGGTGTCTTCGGCGAGACCCTCCGCGACGGCATGGTCCGCCTCGTCGAATACGAGCCGGACACCGAACTCCGCGACCACGAAAACGTCCCCCTCGACCAATCCGTCAATACCTACTTCGATACCGAGGTCGCCCCCCACGTGCCCGACGCGTGGATCAATCCCGCCTTCACCGACCACATAGACGGTGCCGTCGGCAAGATCGGCTACTCCATCAACTTCAACCGCTACTTCTACCGTTACCAGCCCCCGCGCGACCTCCGCGAGATCGACCGCGACATCAAAGAAGTCGAAGGCGAAATCCTCCAACTCCTCAAGGAGGTGACCTCGTGAGCGTGGTAAGTACCAAGGGCCTTGCCCCGACACCCGCCGCCAATGCGAAGACCAACGGCGACCATCACCCGGATCCGTTCCATGCAATGGGTGATAAGTGGGAAATCAAAGCACTTAAGAGACTTGCTTCGATACGATTCAGCAGTGTCGACAAGCGTCGAATAGACGGCGAACAGCCGGTTCAGTTGTGCAACTACGTCGATGTGTATCGAAACCATCAGATCACGGAGAGTCTGGATTTCATGGAGGCATCCGCTTCGTTGCCTGAGATTGCGCGTTTCGAATTGAGGGAAGGCGACGTCCTAATCACCAAGGACTCTGAATCATGGGACGATATTGCCATTCCGGCGCGGGTTCCGCGTAGCCTTCCGGGTGTCTTGTGTGGCTATCACTTGGCGCAAATCCGCTGTAATCCAAAAGCGTTGAATGACCGGTTTCTGAACTACTGCCTGAATTCGCCTCCGGTTCAGCATCACTTTCACGTTTGCGCAAAAGGAATTACCCGATACGGACTGTCTACCGGAGATATTGGAAAAGCTCCTATTCCTGTAACTTCATTCGCCAATCAAACCGCCATCGCCGACTACCTCGACCGCGAGACCGCGCGCATCGACGACCTCGTCGCCAGGGAGGAGCGCCTCCTCGCCCTCATCGAGGAAAAGCGCGCCGCCCTCATCAGCCACGCTGTCACCAAAGGCCTCAACCCCGATGCCGAAATGAAGGACTCCGGCATCGAATGGATCGGGCGCATCCCGAAAACGTGGGAGGTGCGACGTTTGCGGCATGTTGCGAAATTCAGAAACAGTAACGTTGATAAGAAAACGAACCCAGGGCATATTCCAGTTCGATTGTGCAACTACACTGATGTCTACTACAATGATTTTATTCGTGATGAAATGGAGTTCATGGAATCAACAGCATCTTCCAGCGAATGCGCGAGTTTTTCGCTTAATAAGGGGGATTTGATTATAACGAAAGATTCCGAAGACCCTCGGGATATCGCGATTCCGTCGCTTGTTATCGAAGAGCTTAAAAATGTTGTTTGCGGATACCATCTTGCAATAATTTCACCTAATGATTATCAATTAGCGAAATATATGCATCGAGTGTTTCAAGCTAAGATGACACAGGCTTATTTTTGTATCCGTTCTCTCGGAGTCACTCGATACAGCCTCAATAAAGATGCCATCGGTAATGTTCCGGTTCCGCTTCCGGCTCCTTCGGAAATTCGTCAGATCGTTGACTTTGTTGATCAACAAATGGAACATTTCTCCCGCCTCAAGACCAAAATCCACCGAGCCATCGACTTGCTGCGCGAGAAGCGCACGGCCCTGATTTCCGCTGCTGTGACAGGCAGGATCGACGTGCCCGTGACCAACGCATGAAAAGAGATCCGGCAGTCAGCTATGCGGCTTGTACCGCCAATGCCATGGAGACGACTTTTAATAACCGTAGGCCCTGTCCACCGGTCAATCTCTTCCGAGATCCGTTCGGAAACTCAGTCACCGCCCGAACGCTTTTCCAAAGAAACGCCCCGTTTCACCTACGGGAGACTCTGACGCGTGGCGTCATCATTCGGTGCAAGCAGGGCGTTTATGGAAAAAGTCGTTTCACGATTTTCTGTGTTTCGCAAGCCATTTCTGCGGCGGAGGGAGCGCCGTTGCAAGGAATACAGTCAATCTGCGAATCGAAATTGGCGGTCGAAATCGCGACATTTAGCCGCGCCGAGTCGCCCGGCAATCCTGTCTCTTGGCGAACGCACTGCAGAATGAAAGGATCATTGACATGCTAATCGACGTTTATTGTGACGAGAGTCGGCCCGATGCGATCCACTCCCGTCTCTCCAACGGGTCGCGCTTGGTCATCGGCAGTCTGTGGTTGCAGTCGGCGAACCGGACTCGACTGAAGGGGGAGCTACACGCACTGCGGGACAAGCATAAGATCGGCGGCGAGTTCAAGTGGAAAAAGCTCTCGCCCTCAAGGCTCCCCTTTTACATGGCTCTGCTCGACCTGTTCTTTGCCAAAGGGAACGAACTGCGCTTTCGCTGTATTTCGGTTGATCGGACACGGGTCGACCTGCAGCACTTCCACGAGGGCGATCAAGAGCTGGGTTTCTATAAATTCTACTACCAATTGCTTCACCACTGGATTCTGGATTTCAATACCTACCGGGTTTTTTGTGACCACAAGGTGAATCGCGACCGTACCCGGCTGCACGTACTCCACCGGTGTCTGTCTAACGCAAATCTCTCGTCCAAGATCCTCGGTGTCCAAGCCGTCAGATCCGAGGAGTCGGTTCTTCTGCAGTTTGTCGATGTGTTCACCAGCGCGGCCGCGGCACGGCTGAACAATTCGCTGCGCGAGGGTTCGGTCAAGAGCGGTTTCGTCAGTGAACTGGAAGAACGCCTGGGGCGTCCGATCGAACCGACTTCGCTCCTTGAGCAGAAGTTTAACGTCTTTGAAATCCGTCCAGGAGGAAGTTGGTGATGGTCGCGCCTCCGTTGTTGAAATTACCCGACGAGGCAGCCTACCGCGCTCATTTTGAGTCGGTCTATTGCCGTGGACCGGTGATCACGTTCGACGGCATCAGGGTCCGCATACGCAAGCGCGACTTTGACCACTGTTGTTTCAAAACCGAGCGCGGAACACGGCGCAAAACTATCTTTTGCCGCATACGCGCGGAACGAATCGATTGGATTAAGGCGGCGTTGGAGGATCCGGCCGCAGACTTGCGGGTGGGGTGGGATAACCTGCGAAAACAATATGCTCACGACCGCAGGGTTGCCATTGTCTTCGGCACATATGTGGTTGTCATCGAGATTCAAAGGTGTGGCACAAAAGCTGAGCTGATCACAACGTATGTTGCCGACTCCGGGCCGGGGAACACTTTGAACAAGCTAAAAAAAGCACCGAAATGGCGGCAAAAACGGACATAAAAAAACCGCGGATTCGCCAGGCCGGTTCCGCGGAAACCTTTGATGGTTCTAATACCACTGGTACTGAACAGCCCTCAGATTCGCTCAATCGATTGCTGAGAGCAAGCATGAATGAGAAAATTGACGGAAAATTAATATTTTCTATGGTCTATTCCAAGGATTTCCGAACATTTGCCTTTCAGCTTTATTCCTTCTCCCTGTCCCTTGGGTTTGAGGCACGTCCTTCTGTAATTCTTCCGTAAAAAATTCGCTTATGCCTTCCCTCACCTCCGAGCAAACCTTCGAAAACGCGATTGTGCGCCACCTCGTCGAGCGCAACGGCTTTGTGCGGGCGGGCCCGGAGGACTACGACCGCGATCTTTGCCTCATTCCCGGCGCGCTCCTGCGCTTTGTGCAGGTCACCCAGCCGGAGCGGTGGAAGAGCTACAAGGCGCTCCTCGGCGACGACGCGGCGGCGAAGCTCCTCAAGCGCGTGCGCGCCGTGGTGGAGCGCAAAGGCACGCTTTTTCTCCTGCGCCGGGGATTTGAGGAGAGCGGCCACCATTTCGACGTCTGCTACTTCCCGCCCGCCAGTGGTCTCAACCCCGAGCTGGAAAAACTCTTCGAGGCCAATGTCTTCCAAATCCTCCACGACGAGGATCCGGCCGGAGGCTTCCACTATTCGAAATACACCGCGCAATCGCTCGATCTCGGGCTCTTCATCAACGGGCTGCCCCTCTTCACGGCGGAGATCAAAAACGAGGTCAGCGGCCAGACCGTCGCCCACGCAATCGCCCAATACAAGAACGACCGCGACCCCGGGGAAGCCCTCTTCCGCTTCGGGCGGATCCTCTGCCACTTTGCCGTCGACACATCGCAAGTATTCATCGCCACGGCGCTCGCCGGCAAAAAGACACGCTTCCTGCCCTTCAACCAAGGCTGGGACGGCGGCGCGGGAAACCCGCCCAGCCGCACTGGCTTCGCCACCGCATACCTCTGGGAGGATATCTGGACGCGCGCCGGCATCCTCGACCTCGCCCAACGCTTCATCCAGGTCGTGGACGCTCTCGACGACAAGGGGAGGGCGACCGGCGACAAGGTCCAGATCTTTCCCCGCTTCCACCAGCTCCAGACCGTGCGCAAGTGCACCGCGCATGCCCGCGCCCGCGGCGCCGGGTTCGCCTACCTCAACCAACACAGCGCGGGCAGCGGCAAGACTATCGAGATCGCCACGCTCGCCAACTCCCTCGCCACGCTCCACGACGCCAACGATCAGGTCGTCTTCAAGACCGTTATCGTTCTCTCCGACCGCCGCGTTATCGACCGGCAGTTGCAGCGCGAGTTGGAGCAGTTCACCCGCACACGCGGGATGCTCGAAAACATCGACCGCACCTCCCGCCAGCTCAAGGCCGCCCTCGAGGACGGCAAAAAGATCATCGTCTCCACCATCCAGAAGTTCGGCGTTATTGTCGACCAGCTTTCCGATCTGCGTTCCGACCGCTTCGCCGTCATCATCGACGAGGCGCACTCTTCCGCCGCGGGCAAGTCGGCCCTCGCCGTCAACGAGGTCCTCGCCAAGGGCACCGACGGGGATGACACCGAGCCCGACCCCGACCCGCCCACATGGGAGGACGAGATCGACGCGATCCTCGCCTCGCGCGGCCGCCTCCCGCACGTGAGCTACTTCGCCTTTACCGCCACGCCCAAATCCGAGACCCTCCAACTCTTCAAGACCCGCCACCCCGACGGCACCGAAGAGGTCCCTTTCACCCTCTACACCATGCGCCAGGCCATCGAGGAGAAATTCATCCTCGACGTGCTCCGCAACTACACCACCTACAGCCAGTACTGGCATCTTCTCAAAAAGGCCGGCGAGGATCCCGCCTTTGACAAGCGGAAGGCCAGCGCGCTCCTGCGGCAGTTTGTAAGTGTGCACCCGCACGCCGTCGCCCGCAAGGCACGCATCGTCGTCGACCACTTCATGGCCAAGGTCATGCCCGGCATCGGCGGCGCGGCCAAGGGCATGATCGTCGCCCGCTCCCGTCTCCACGCCGTTCGTTACGCGCTCGCCGTGCGCACCTATCTGGAGGAGCTGGGCAACCCCTTCAATGCCCTCGTCGCCTTCACCGACACGGTCAAAGATCCTGAAACCGGCGCGGAGTTCACCGAAGCGGGCATGAACGGATTCTCCGAAACGAAGACCCCGGAGATGTTCGAACTCGCGGAAAACCGCATCCTCATCGTCGCGAGCAAATACCAGACCGGCTTCAACCAACCCCTCCTCAAGGCCATGTATGTCGACCGCAAGCTGAGCGGCGTCATGGCCGTGCAAACCCTCTCCCGCCTCAACCGCACCCACCCCGGCAAAGAGGAGGTGGTCGTCCTCGACTTCGAGAACACCGTCGACGATATCCGCGATGCCTTCCAACCGTACTTCGACCGTATTTCGCTCACCGCGGAGGTCGACCCCAACACCCTCTACGACATCCACAACGATCTCCAGGAGTTCGGTCTCCACGCCCCCGACCTCGTGGACAAATTCTGCCGCGTCTTCTTCGGCGGGGGTGCAAAGGAGGCCAGGATCCAAAAGCTCCACGCCCTCACCGATCCCGTTGTCGTTGCCTACAAGGCTATGCCCGGGGACGAGCGCGACAACTTCAAATCTCTCGTTCGCGACTACGTGAAGCTCTACGGCTTCCTCGCCCAGATCGTCCCCTTCAAAGACCCTGCGCTCGAGAAGTTCTACGCCTTCGCCGGTTTCCTCGTGAAGAAACTGCCCGCCGAAGGGCCCGGGCTTCCCCACGAGGTCCTCAACATGTCCGACCTCGACAACTACAAACCCGAGATGATCGGCGAGGACGCCATCAAGCTCCAGCGCGCCGAATCTCCGCTGAAACCAAGAAACTACGGCGCCGGAACAACCGCGCAGGCCCCGGAGGAGGTCCCCCTCTCCAAAATCATCGCCGACCTCAACGAGCAGTTCGGCACGAAGTTCACCGAGGACGACCGCGTCGTCATCCTGCAAATCGAATCCAAACTCAACGAAGATCCCGTCCTCCAGCGCCAGCTCGAAGTCGGCTCCAGGGACGCTGTGCGCCTCTCCTTCGAGGAAGTTGCCAAAGACATCCTCCATGGCATGATCGAGTCGAACTTCAAGTTCTACAAAAAGGTCCAGGACGACAACGACATCGCACGCGAACTCTTCGACCGCCTCTTCGAGCGCTACTACGGGCGCAAATCCCGCGATCGGTAGTCGCCCGCCTGCGCGGGGATTCGTTCCTCCGGCCCAACACGTATCTTGCCTGTTTCCGGGAACTTCCGCACCTCGCTTTTCCGCTATCCGCCGCTTGGTTCACCGCCGGTTCCCCGCCATCTGAACCAATTCCCTCAATTCGGGCTTGCCCTCTCCGGCATCGCCGTGCATCCCCTTTCGCCGCAATCGTAGCCGGTGTGTCCGCGGCGTCCACGGCACACACCGCGCGGCGGTTGCCGCCGGTCTCCTGTGCTTTCGGCAAGCCGCATCCGCAGGCTTTGCCGCGCCCGCGAACCGGCCCCGCCATCCCGGTCGGCGGGCGCAAGGACCGGCAAGGCAGGACGCGCGAAAACCCCATCTGCTCCCATGTCCACGCTACACAGGTCCGCCTTTTCCCGTCCGGCGCTCCTCGCCGCCCTCGACCCCGCGCTCCTGCGCGCCTTTCTCGCGCCCCACGCCGCCTTCTTCACCGCGCGCGGCGTGGCCCTCGATCCCGCGCCCGATCCGGCCGCCCTCGCCGCCGTCTTCATGGAGCCCGGCCCCGACACGCCGCCCGACCTGATCAACGCGCTCTTCTGCGTCAAGGAGCTGAGCGTGCCCGCCACCGCCGACGCCCTTATCGCCGAGGCGGCGCGGCTGCGCCTCACGCTGCCGCCCGCCGCCACGCAGCCCGAGATTGCCATGCGCCTCTGGCTGGCCGATCCCGCCGCCGTCATCACCCTCCACGCCAAGCACTCCATGCTGCGCGTGCGCTCGTTCGAATACTTCAGCTCTGTCGGCGACGACAACGAGCCCCCGGAACCCTCCGCCGGCATCCTCTCCGCGCTCGCCCGCGACCTCGACCACTGGTTGACACAAAAGGGCAGGGGAGCGGGCTCGCGCGTGCACGCCCATCCGCGCCGCGACGAGATCTGGTTCCTCATCCGCCGCGGCGACCTCCCGCGCCGCGAGGTCGCCATCGAGAACGGCACCCGCCGCGCCATGGCCTTCCGCCCGGAGAAGACCGACGTCATCGTCTACAACCAGACCACCTGCGAACTCGGGGTCAACGCCCCCACACGCGCGCATTGCCTATGCAAGATTACCGCAAGGTTCTTTGATGTGGTCGGGAGGAGGGC
>JAFIGH010000177.1 GCA_020831525.1 Opitutales bacterium
CAAGTTTTTTCACCCGCACGGTGAACCTTTTCCTGCGTCGCTAATGATTAGGGTATCACAAAATCTCGATAGATTGTGGTTGACCCCTGTGTCCGACTGCAAGTAAAGCATGCATCAAACGCGGTTTCGGAAGCACGTTCCTTCGAAATCTGGCTTTAGCCAGGGAAGAGGGAGAGGAGACACTCAACTCTTGAATTTTCTCTCAACAACGGAAATAAAATTAGCCATGAAAACGGATTCATATTTCGATAAGCTGCTTAGGGAAGACATCCCCGTTGAACCTTTTTTGCTGAGCGATCATTTGCCGGATCGGGAGTTGGGGGCTTCTCTTCTGTTAAAGCAGACCCGGCCGCTGACCAACCGTGAAATCGCTCTGCTTGTCGCGATGCGCCTTTTCGATTATGAGAATCTACCAGCCCAGAATCTCTGGGAGACGGATCGTGTTCCCGATGAAATACGCAAGCGAGTCGATAAGCCGTTGCTCACGAATGAAGATGATTCGAATATTTCGATGGCGAGGCTTACGGAAATCATCATTCACATGCCATTAATGGATCGTTCGGCCTTTCTGACTGGATTAATTCATTTGATTGGACTCCATGAGCTTCGCAAGAACGAAGTTCGGGACCTTTCACTCCTTGACCTTAAGTTCGTTCCGAGAATATTTGATGCTTGCCGTCCACACGATAACAGTCTCGCGCTGGCTATTCTGAAATTAAATTCTCCCACAATGTTTGATTTTGATACCGAGGAAGATTTTTGCTTGCTTTCGCTTCTCGACCAAGAGGTTTTTAACAAGGAAGTTGCTCTGGTACTAGCAAGGAGTGGTCATGGGCAATATTTCAAATATTTGCCAGAACATTGCTGCACTGAGGAATTTTGGAATGTCGCACTTCTCAATAATGGTTTTTTGATTGAGTCTTTCCAGGAGCTTCCGGACAGCATGAAAAACGCCGAAATGTGCCGGAAGGTTGTTGATAAAATGCCAGAGGCCGTAAAATATGTTCCTGAATGTTTTCAAACAGATGAGTTATGGATGATAGCCCTGAATAACCAGCCTGGCCTCCTGGAAAACCTTCCGAATCACCTAGTAAATTATAAGATTTGCACCCAATGTGTTTCCCGAAACGGCGTGCTCATTAGCTCGGTGCCAAAGGATTTGCTCGACGAATCGATATGCGTTCTCGCAATAGAGAGCTTTCAAGGTTATTCTGCGATAGAATACATTCCTGAGCCTATGCGAACGGCAGAAGTCTGTCGTCGTGCAATAAAGGCGGCATCATCTCATGGGTTTCCGATATTGAATATGATCCCGAGAGCGCAACGTACATACGAAAACGTTCTTGCTGCTCTGTTGACCGTTGTTAATTTAAAGAATCCCCAAATTGTTTTCTCCGAATGGCAGTGTGTACCTGATTCGATAAAGGAAAAGATTGAATCGGAGCATAGTATACTTGCGCAAAAAATTCGAGAGAAAATCCGAGAATTAAATTAATTTCTGATGATGCGCACATCGGTAAGCATAGAGTCCGGCACTCATCTGCTTGAGGAATGAGACGTTAGGCATTGCGGAAGAAGTTTGTGGTTTTTGTTGGTCCCAGCTTAAAAAGTGCCCCGCCAAATGTTCAAAGATTCCTGAAGCGGCTGGGGGGGGGGCGGGAACCATTCGCTTGCGGAAGTCTATCGACCCTTGTGTGGATTCTTTCCTCTATGCGAAGGCAGATGGAAACTTCAATCGGAGGTCGGAAATTGATCGCTCATTAGAGACTGATTGGCGCTCGCTAAGAGAGCCGTAGAACCGGACCTTCCCTCCATTCCGGTGATCCGCCTGGCGACCGATTATGGAGTCGGTTCCAACCCCGGACCACCACCGTTGCGAGCTATGTCCAGAAGTCGTTTAATCTCTTTGAAAAGAAAGTGCTCTTTGCCGAGGCCTTTTTCCGCGCGCGGTAGTGCCCAATTCAGCGCGGGAATGGCTTCCGCGAACCGTTTGAGTTCTATCAATGTGGTGCCAAGCCACCGATGAATATCGATTGTCCGAACGTGAAACTCGCCGTACTGCGCTGAATTGATGGCTCTTGGTGCGGCCCACTGGAGAATTGAAACGGCTTCGGAATGGCGACAAAGCTTCACAAGAGAACTTCCCAGCAAGCGGTAGCTGTCAAGAGTAACGCTGTTGGAATCGCCCAAGTACTTCGCTGCTCTCGGTGCAGTCCATTGAAGAATTGGAAGGGCCTCCTCGCATCGGTTGCACATGACCAAGGCGCAGCCAAGCCAACGGTGAATGTCCAAGGTGTGGAAGTCGGTTTCGCCGAACTTCGGCGACCGAACAGCCAGTGGCGCTGCCCGTTGGAAGGTGGAGATCGCATCTTCCTTTTGGTCGACTTCGAGAAATGCCAATCCCAGTGAATAATGTATCATGATTGTTGTTTCATGCAGTTCACCAAAATTAGGGGAACGGATTGCCCGCTTGGCCGCCCATTGGAGAGGGGGAATGGCATCCGCATGCCGGTTAAGGTCAGACAAAGCCTCCCCAAGATAATAGTGTATTTCGACCGTTATAAAGTTCAGTTCGCCGCATTCCGCGGAATTGATGGCTCTCGGTGCGGCCCATTGAAGAATAGGAACCGCATCGGCGGGACGGTTTAGAATGACCAAGGCAATTCCGAGCCAGCGATAGATGTTGATCGTGGTGAAATGCAGTTCTCCGCATTGTGGGGACCGAACCGCTCTTTGGGCGGCCCATTGTAGAATGGGGATGCTTTCGGCCTCCCGGTTAGTTTCGATCAAAGCGCGTCCCAGCAGGTGATGGGCATCAAGGGTGATGATATGAAACTCTCCGCATTGGGGTGACTCAACTGCGTTTGCGGCTGTCCTTTGGAGGATCGGAAGTGCCTCGACGTGATGGCTTAGATTAATCAATGCTAACCCGAGGAGGAGGTTGATTTCGAGAGTGATGGGGTCTACTTCATCGCATTGCGGAGACTCGATGGCCCTTTCGGCGCTCCATTTGAGGGTGTTTACGGCCTCTTCATTTCGATTAAGACTAATCAAGGCGCGTCCAAGAGTAGCGTGGACCTTGAGTGTTAACGGGGCCAACTCACAACAGCTGGCTGATCCAACAGCCCTCGGCGCGGCCCAACGGAGAATAGGAAGTGCCTCGCCGAAGCGATTAAGTTTAACCAGCGCTAATCCAAGAGAGTGAAAGATGGAGAGCGTTGTGCTGTCAAACTCGCCAAATTTAGGGGATTGCAGAGCCCTTGGCGCGGCCCATTGAAGCATTGTAACCGCCTCGGCATCACGGTTGATATTGAGGTAGGCCATGGCGAGCCAGCGGTGGATGTCGAGGGTAATTTCATGCAATTCGCCGCATTGCGGTGATTGGACGGCCCTCGGTGCAGCCCATTCGAGGATTGGGACGGCCTCAGTGTTCCGATCAAGATTAACCAACGATGCACCTAGAAGGTGGTGTAAAGAAAGGGTGATTCTGCTGAATTCGCCGCATTGGAGCGACTGAACGGCACGCAGAGTGCCCCATTGCAGGATGGGGACGGCCTTGGCGAATTTGTGGAGACTGACTAAGGACGAACAAAGCCAGCGATGGATTTCGAGTGTGAGAAAATTCAACTCACCGCATTGTGGGGATCTAACCGCCTTTGGGGCGGCCCATTCAAGCAGGGAAAACGCTTCGGAATGTCGGTCAAGCATCACCAAGCCTAGTCCCAGATAGCAGTGGATGGAGAGTGTGGTAGGGTGTAAGTCGCCGTAATACGGGGAGTCAATCGCCTTGGGAGCGGCCCATTCCAGTACGGCAACCGCTTCGGTAGCTCTTTCGAGGCTGACCAAGGCAGTACCAAGCGTGCGATGGATTTCCAAAATCCATAGCCTTTCATCCTCGTTCTCATACTCTCGCTGGAAGGCCTTCATAAACCGAACTGCTTGCGAGACGTGGCCGGTATACACCTCGGCCAGAAGCCGTGTACGCATGAGGTCGTCTTCCTGCTGCTGTTCCAACGGGTGTTCTTTGCCGTTTGTGCTGGCAGTGCGCAGGCAAGCGAGGGCCTCGCTCCAGCGGTCCATGCTGCCGAGTTGGTCGCCCAAGTCCCACCACTTGAGGCGAAGCCGGGATGGATCCGCATTCTCGAACCGCTGGGCGACGACGAGGGCGAGGCGGCATTGGAGAAGGGAGGTTTCCGGGGGAGATTTGGCAGTGGCCAAACGATCAACCTCGCCATTCAACCACCGAAGATTTGCTTCCTCGAGGACACCGGCGAGCAAGCACATCAATGGATGCCAAGCGACGTTGGACGCCATGCCACCGAGGGAGCTGGTCAAGAGACCGCGCTCGCCGTGAAGCATCACCCTCTCCGGCGTTTCGGTTCGTGCGAAAATGTCTGCCAGATGGGTTGCCCTCAGGAAATCGCCCCAACCTTCCGTGAATCGGAGGCGGGTATCCTGCAGCGTCAGCAAGCCGCAGTTGGATTCCAACTGCTTGCGGATTTGGAACTCCGGTTCGTGCGCGCCAAGGAAGGCCCGCAGTTCGCCGAGACCCGTTTGCTTGAGGAAATCGGCAGCGCGCTCCTCGAAGTGCGCCAGGGTGAGGGCTTCCGGTTTCGTCCATGCCAGTTCGCCAAGGAACCCGCGCAGAGCCGCAGACGTGGAGGCGGGAAAGACCCGCAGCCGCCTATTGAGTTCGCGACTGAAGACCTCGGGCAAGCTGGCACCGGGTGCAAAGGTCTCATTGGCGGCGGCTTGCGCGAGCATGGCGAGAAAGCGCGGGTGGGCCGCGAGTTGCGCGGCCTCGCCGTGGTCCTGGATCCAATGCAGAAGGGTGCGGGACCGTTCACTCCCGCAGACGATCCGGCAGAAGCGCCGGATGGCATAGGGCGAGAGCGCGTCGAGGCGGTAGCGTGGAAATAAGCCGTTTTTGGGGAGGTCGCTCAGCCAGTCGCTATCCGCTCCTGCGAAGACAAGGGAGTGGGGACGGGCGGCGAGCGGAAGAAGGCGGCCCACGATTTTCGGCGGGAGCGCCTCGGCTCCATCAATGCGCAGGCGCACGGGCAGGCCCCGGACGAAATGGTCGGTAAGGAATCGACGGATCAACCCATCCCGTTCGCACGGATCCCAGTCGGCCAGCCGTGTGTGCAAATGGTAGGCGATCAGGGCGATGGCGCAGGCCGGGGCACTCAAGGCGGCGGATGTTTGGGGGAGGAAGGAGGCAACCCATACGGCCTCGTTTCCCTCGGAGAGGGTGGGGCCTTCGAAATGCACCCCGCGAAAGAGCAGGGGCAGGGGGCAATCATGGGGCGAGCCCCGGTGCGAGGTGTCCACGAGACCGCGCAGATCGCGGCGGGAGGCTTCGAGGAGAAGCCGGGAGAGTCCCATGCCGGGATCGCCCGTGAGGGCGGCGGATCCGTTGCGCACAGTGGCGAGGGCCTCTTTGCGCGTCGGCGGGGCGGGCTCCTTGTCGTGAAGGGAACGGCTCGCCTCCTTCGCTTTGCGCACAAGCGTCAACTGCCGTCCGACCCACGGAGCGTCCCCATCGGCAGAATTTTCCATTTCCGCGCTCAACCAGTCGGCGTAACGGGCAATGGTTTCCTGGGCACGCGAGCGAAACAACATAACGCGCCCATTCAAAAGCGGTCAGCGGGGCAAGGAAAGAAATTTTCCACTTCGCCGCCACGATTTGAGGTCTGCGGGCCAATACCAGGGTATCATGAAATCACTCAACGGATACTTTCCCTTCTTAAATCGACGTCGGCGCTACGATGCGGGCATCATTGGTGCAGGTGTTCAAGGCCTGACGCTTGCCTACCGCCTCGCGCGGGCGGGTTACCGTGTGGCCGTCTTCGAGCGGTCGCAGAAAATTGCCGAGCGCGTGCCGTCAACGATGAACGAGGGCTGGGCGCATTGCGGCGGCTATCATGCGCAATCAATCCTCGACTTTTCCGAGGGCGTAACGGTGGCGAAGCGCTGCAGGCGTGGAGCTGCAACTATCCGCGAACTCTTTCCAGAGGCCATGGAGTTGACTGACATGTCTTCCTACTCCTGTTCTTTCCGCGAGGATCGCATAGAAGAGATTGAGGGCCGTTGGGAATGCGCGGGGGTGCGCTTTCAACCGGTATCCAATTCAGTTCTCCGCAGCTGTTTTTCGGGAATCTCGACAGATCGCATTGTCAGGGCTTGGAAGATGGACGACTTCGCGGTCAACACGCGTGCGCTCTACGGACGTCTGTTGAGCGCGGCGAGGGCCACGGGGCGTTGCGATATCTTCACGGGCGTGGAGGCACACTTCGAGGATACCACCGCCGGGGCGGCCAAGCTCCACGCAACCGGGAGTCAGCGAAAAGTCCTCTGTTTGCAGGCCCCCGTTTGGCTCTATGCAGCCGGTTACGGCAATGCGGACGTATACGGGAGGGTTCACGGCATCCGCCCCCAGCTCCGGTTTTTCAAGAGCCATCTCGGGGCGGTCAATTGGGATTTCCGCGACGGCATTTATTGTTTGGACGCTCACGAGGTGGGAGGGATGCCGCACGTTTCCCACTGCAACGGACGCGTGCGCATGGTCTTCGGTCAAAACGAAGACGCCGTGCAGGTGGACTCTCCGGACGGATCGCCGATTCCCGAACGGCACCGGCTCTTCGTCGAGGGCGTGCGCCGCCTGTTTCCGGATTTCGGGGAAGAGGATCTCGCGAAGTTTTACGCATGCACGAAAGTGGATGTGCCGGATCGTCCGGGTGCCGCCCGTTCGCTGAATGTGAAGACACTCGAACCCGTCCCGAATCACATTCTTGTTTGGCCGGGGAAAATGACGGAGGCCTTTGCGACAATGGATTCCCTTGCGGAAATGGTGGGAGACCGTCTCCGGTCTGAGAGCGGTCCGCAGGTTGCAATGCGTCCCTTGGATGCGGAGGTGGCAGGCGTATGAATACGCTCCTTCCTCAGAACCCGGAGAAACCCCAACTTTTTATGCGCCGGTGCGAGGTTTGGAAGATCCACCGCACCGAGGCGGCGGCAAAGCTGGAGGCTGAGGTGGCCGGTGCCTACGCGGACCTCGGGTGCGAGCACGGCGTGCAAGTCTCGCGTCCGCTTGCAGTGACGCGGGTTTTGCCTCGTGGGTTTGCCGTGCGCTATCGGCGCATCGAAGGGGATGCACTGCGGCGGATTGGTTCGGTGCGTCAGCTTAGGAAACTGATTTTTGCTCTGGCCTTGTATCACGCTCGTTTTGCAACAGCAGTCGGATCGGCGATTGTGCGCTACCGCGATGCTCTGCCGATGAACGTCATCGCCTCAGATGATGGGCTCTGGCAGGTGGACTTCTCCTCCTGCGCATCTTTCGTGCACGCCTTTGATGATCTTGCCCTGTTGATCAACCAGCGGTTTGTGAGGCTGTCAGCGGTGCAAACGCGCGATTTGATCGACACCTACCTTGGCTGGCGACGCAGCCTTGATCGTGGCCAGGATCTAGACGTCACGTCGGAGAGCGCGCTGGCAACGCTCCCCTCTGCGGTAAGGTCGGCCTATCTTCGAAAGGTCACCGAGATGGAGGAGGAGACCGCGAATCGCAGGGAGCACTTGGAAGGCCTTGATCGCATCGACTTTGAGACGGTGAGGCCGTCCGACTTTGAGTGGTTCAAAGTCTTTCGGGAGAGGCGTCTGGCACACTACGAGAAGAATGTTTGGCAAAGGAGGCTATGATGATGATTCAAACCTATCGTGAAGCACCTGAGTGGCGTTCGGGAACAGAACTGGAACCGCTTGCGGTGATGGACAAGGAATGCGTTCATGCCGCCGGTGCTCTGCACCGTTCCGTCCACTTTCTAGCGCTCGATCAAAGGCAGGATACGGTCCTTCTCCGCAAGCGAAGTCTGTCCGAACACCGCTATGGCGGCCTTTTCACCTCGACTGCGGGAGTCCATGTCGATGCCGGGGATGGGGGCGATGATTATGAGCGTTCGCTGCGGTTGCAGGTCTCGGGAATACCTGAGGCGGTCATCTTTGTCGGGGAGTTCCGTGTGCAAGATCCGTTCGAAAACGAGGTATGCGGGGTCTTCCTTCATTTCGGATGCCTGGAATCGCTGGCCCGTCGACTCGCCGGGGATCATCAGGTGGTGGCCCTATCCCGAGCGCTTGAGTGGGCGCGATCAGGCAAGACCACGCCGCATTTATCTGAGGCGCTGAAGCTGTTGATTTAATGAATCTGTGCGGCGCTTCCAACGGGCACCAGAAAAATCAAACCATTGTCTAAGCCCGAGTCAAAAGAAACGCCCTGCCGAGCGCTGATTTTCTACACCACAAAAAAGGAGAATATATGAAGCTACTGAATACAACTACACGCGCAAGTTCCAGTGCCGCCTTTGCGGTGTTCTTGCTGCTCGCCGCCGGTTGTCAGACCGGGCGGCCAATAGAGGGGCCGGTGGCGGAAGCGCCGGTCGTCGAACGAATTGCTTTCACCCGGGTGGCGGATTCGGCGCGGGTGGGGGACCGGACGGCGGTCGATCCGAATGCGGCGAGCGCGCAGGCATTGCGGGCCATCCGCACGGGTGGGAACGCAAATCTGCGGATCGCGGCAGAGACGATGCGGCCCTTCCTCCTCGACCCGGCTCGCTTCCACGCGGAGGACCGCGCCCGCTTTGGTGTGCGTGCCATCCTCGTCGGCCTGGCGAGCGGGGACGATGAGTGCGTAGCGACCGGCGTGGCGAACCTCGAGGGTGCGCTGCCGGACCTCAACCGGATTACTTACGCTCAGGAGGCGGAAGTCCTTGCCGCCGGCCGCCTGCGGCTCGGCGAACCGGTTCGGCGTGACCGTCGCACGGAAGTGTTCCACCGCATTCTCTCTGCGGACGGTCGGGACGGCGGATTCCAACCGACCCGCGGGATCAGGATCATAACCGGGACCGGGCTGTCCGCCGACGTCGCCGCCGAACGGGAACGGGCGGCCCAGGCCGAGAGCTTCGGCCTGCTGGGAGCGTGGCTGCGCGGCGACCGCGAACGCATGGGGCGTCACTTCGACGACCTCGGAACGATGAGTGCTATGGGGGCCATTCAGGGCTACCGCGTGAATCTTCCGCTGGCGAACTCAGCCGAGGAAACGCCGTTCAGGCTCTACCTCAAGATCATCGAATCGGTCTATGAACTCAACGGAGAGGCTTGGCTCTAAGCCGCCCGAGCCGTTGTCCACGAAGCGAATCAACCAGGAAAAGTATCCATGAAAACTACAGTATATTACAAAATTGCCATCATCCTCGCGGCGGCCATTGTGCCTCCGCTGGCTTCCGCCCGGCCCATGGCGTCCGGCGGAACCCTTGTCGAAGAAGTGCGTGAATTCACCCGCGAGGCCGATGCCACCCAGCGCCAAAATGCACAGTGGCTGAGCGAGCCGAATCTCCAACCCGCCGCCCAAGGTGCGCGTGACCTCGACCGTCTGATGCGCTCTGGCGATTACGACGAAGCGGAACGGGCTTTGCGTGAACTGAACGCAAAGGGCTTGGCAGCACCCTATTGGCGGGACGTCGAGAGGAAGATGGGGGAGCTGGCCCGCGATAGCTTCAACACCGTGGTCAAGGGGCAGCAGATTCTGCGCAGGGATTGGGCGGACACATCGGCGGACGACTTGCCGACCTACCGTCAGATGAGCGATTTTGCCCGCCAGTTTGCCAGGGAAGGATCGACGACTTCTGACTATGCCTTGCGCGGAGCGGAAAGAATTCGCGATACCACTGCGGCGGCCTATGCCGCTATCCTCGAGACCTACCCGGAGATGGCCTTGGACCTTCCGCTGGATAATCTCGATCTCTCCGAGCAGCAGGTCCGCGAGCGGACACAGCTCGCGCTGCAATGGGCACTTCGCTTCGAGTTCGAAGCGAGGCAGGCTGAGATACGCGCCGTTTGGCTGGAAGCTTTGGAGTCGCGCGTCCTCCCGGCAAGGCGTTCAGGCGTGCCGAGCGCACCGGGAGATCCGTCGACCTGGAACACCTCGATCTTCGACTAATCCGCTGATCGAACCTTAATTCTGAAAGGAGGACGTTATGAAAATTCTAGCACTGTTGCTCTTGGCCTTTGCCGTCGGCGCATGGTCGTGGAGCTACTTTAATGACCCTGGTGACCCTTCGCCGACTGGTGAGGCTCTGTATGAGTCCTTGTCGGCGGCGGAGGCCTGGGAACAACGGACAGACCCGGTCGATGAACTGCGTGCGGGTTCTGCGAAGGCTCTGGATTCGGTCGAGGTCGGCAAAGGCTATCATGGGCGAGATGTCGAATCGGATCGCGGTGCCGGACCGGGATCCGCCGTCGGCGAAATCCGGTCCGCATTCGGGAGCAACCACCAGGTGGAGGTGGCAGCTCCCGAGCCCCCCCGTCGTTCCGCGTTTCGCCAAAATTGGCCCGAAGAGGATAAGCCGTGAAGAAGGAGCCTACGGAAAAGCATGGGGGCGGAGGTGCCGTTTATCTCGGCGCATTCGAGTCCGCCAACCTGATGGGAATGACGTTCCTTATCATGAATCTGCTCCTCCTTGTTTTGAATGGAACGGTGCTGCATCAGGCGCAGCAAGCCGTTGCGGGAGATGACCAGCCCGTTGCGGCTCAGGAGGAACCTGCCCAGCACGACAAGATCGTGCGCTTCGATGCCTCCACGGTGCGTGACGGCGAGGGCGGTTTTCAGCCTGTCGCCGAGGTGACCCATCGCCTTGTCCGCCTCGCCGGTACAGAGGCTGGTCAGGCGTGGATCATTCAGACCGATGAGCTGGTTCCAACTGCCCCCGTGCGCTTCCGCTACATCGAACATTGACCTCTCAATCAACAAATCGGATGCCAAAAACTATTCTACAATTGAAGCGGATCGCCGTTCCGGCGGCCATCCTTATTCTGATGGGGGCCATTCTTCTGGCTCCCCCAAATCCCTTCAAGGCGTTGTTCTTGCACGCGGCGGATTTGCCGCTGACCCTGGCCAGTCGCATGCTGCTGGAAATCATCCCGGGGAACCCTGCTGTCACCGCGTTTGTTGCCTGGATAATGTTTCTGTTTTTTAAACGTCCCGGCCCGCAGAGTCTTGAGATGGCGGCGACGGCGATTTTCAGCGGCATGCTGCTCGTTTTTGTGATCAAGTTCTCTGAGTTCCTCGGCACGTTGCAGGTGACCGTAGGGGATAACGCGGGCTTTGATCTGTCCCTGATCATGGAAGGCTACCACGCCATGGCGATCGGGTTCTGCGGAATCTGTGTTCTTGCGATCGTCGTTTTGAGGAAGGTTGTTCTGGAACCCGTGGCGGAGGAGAGCCGACGTGTTGTACCGGTCGTCACCCGGGCGAAGAAACCGCTTTGGCTTCCGGCGCTGGCCTGTGCTGCAGCGGCCCTGGTTCTCGTCTGGGTCTATCTCACATGGATGCCTGTTGAGCAGCCCGTGGCGTCCGGGGCAGAGCACACTGAAATGCGCTCGGAAGAGGGGCTGGAGACCAAGGACAAGGCTCACGACGTGGAGGTGACCGCGTCCACGGAAAGGGTGGAGCGGCTTGATCTGGCAAGGGATCATTCGCACGTGGGCGGCCCGGAAGATCTTCCTGGTGGGCTGCCCGCAGGGCTGCGCTTTACGTGGGATGGTGGCGCGGGCCAGGGATGGGAGCCGGCCTTCGTGCTGCGCGACGAGGGCGGGTTTCGCCGGGACGGGCGCTTCGTTCAGAGGGGCGACGCTGAACTTGAGGCCTATGCCATCGAGTGGGGCCCGGCCGTGCGAACGGACGACGGGCATCACCTGCATTTCCACAAAGCGGTGCTTTACCGGCTGACCGAGTTCTTTGCCCACAACACCGGGCGCGGCGATCACGTCGTCCACGTCTCCGTCGCGCGCGGCAAGATTCACCTCCGGGTGACCGATGAAGACGGCACCATGCGGATCATCGAAGTTTCAAGGTCCTAACCGAAAGGAGAAAGCGTCATGCATAGTGAGGAAACCAACGAACACGGGGGAGGGGATTTTCTGGCTCTTGGCCTCAATCCATCAGAGATCGAACGATCGCGGGAAGCGGGAATCTGTTCCCGAAAAGACCTCGCCGGGGTCATCCTGACCGAGGGCGGCGAGGAAATGCTGTCCACCCTTATCGTTTCCCATTCGACGAGCGAACTCCGTCAAATGCTGATGCCGGAAATGGAGGCGCTGCAGGATTCCGTGGCGGGCGAGCGAGCCTCTCCGGTGTTCTTCGGTGTAATCGAAGACGAAGAATCTCAAGAAGAGGAGGACGACAATGGCTGAGAATCGCGGTGCAAAGCGCGAGGACCTCGCGGCCCTGGCTGAGATCGGCCTATTGCCGAAGGCATCGGTCCTGAAGCTTTCCGCTCTCGGGATCCGGGCTGTTCCCGATCTACTCGGAGCCTTCGAAGCCTCTCCGGAGGCCGTGAGGCAGGTTGCGGGCTGGAGTGAAGAGCGGTGTTCACGGCTGATGGAGGTGATGCGCCGCCGTATGGGCGGCGAAGGTCTTTGCGCCGCCCGGCATCCCGGCATTGCGCCGTTCTTTCCCATGGGTTGTCAGGACGAGCTTGAGGACGGCTTGGTGACGACGACCCAGACGATCCATCCCGTTCTGGCTCAGGCCAGAAGGATGGTTGAAGTCGAAGGGTTGCCTGAGTCCGTAGAGCACCCCAGCAGCGAAATCCGTACACAGTTGGAGAATTCATGCGTTGGGCAGGCCAAGACTTCGTTTCTTGAGCCCTATTGCGGACATTCATTGTCGGCGCTCTTTCTCTACCGATTGGCACAGCGTGAAGATGGTCTGGAGGGCGATGTCGGTTCCCGGCCGATGACGGCGGCCAAAATACTCAAGCAAACCGGCTGTTGCATGACCGGGAGTTTTCCAAAGCCCGAGCATCGAGAGCTCCCTTACGCGGACCTGCCGGATCCCGATGAACGTGCCTGCGCCGAAGCCGCCCGCTTCAAAATCGCCGATTTTGTTCCCCTCAACTCTTTGGAGGATGTCCTCGCCATTCTTGCTTTCGGGAACGGGCAGGGCATGAGGGTGCCCATCGGTATTCGCATGTTTCAGAGCAGTGTTGGAAATCCGCAGGTGGCCCGGACCGGTAACCTGCTGGAGCGCCTTGGGGCAAGAGACCGTCATGTCGGAAACCATGAGGTCCTTCTTACCGGATATGACTGCAAGACGAATCGATTTCGTTTCCAAAATAGCTGGGGACCGGCGTGGGGTTGCGGTGGCTGCGGCACCCTTTCCTTTAAATATTTTCGCGAGCATGCTGTCTCCGCGATCATGCTCGTGCCGGAGCCGACCTATTCGAAACCATTGAGGAGAGTTCACGATACCGGCGTCGCCCTTCAACACATTGGAACGTCGATGGCCGCCGCAGTGGCCAAGGCATGGCCTTTTGTGGTCATGGCTGTTTCTGCAGCGGCGCTGTTTGGATTGTTTTGGCCCTTGGCAAGAGAATTGCCGCGAGTTCACGCTATGGAAAGCGTCGTGCCCACGGAGATTTCGGAGACCGCACAAGTCGACTCACCGCAGAGCGTGGAGCTTGAACGGCCTGCGGGAGAACGCCAAACGGTCAAGGCCCACCGTCCGAGTGCTTCGCTGCCCAGTCGCAACATCTACGTGAACCTCTTGGGGGAGATCGAGCAAATCGCCGTTGATTATCCGGAGATGATCCCGGACTTGATTGAGATGAGAGAAGACTTTGCCACTCGCGGTCGGGAGTGGATGAAGCAGGATGAACTCCGGCGCACGGCGAAGAACCTGGAGTGACACTGATCTCGACTGGTCCGTCGGTGCGCTGGAGGCCGCTTACAAAGTTCACAAACAATTGTCCTTGGCATCGAATGGTGTGGCGGGCAATTTCGGCAATTTCGATCCGTGGTCCGTAACTGGCGACAATCTCAACTAATTCAGTCAATGAAAAAGGTAGGAACTACTCGTGCACTTAGGAAATCGCGGGCCCGTCGCTCTTGGCTTAAGGGGATTGAGAAGCTGCGTCGGCAACGGGCGACAAACAGGGCGATCTGGTCTGCCGAGCGAGACGAGCACAGAATATTATGGTCCTTCGTGGATTTTCGTGGAAAAGGGCTTTCCTGGCGTGCGGGGTGATGGA
>JAFIGH010000016.1 GCA_020831525.1 Opitutales bacterium
GCCCTCCTCCCGACCACATCAAAGAACCTTGCGGTAATCTTGCATAGGCAATGGCCTACGACCGGGTTCTTACGATTTGGGTTGCCCTGCGGGATCGGGGCGGCATTCTCTGCTTTTGTTTTGCCGCTGTATTTTCTTCCGCGGCGGCAGAGTTGCTTATCCGAAAATCCGAATACGAGAAAGAATTACCTTTAACCGCATGGCGAATTATCCAGGTTCCCGCGGCCGCGGCCGCTATCATCGCTCCCCCCAGTTTCAAGTTCGCAAGAACGAACGCATCCGCGCCCGCGAGGTGCGCCTTATTGGCCACGACGGCAATCAGATCGGAGTGGTGAGCCGCGACGATGCGCTTTCGGCGGCGAAGAAGATGGGTCTTGATCTCGTTGAGATCGCGGCCAATGCCCGTCCGCCGGTGTGCCGTATTCTCGACTTCGGCAAATACATGTATGAGCAGTCGAAGCGGCAGAAGGAGAACAAGGCGAAGGCTGCGTCGTCTTCAAAGATCAAGGAAGTGAAGTTCCGCGTGCGGATTGAAGAGCACGATTATATGACAAAACTGCGCCGCGCGGAGGAGTTTTTGTACAAGGGCAACAAGTTGAAACTTTCGCTCATGTTCCGCGGGCGCGAGAACGAGCACAAGGAACTGGGCGTGGAAATGCTCAAGCGCGCGGCCAATGACCTCGTCCACGTCGGGTCTTCGGACGCGGATCCAAAGCTGAGCGGGCGGCACGTCAACCTCATCATGTCGCCGCACTCGGCGAACAAGCGGACGCTTAAATACAATGAGCACGTCAACGTCGGCGGGGCCGATGATGACGATGATGAAGAAGAGGATGATGAGGATTGATTCTGTCGCGGCGGGCGGATTGCTCCGCCGGGGACTGACGGGCGTGTTTGCGGCGCTCTGCGTTTTTGTGTTTTCAGCGGCTTGCGCTGCGGGTGTAGAGCGGCATCCGCTGGCCGATGAAGTGGTGATTGTGGCAAACCGCGCGGTCGAGGGATCGGAGGCGGTGGCGCGCTACTATGCCGAGCAGCGCGGGATCGACCCGGAGCGGATCCTTCTCCTTGACATGCCCGACCGCGAGACGATCTCCCGTGCGGCCTTCAACCGGCGTGTGCTCAACCCGCTCGTGGAGGCGCTCGATGAAGGCGGATTCCTTGATGTCGTGCTGGAGCGCGCCCCGGCTGACGGATCGGAGCGCCGCGGCTATTCGGTTGTCTACAACCATGTGCGTTACATGGTACTTTGCTACGGAGTGCCGTTGCGCATTGCGCGGATGAACGATTTGGACGAATCCGAAGACGTGGAGCGTTTTGTGCGGCGGCATGCGCGGACGCGTCCGAATTTTGCCCGTCCGGAGTTTTTTCAGGGTCGCCTGGCGGCGAACAACGCCTCGGTGGATTCGGAGCTGGCCACGCTCGCGATGGGACCGGTGCCCGTCACCGGCATGGTGGGCAACCCGTTGTTCCGTCAGGTGGAGCCGGGAGTGCTGGCCTCTGAGGTCATCCGTGTGACCCGGCTCGACGGGCCGACGCCGGAGGACGCGAAGCGGCTCGTCGACAATGCGCTTGAGGGCGAGCGGCTGGGCTTGCGCGGGCGGGCATACTTTGACCAGGACGGCCGCGAAGAGGGCGGCTACCGCATGGGCAACGACTGGTTGCGCGGCGCGCGGCGGATCATTGAGATGGCAGGATTCGACACGACGGTCGACACCCGCCGCGAGATTTTTGACCGCCGCGCCCGGTTTGACGCGCCGGCGTTCTACCTCGGTTGGTACGCCGGCGATGTCGACGGCGTCTTCCAGCTATCCGGGTTCGAGTTCGCGGCGGGCGCGGTGGCGGCGCACATCCACAGTTTTTCCGCCCGTTCGCTGCGGGACGCGGAGGCAGGCTGGGCGGCGCCCTTTGTCCGGCGCGGGGCCGCCGCCACGGTGGGCAATGTGTACGAGCCCTACCTCATGTTTTCGCATCATCTCGACGCCCTCACCGGGGCGCTGCTGGACGGCTGGACGTGGGGCGACGCCGCCTATTTCGCACTTCCCGTCCTGAGTTGGCAGAATGTGACGCTCGGCGATCCACTTTACCGACCCTTCGGCGTCCCCCTTGAGGCGCAGGTCGAACGCATCCGGCAAGACGGCTGGGAAGGGCACGATGCCTACATCCTCATCCGCGCAACCAACCGTCTGTTGGCCGAAGGTCGCGAGGCGGACGCGCGCGAGGGCATCCGGGGCGCGTTCGCAGACCAAGCTCATCCTGGCGTGGCGCTTTATATTGTCGAAATGCTTTCCGCCCACGAGGATCGCGAGGATCGGCGGGCCGTCCTGCGTCGCGTCGTGGAAAGCGGTGTGGCGCCGGAACGGTCCACGGACTGGGGTCTTTTTGCCGCCCTTGCCGAGGCTTGCGTGCGCGACCGTATGTTCGAAGAGGCTGTCGCACTCTACAGACGCGTGCTCGAAAGCTCTGTGCATGACGACGCCTTCGCCCGCGCGATTCTCGGCGAGGCGTCGCGCGCGGCGGCCAGCGCCGGAGATTCCGACCTCAGTATGGAGTGGCGCGACCGGCAGCTCGCCATCATCCGTGCGGAGGAGGGAGCTGCCGCGGCGGATGAAGAGGGGGGCTGACTGGCGGAGCGCGGTGCCGCTCAGACCACCTTTTCGACAATTGCGTCGGCGAGGCCGTATTCGATCGCTTCCTTCGCGTTCAGGTAGAAGTCGCGGTCGGTGTCTTTGCGGATGCGGTCGAGGGGCTGCCCGGAAGCGCCGGCGAGGATATGGTTCATCTCCTCTCGCAGTTTTTCCATTTCCTGGGCCTGAATGTGGATATCCACGGCGGCTCCGCGCATCGTTCCCATGATGAGCGGCTGGTGGATGAGCACTCGCGAGTGGGGATAGAGGAGGCGTTTGCCTTTGGCGCCGCCGCAGAGAAAGACCGAGCCCATACTCGCGGCAAGGCCGACAACGACCACCCGGATCTCGCTCGTGACGAGCTTCATCGTGTCGTAGACTGCCATGCCCGCCGTGATCGAACCGCCGGGGGAGTTGAGGTACATAGTGATCTCTTTGCCGGGATCCATGTATTCGAGATAGAGCAGTTGCTCCGTGGCGGTGCGGGCGCTCTTGTCCGAGACCTCGCCCCAGAAGAATATCTTCCGTTCTTCGAGGAACTTGCGTTGCATCAGCTCGCTCAGCGGCGGGGCCTTGTCCTGCTTTTTGCCGTCGTCTCCGTCCATTCTTGGGTTTCCGAACATATCGCCCCAAGTTGAGCGATGCCTTTCGCGGGAGCAAGTCCGCAGCGCGCATTCGCCGCCGCCGGCGGGAAATAAGTGTCCTGTTGAACAAAATCGGGCGGGAAAACATGGATAACGTGCTTGACCCGAGGGGCCGGAGGCTACCATGCTTGTTGCCGAAAACTAGAAAAAAAGGTTGCTCCCCCGGTTTAACCGTTTTTTTCTAGCCTATCGCACAAACTTTTGCATTGTGCGGTCGTTTCTTAACCAACGCGCATTCGATCAAATACACTCCAAACCAATTATGAAGTCGCCAACCAAACTATTGTCATTTCCGCTCCTCGGGGCATGCTTCCTCCCGGCGGCCGCCTCTGCCGCTCCCATGGTCGCCATTGGAGACAATGCTGCGCTGTTCCTTACCGGTGTCGCTGAGATCCGCTACGAGGACAACGTCTTCCGCGACCGGACGAACCGCGTCGACGATTTCCGGTTCCGTTTCGAGCCCGGCGTCGAACTGCAGTTCGGCAGCGGTCTTGCCCAGGCCAGTTTCTTTGCCTCGGCGGAGGTCGTTCGCTGGGCCGATGAATCCGGCCTGAATGACGAGTTCCTCCACCTGCTTTTCAACGCCAGTCTGGACGAGTCGGTCTACCGCATCAATTTCCATGCCAGCTACGACGAGCGCGCGACCAATGACATGGACGCGAATCTTGACGCCCGTCTCCTCGAACGTGAAGAAACAGCTCTCGGCGTGAACGGTCGCTATATGTTCACGAACCTCACCTCCATGGGGCTCGGGTTCAACTACGACCGCCGCGAATACAAGCAAAGCAACGCTTCCGGCCATGAAAGCTATTCTATCCCGGTTTCCGGCTACTACCAGATCAGCCCGGGTCTCGACGCGCAGGTGGGTTACGTCTACCGCCGGGTAGATATCATCGACCCGTTCATTTTCTCCCTCAACCAAGATTACCGCGACAATTCCTTTTATGTAGGGGCGGTTGGCCAAATGGGTTCTCCCATGTGGGTGGGGGACGTGAAGGTGGGTTGGACGGAACGCAAGTTCCTCGCGACGGACACGGTTTTCGGCATGATCCCAAGTCGGAAGGTCGATTCAATGACCTACGATGTCGGTCTGACTTACAACGCCGTCAATTCCTCCCACACCCTCCGCGTCGAGCGGGATTACCTGAATAGTGTGGTCGGCGGTCGCAATTTCTCCCGCGCGCAGATTTCCTTCGGCAGCCGCTTCCAGCTCGTGCCGATGTGGTCGGCCAACACGATGATCGGCTACAACCGTTCTGATTACTCGGGCATTGATCGCCGCGACGACAGCTACTTCCTGCGTGCCGGGCTTGTCTACAACCCCAATGAGTATGTCCGGATCTCCGCCTCCTTGACTCACCAGCGCGTGGACGACAACGACCGGATGGATGCCGGTTCGGACTATCGGGTGAACATTCTCTCGGTTTCGGCGTCTCTCCGTTACTGAGCCCTTCGATTTTTTTCAGATTCTCCGGGGGGAGGTCAGACACTACGGTGTTGACCTCCCCTTCCTTTCTCCGCATCTTCCAAGTTTTCAACATTCAATCGCCATGCGTTCCGCACACCGTTTTCTGATCTTCCTTCTTTTCCCCCTCCTTGCTCCGATCGGCACTGTCGCGGGTCAGAATATGACCTATGCTTCGGGCAGTTACACCATACGCCCGCTGGATGTCGTCCGCGTCACGCTGTATGTTGCGGATGATCAGCAGTTTTCCACGGAGGTGCGTGTATCCTCCGGCGGGACGGTTTCGCTTCCGTATCTCGACCAGGTGACCTTGGCAGGTCTGACGGTGGAGGAAGCCCGGCGCTTCGTCTACGAGCCCTACAACCGCGATTACTATGTCGAGCCGCACATCGACCTCGTCGTTTTGACTTCGGCGGCCCGCACCGTCACGGTCATGGGGCAGGTGAACGCGCAAGGGCAGGTGTTCCTCCCGTCGGAACAGCCGCTTTCCCTCCTGCAGGCGATCGCGGCGGCGGGCGGTTTCCGGAGCAACGATCTCGCGGACAAGCGCCGCGTCCGTATCACCCGTATCGGGACGGACGGCCAGGAGGAAGTGCTCACGGTGAACGCCGATGATATTTCCGCAACGGACATGCCTCTGCAGGAGAACGATTTGATTTTCGTGCCGCGCCGTATGTGGTGAGCCGCGGCGGGCCTTCCACCTTGATTTTTCTGACAACCTGATACTACACAATTTGCAATGAACAAGACCCCTCCTCCCGGTAACGATGGAAGCTACGGTGGCGGCTATTACGGCGGCTACTACTACGGTGAAGGTTACGGCAGTTACGCTGAAGCCGCCGTCCAGCCCTCGCGCGGATTGAAAGACTACCTCGTCATCCTCCGTGAACGGATTTGGTGGCTTGTTGTCACGGTCTTCGTCGTCTTCCTTGGTGTCGCCCTCTACACCTTCAATGCTCCGGAGCAGTACCGCGCGGTGGCCACGGTGGAACTCCTGCGCGACAAGGACCGCACGGTCCAGTTTGAGGACATCGTGAATCAAAAGATTCATAACGTCGAGGACTTCAACACGCAGGTGCAGGTGCTGGAGAGTTTCAGCATGGTGCGCGAAGTGCGGAAGCGCCTGCAAGGAAATGAACTCCGCCGCTTCATGGCGCCCTACGAAGAGGGACTCGACGTCTCCCTGCGCGGTATGCGCAGCCCGGAGGAAATCCTCTTTCGCAACCGTTCGATCTCGCCCCGCCGTCTGTCCCTCATGGTGAATATCGGCTACTCGCACCCGAACCCGGAAGTCGCGGCGGCAGTGGCCAACTATTTCGCCGAGGCCTACCTCGAACACTCCCTGCGCGAGCAGATCGACGGCTCGCGCCGCGCGGTCGACCAGCTGCGCCAGCAGGCCGACCAGGAACTGGTGAAGATCAAGGATATGGAGCGCCGACTGGCCGACTTTAAGGACAAGTATGGAACAACTTCGTTCGATGCCCACCAGGACATCGACAACCAGCAGCTCATCGCCCTGAACACCCGTCTCCAGGAAGACCGGCGCAACTATGACATGGCGCGCACCGCCTGGCTGCAGATCGAACGAGCGATGGACGAGGGGCGCCCGCTCTACGAGTTGAAAACGATCGCCGGGACCGCGCAGGTACCTGAGTTGCTCACCCGCATGCGAACATTGCGGATCGACGTGGCGACCCTGAGTAAGCGCTTCCGCGACAAGCATCCCCGCATGATCGCGGCACGCGAGGCGCTGGAGCGCACGCAGGATGAACTCTCCGCCGCCGTGAACGAGGCCGCGCGCAGTTTCCGCAACGATTACGAGCGTTCCCGCACGAATTTCGAGAATTCCCGCGAACGGCTCGCCGAGAAGGAGCGCGAAGTGATCGAGCTGGACCGCCTGCGCCCGGAATACAACGCGCTGCTCCGCGACCTCGGCATCAGCAAGCAACTTTACGACCACTATTATTCCCGCCTCCAGCAGGCAACGGTGAAGGGTTCGCTCGAAGGACAAACAGCCCGCATCGTGGACGAGGCGCTTGTCCCCGCGCGGCCTTATAGCCCGAATATTTCTCTCAATCTTGCAATCGGTCTTGTCGCCGGATTCGGCCTTGGGCTCGGACTCGTGTTCGCCCTCGCGATTCTCGACGACAAGATCAAGACGGCTTTCGATATCGAGTCGACGATCGGCCTCCCGCTCATAGGCATCGTCCCCCGGATCAGCCGGGTCGATGTAACGGAGAAGGCGCGCATTGTCGCTGACAATCAGGATAAGCACACCGTCGAATCCTTCCGCGCCATCGTTTCCACCCTCAAACTCAATGAGGAGAGCCGGAACGCCAAGGTCATCCTCACCACAAGTACGGTGCCGAGTGAGGGTAAGTCGTTTGTTTCCACAAACTTGGCGATCACCTTTGCCAATCACGGCGAGCGCACCATCATCGTCGATTCCGACTTGCGCATGCCCAACATCGCCAAGTCGCTCGATCTCGAGTCAAAGGTCGGCTCTCTCCACGTCCTGACCGGTGACAAAAAGCTGGAGGACGTCATTATCAAGGATTACCTCCCGAATCTGGACATCCTTCCGTCCGGCGGCCGTAGCAAGAGCCCGACGCAGATGCTCAGCAGCGAGCGCTTCGCCAACCTCATCCACGAGCTTCGTCTGCGTTACGACAAGGTGATTATCGACTCGCCGCCGCTCGCACCGGTGAGCGACGCGCTCAATGTGCTCCCGCTCGTTGACGGCGTGCTCTACGTCGTGCGCTTCAATATGGTCAAGCGGAAGACGGCGAACCTCAATATCCGCCGCCTGCGCGAGTCCAACATCCCCGTCTTCGGTGCGGTGCTGAACAACATCAACACCCGCTTCGCCGGATACTACTACTCGCACTACTACGACAAATCATACTCGCAGTACTATTTTGCCGGAGACGACGCCGAACCGATTGTCGCGGGCGGCGACGAAGGGCAGGAAAATATCAAGGAAGAGACTTCGGTCAAATCCTAAGATTCCGCCCGCAGGCAAAGATCCGATTTTGTGCGACCGCCCCCGAACCGGGGCGGTCGCTCTTTTTGTAGACGTAGACCACGCGCCGCCGCGGGCGGACGCTGCTCGCGGCATCGCGGGCCGCGGCAATATCTTCAGGTCATGGTAAAGCTGGCTATGCGTGTTCCCTCGTGCCGGTGATTTTTCCGGAAATGTAACAATTCAATTCTTGGTCGCGCGGCGCGCGATGCCTATATCGTAGCGGATGGATTGTTTCGTTATGATTGTGATGTCACGGGATTGTCACTGGGGCGCGGGGGAACGGAGCCATGGGTCTTGAGATCGAGCGGAAGTTCGTTGTCGACGCGTCCATGCTGCCTGATCCGGAGAAGGCAGTGCCAATGGAGCAGGGTTATCTGGACCACGGGCAAATCGCGGCCCGGGTGAGGATCGCGGGCGAACGGGCTTTTCTCACCCTCAAGGGGACTGGTTCCGGCACTTCGCGCGCCGAGTTCGAGTATGCGATTCCGCTCGAAGACGCGCGGGAGTTGCTGCGCTCCTGCTCGCTGCCGGGCCGGGTTGCGAAGACACGGCGCTACTACCGCCACGGCGGGCGTCTTTGGGAGGTGGACGTGTTCGGGGGGGCGAACGAAGGCCTTGTTCTCGCTGAGGTCGAACTGGAGAGCGAGGATGCCGCGGTCGACGTGCCCCCTTGGGTGACGCGTGAGGTCAGTGGCGATCCGCGGTATTTCAACGCCTACCTCGCCCGCCATCCGTATGGTGAATGGCGTGGCGATGAGGCTTCGGATAACTTGGAAGGGGGCGGTACATGAGTTTGCCGGCGGTCTGGTGGCCTTCTGACGAGGAGTTTGCCCGGCGCGTGCTCGCGGATGTCCGCCGCCGCTTTACCGTTGTGACGGAGGGCCGCGAAACGGTGGCCGCACAGTGCTTCGAGACTTTCGACTGGCGGCTGTGGGAGAGCGGATTGGTGCTGGCGCGGACCGCCCGTCCGGCACGGTGGCTCCTGACACGGGTGGATGATCGTTCAACGGTCGCGCGAGAAATGTCGGGTAAAGGGAATCCGCGCCGGATTTTCAGCCACGGATTTCCGCCCGGCGCTTTGCGCGACCGCCTCCGTGATGTCTGCGGGATCCGGGCGGTCCTGCCGGCAGGCCGCTATCGTGAGTCGCGTGAGTTTTTTGCGCTGTGCAATGGAGACGGGAAAATTGTTTGCCGGTTGGTTCTGGAAAAGGCTTCGGCAACGGAGCCGCGCGGTGGGAAAGTCCCGCTGTCGGCCGCCGGTTTCCGGCTCACTCCGCTGAAAGGGTATTCCAGGGAGGCGCGCGAGGCCGCGGCCTGCCTTGCGGAGATGGGGTGCCGTGCCAGCGGAGAGAGTGCGCATCCCGCGCTCCTTGCTTTTGCCTCCGTGGACCGGGAGCCGTGCGACTATTCATCAAAGGCGCGGGTGGACCTGCCGCAGGCGATCGCGGCGGCAGACGCGTGCCGGCGGATTCATCTCTTTTCGCTCGATGTCGCCGAGCGCAACCTGCCGGGGATTTCCGAGGACCTTGACACGGAATTTTTGCATGATTTCCGGGTTGCGCTGCGCCGCAGTCGGTCTGCCTTGTCGCTCGTGAAAGGGGTCTTTCCGCCGAAGGTGGAGAAGCGGTTCGGGAAGGACTTGGCGAAGATCCAGCGTGCCACTAACCGGCTGCGCGATCTTGATGTGCATCTGCTCGAGCGGGAGGCCTTCGAGGCGCTGCTTCCTCCGGAGCTGCACGCGGGGTTGGAAGGTTTGTTTCGCCAGCTCGCGGGGGAGCGGGAGCAGGCCTTGCGCCGGTGTCTTGAGTCCCTTGAGCGCCCCGCGACATCGGAGATTCTGCGCGACTGGCGGGCGTTTCTTGAGCTGCCCGCGGATTCCGCGGCGCCGCGAGCCCGCGAGCCCGCCGAGGCACTTGGGCGGAAGCTCCTGCGCAAACGCTTTCGGCGCATCCTGAAGGACGGACGCGCCATTGGCGCAAAGACACCCGACGCCGCTCTCCACAAACTCCGCCTACAAGTCAAGAAGCTGCGTTACCTGCTCGAATTTTTCGGCAGCCTGCTGCCCGCTGACGAGACGGCCTCGTTTGTGAAACGCTTTCGCAAGCTTCAGAATATCCTCGGTCGTTTCAACGACCTCTGCAATCAGGAGACATGGGTGCGCCGCCGCCTTGAAGCGGCTGAGGCCAAGGAGGGCACATCGACGGAGCTGGCGGCCTCGCTCGGCGGTCTTCTCTCCGAGTTGGGCCGGGCGCGTAGCGCCGAGCGCGCCAAGTTCGGACGCGCGTTCGCGCGCCTCGACGACCCTGCTGTGCGCGCCCGGGCGAAAGCTCTCTTCGGGGGAAAGGAAGGAAAGGGATGAAAGTTATCGCCCTCTACAACATAAAGGGCGGCGTGGGAAAGACCGCCGCAGCCGTAAATCTCGCGCACCTCGCGGCTTCTGGTGGCAAGCGCACGCTTTTGTGCGATCTCGATCCGCAGGCCGCCGCGACCTTTTACCTCCGTGTGCGGGCGGGTAAACGCCACAGCGCGAAGCGCCTCATCCGGGGCGGAGGAGGGCTCGACCGGCAGATCCGTGAGTCGGATTTTCCCGGTCTTCATCTCCTCCCCGCGAAACTGGGGTTCCGCAATCTCGATCTCAAGCTCGACGCCAGTAAGCGGTCGCGCAAACGTCTTGCCGAGTCGCTTCGGAGCCTTGCCGACGCCTACGATCTCGTGGTGATCGACGCCCCTCCGAATATTACGCTTCTCTCGGAGAATGTAATTGTGGCGGCGGACCTGCTCCTTTGTCCGGTGATTCCGACGACCCTGTCGCTGCGCACGTGGGACCAGCTCGACCGCTTTCTCCGCAAGGAAAAGCTGCCGCGCGATGGCTTGCGGGCCTTCTTTTCAATGGCGGAGCGGCGCAAGAAGCTCCATGCCTCCACGGTCCACGAGACCCTCGACAGCGATCCGCGGTTCTTCTCCGCGGTGATTCCGATGTCCGCCGCCGTCGAACGGATGGGTCCGGAGCGCGCGCCCCTGTTTGCCTACGACCGGCGCTCCGCCGCCGCCCGCGCTTTTCAAGACCTGTGGACAGAGATCCAGCACGTTTTGTTCTGAGGGGTGGCACATCCAGAGGAGTTCGGCTTCATCCGTGGTTCACGTTCACGGTCGATTCCAGTTGAAAGCGGGGCGGAAATGTGCGTCTTTGTTGGGGTGGCGTGAACGGATCGCGACCACATTGCGTGAAATCCAGTTTATTTTAGAGGAGGACTTGATCGATGCGACAGGTACCGGACAGAACTGAACCAGCCCCGTATTCCGGAGGCGGCTCAGCGAAAACAACGGGGCGGCCCCATGCCGGCGCGCGGACGCTGAATGACTTTCAGCGTATGAAAGACGAGGGCGTGCGGCTCTCGATGGTCACTTGCTACGATGCGTGGAGCGCGCGTCTCCTTGCCCGCAGCTCGGTTGACGCCCTGCTCGTGGGCGACAGCGTTTCCATGGTGATGCACGGGCATCCGTCCACGGTCCACGCCGACCTTGAGATGATGCGGCTGCACACGGCGGCGGTACGCCGGGGTGACCCGGAGGCCTTTGTCGTGGCGGACATGCCCTTTCCACTGCACCGGCTGGGTCCGGCCCGCGCCATGGAGGCCGTCGATGTTCTCGCCAAGGCAGGGGCGACAGCGGTGAAGATCGAAGGGGCACGGGGCCACCTCGACACCGTGGAGCATATTGTGGAGAGCGGCTTTCCCGTGATGGGGCATCTGGGCCTGACGCCGCAGTCGGTCCATCAGCTCGGCGGCTACCGGGTGCAAGGCCGCGACGAAGCCGCCGCCGAACAGATTTTCGAAGATTCGCAGGCACTGGAGGCGGCCGGGTGCTTTGCCCTTGTCCTTGAGTGCGTGCCGAAGGCGTTGGCGGAGCGGATCTCCCGAGCCCTTCGCATCCCGACCATCGGAATCGGCTCGGGGCCGGGCTGCGACGGTCAGATTCTTGTGTTGCACGACATGCTGGGGATGAACCCGGGCTTCAAGCCGCGCTTTTTACGCACGTTCCTCGACGGAGCGGGGGCGGTCACCGGAGCTGTCGACGCCTACGCTGAGGCGGTGCGTGCCGGCGATTTCCCGAACAAGCGGGAGAGCTTTCTGTGAAGGTTCTGACCACAGTCGAGGCTTTCCGTGAGTGGCGTCGCGGCGCGGCGGACCCCCTCGGGTTTGTTCCGACGATGGGCGCGCTCCACGCCGGGCACTTCAGCCTCATGGAGCATGCCCGTGCCGAGTGTGCGGCAGCGGTCGCCAGCGTGTTCGTCAACCCCACACAGTTTGACGATCCGGACGACTGCCGGAACTATCCCAAGACTTGGGAGACGGACCTTGCATTGGCCCGGGAGGCCGGGATGGACGCGGTCTTTGCGCCGTCTTTCGAGGCACTCTACCCGGATAGTTACACCTACCGTGTGACAGAGACCGGGCGTTCGCCTACGCTGGAGGGCGAGCATCGTCCGGGGCATTTCGACGGCGTTCTCACCGTCGTGTTGAAGCTTTTTCAGATCGTCGCGCCCGGTCGCGCTTACTTCGGGGAGAAGGACTGGCAGCAATTGGACTTGGTGCGGGGAATGGCGGAAGCCTTCTTTCTGCCCCTGGAGGTGATTGCCTGCCCGACTGTGCGGGAGGCGGACGGTCTCGCCATGAGCAGCCGCAACCGGCGCCTGTCGGTCGCGGCGCGCGAACGTGCTCCTGAGCTTTACCGCGCGCTTGTCGAGTCTGCGACAGCCGCCGCGGCGCGGGGCCGCCTCGCGGCAGCCGGTTTTTCCGTGCAGTATGTGGAGGATGCGGGCACCCGCCGCCTTGCCGCCGTTGAGTTGGAGGGCGTGCGCCTCATCGACAACATTCCGCTTTCCGAAACACCGTGCGCCGCCGTCGGAGATGCCGCCCCGAACCTGACCGGAGCTGCTTTATGAGCCTGCGCCTGTGCTTTGATATCGGCAACACCGACATCTACGGCGGGGTCTTCCGCGGAGACGACCTCATCGCCGAGTTCCGCAAGTCAAACCATGCCCGGCCCACGGTCGACGAGTTCGGTGTGTTTCTTGTGCAGTTGCTTCGGTTGAAGGGCGTCGACCCCGCGGAAATCAAGGCGGTGGCAATCGCCTCCGTCGTGCCGGACGCCCTCGGGCCGGTGGTCGGCGCGGTGCGCGTGCACCTTGGCATCGAGCCGCTGGTTCTTCAGGCAGGCGTGCGCACGGGCTTGAAGCTCCGCGTGAAAGAGCCCACGGAGGTCGGGGCCGACCGCATCGCCAACGCCGTTGCCGCCGTTGATCGCTTTCCCGACCGCGACCTCATCATCATCGACACCGGGACAGCCACGACGCTGTGTGTCGTTACGTCCGCACGCGAATACCTCGGCGGGGCCATCGTGGCGGGGCTCGGGCTCTCCATGCGCGCCCTCGGGCGCGGCACGGCGAAGCTCCCGCTTGTCGATATCCAGAGGCCGCCCCACGCCCTCGGGCGCACGACCATTGAAAATATCCAGAGCGGTCTGTTTTTCGGGCATCTTGGCACGCTGCGGGAGTTGATCGCGCGGTTGTCGGAAGAAGCCTTCGGCGGCGTGCATCCTATTGTGGTGGGCACGGGCGGATTCGCGCCGCTTTTCAAAGAGTTCGGGGTATTCGACACAATCGTTCCCGACCTCGTTTTGCGCGGACTGCTCCGCGCCATCGATTTGAACACTGAATCGCCGCGCACGGGCGCGGGGAAGGGAGCAAGACAATGAGACGAACGCTGCTAAAATCAAAAATCCACCGCGCCACGGTGACCGATGCGAACCTCCAGTACGAGGGCTCGGTCTCCATTGATCCGGTCCTCTACCGGGCGGCGGACATGGTGCCCTTTGAGCGGGTGGAGATTTACAACCTCAACAACGGCGAGCGATTCGCCACCTATGTCATCGAGGGCGGGCCGGGCGAGATCTGCCTCAACGGCGCGGCGGCTCGCCTTGTGCAACCCGGCGACCTCGTGATCATCGCATCGTACGCGGACTACGAGGAGGCGGAGGTGGCCCGGCATGAGCCCAAACTGGTGCATGTCGACGCGCGCAACCAATTGCGCGGCAACAATCCGGTGACCTCAACGGAACAGCGGGCAACAATCTCCGCCTGATTACGCTTGCGGGGCGGGGGCGTTTTCGTGGATTTTCGTCGTCGCTTCTTTCCGGCGGCGGGTGTTTCCGTGCCGCCGCCGAGGGAGGCGCGCGCATTCCCCTAAAACTCCCCGTCTTTGAAACGATGAAATCCAAAGTCCGTTCTTCGCGCCGCGGTCGTCGGCGCCGCCGCATCATCTTTGGTGTGGGCGGTGCGCTCCTCGGCGTCCTCCTTGTCTCGGCTGTTTTTGTCAGCCTGTTGCGGTGGCAGGCCCGCACGTTGTCCGACCAGACACCGCCCATAGTGTACGACGACCAGACGGAGATCGAGGACATGGACGAAGAGCGGGCGCTCAACGAAATCCTCGCCCGCTATTACGACGCGGTTTCGAGCGAACTCGGTCTGGACCGCCTCGGGAGTTACCATGTGGGCGGGGTTTATGTCCTGCCCGACGGCAGTCGGCTGGATTTTTCCCTCGTCAAGAAGGCCCCTAATCAAGTGCGGTTTTCCATCAACCGGCGCGGTGTGCGTGTGATTCAGGCGTTTAACGGAGAGACAGCATGGGAAGCGAGAAAGTTCAGCGGCGAACTCGTCGAGGCCACACCGCGCGATCCCGAGGAGCTGCCCGAGTTGATGCGCAACGCGTGGGCGACGAGTGATCTCTACGAGCCGGAGGAAAAGGGCCTGAGCCTTCGGTACGCGGGCACGGTTGATTTCCATGGCAGGGAGGCTTACGAGATTGTGGGCGAGCACGAGAGCGGGGGTACCACCCGTTTCTTTCTCGACGCAGAGACCTTTTACGAATTGGGTCGCGTCTCCAATATTGAACTGGACGGCGAGTGGGTGGAGGAGGAGTCCATCATGTCGGGACATGCCGCCGTCGACGGTTTTGTTTTTCCGCACCGTGTGGAGACCTATCGTGGCGGTGAGCTGATGCAGACGCAGGAGGTCACCGAGCTTCAGGTGAATCAAGGGTTGTTCGACTGGTTTTTTGAAAAACCGTGAGGTGCGCTCCATGGGGGTGCCGTGGAATCAGCCGCCCGACCCGGTATCTGATTCCGCCGCGTCCAGCTTTTCCTCGATGGCGCGGCGGATTCTCTCGTCAGCGGTAGCGAGAAAGTATTCCTGCACGGAAAACGGCTCGTCCTCGCGGCTCACGCTCACGGGACGGTAGCTTCCGTTGGGGCGCAGCTGCTTCGCGGCCGCGGTATCGCGTTGGTAGGGCGCTAGAATGTCGTCGATGACACGGTCGCGCAGCGTCTCGTTTTCAATCGGAAAAATGACTTCGATGCGCCGGTAGAAGTTGCGCGCCATCCAGTCGGCGCTGCCCACCCAGACAAGGGGGTGGTCGCCGCCGCTGTTTTCAAAGTAGTAGATGCGGGAATGCTCAAGATACCGCCCGAGAATACTGCGCACGCGGATGTTCTCGCTCATCCCCTTCACGCCGGGAACGAGGCCGCATATGCCGCGGATATACAGATCGATCTGCACCCCCGCCCGTGAGGCCGCGTAGAGGTTGTCGATTGTCTCTTTGTCGATCAGGCTGTTGCATTTGACGAGGATCCGCGCGCGCTTCCCTTTGCGCGCGTTGCGCGCTTCCCGGGAGATCATCTCGTTCATCCGGTTGTGGAGAGTGTAGGGAGCGACGAGCAGCTTCTGAAATCGCGGCGACTTGGCGAATCCGGTTAGCGTATTGAAAACTTCCGAGACGTCCTGCGTGATATCCTCCCGGCAGGTCAGGAGGCTGAGATCGGTGTACTGGCGCGCCGTCCGGGTGTGGTAGTTGCCGGTGCCCAAATGCGCGTAGCGCCGCAGCACGCCCTCTTCGCGGCGGACGACGAGGCAGCATTTGCAGTGCGTTTTCAGCCCCACGAAGCCATAGACCACATGCACGCCGTTGTCCTCGAGCTGCCTCGCCCAGTTGATGTTGGCGGCCTCGTCAAAGCGGGCCTTCAGCTCGATGAGAACGGTCACCTGCTTGTTATTGCGGGCGGCATCCACAAGGGCCTGCACGATGGGTGAGTCGGAGCTTGTGCGGTAGAGCGTGATTTTTATGGCAAGGACCTTCGGATCGACAGCCGCGTGCCGCACAAAGTCGACCACCGGTTCGTAGGCGTCGTACGGATGGTGGAGGAGGAAATCGCTCTCGCGGATCGCGTCGTAGACATACCGCGTCGTACGCAGCTCCTCCGGAAAAAACGGATGGAAGGGAGGAAACTTCAGGTCGGGGCGGTCGATCATGTCGTAGACGCTTGTCAACCGCATGAGGTTGATCGGCCCGTTGATACGGAAGACGTGCTGCTTTGCCATGTGGATCGCCCGCAGCAGTTCGTCGAGCAGCTCTTCGGCGATCCCGTCCTCGATTTCGAGCCGGACGGCCGCGCCCTTGCGCATGTTGTAGAGTTCTTCCTCGATTGTCTGGAGGAGGTTTTCGACTTCTTCTTCGTCGATGTAGAGGTCGCTGTTACGCGTCACGCGGAAGGCGTGCACGGAGTGGATTTTGTATCCGGGAAATAGTTTCGGCGCGAATATCTTCAGGACGTCGCTGAGGAAGATGTAGCTGTCCGCCACACGCTGATTGCCGGGGATGCACACGACGCGTGAGAGTATCCGCGGCACCGGGATGAACGCGAGCATCCGGTCCACCGTCGGGGTGTCCGGGTCGTCCAGCCAGAGGAGAATGTAGAGCGCCTTGTTTCCGAATTGGGGATAGGGGTGCGCCGGATCGACGGCGAGTGGCGTGAGAACGGGCTGGATCTGTTCCTCGAAGTGGCGGCGCAGCCAGGCAAGTTCCCTGCGCGTCAGCTCCGCCCGCGTCTTGAAGACGATGCCTTCTTTCGCAAGCGACGGGACAATCTTTTCGTGCCAGCAGCGGTACTTGTCCTGGACAAGGGATGTGGTGACGGAATGGATGCGCCGCAGTTGTTCCTTGGGGCCTATACCGTCCATCCCGGGTTTGGTATGGCCCGCCTCCACCTGCTGGATCAGTCCGGCCACGCGGATCTCAAAAAATTCGTCCAGATTGGAACTCACAAAAGAGAGAAAGCGCAGGCGTTCGAGGAGCGGAAACCGTTTGTCCTCCGCCTGCTCCAGCACCCGGCGGTTGAACGCCAGCCAGCTCAACTCGCGGTTGAAATAGGCGGCTTTCCGCGGTGCCCGTTTTGTCGCAGACTTAACCATTTCCCGCTAGATAATGCTTCCCGCGTGCGGAGAGGCAATGGCGTAGTGTGGGCTTCCGGTGACGGTTGTGTGACGTCGACAGTCAGAGCGGGCAGCGGGCGATCTCCCGGCAGACATCGGCACTGTGGTTCCAGGGGAGGGAATAGTGACCCTCGCCGGGGATCGAGTGCAGCGCGGCATTGGGCAGGAGGCGGGCGACGTCTTCGGAGTAGGCATGCGGGACGGTGCGGTCGTCGGTGCCGTGCCAGATGTGGACGGGCTGGCGGATGCCGCGGACGGAAAAGCCCCACGGGGCGAGGAAAGTGTCGGCGTCTTCGAGGATGACGGCGGGATGTGCACGAATGCCCTCGCGCACGGATTCGATGAGCTGGCGGGCAACGGGCTTGCGGACGAGGAGCCGCCTGTCGGCGCGGGGGAGGAGGGGCAGGCAGAGGCGCGGTTGCCATGCGGCGGGAAAGCGGAGAATGAACGCGGCGCCGATGCGGATGACGAATCGGGCGGTGCGGTCGGACTTCCGGCGCACGGCGAGGAGCGCGCGAAACGCGGGCATAAGGCGGCGGGTGCCGCCTGCCTCGGTGAAAGGCGGGGCGGGGCAGAGGAGGAAGACGCCCTGGACGCGATCCGGCATACGGTGGGCGCAGGCGTAAGCGGAGGGTCCGCCGCCGGAGAGGCCGAGGACATGAAATCTGTCGAGGTTGAGCGTGTCGGCCACCGTGCCGACGGTGTCGGCCCATGCCGTGAGTGAGCTGCCGGGGCGGGGCGGGGTGGCGCCGTAGCCCGGTCGGTCGACGGCGATGACGCGCACGCCGGCATCCGTTGCCGCCTCGTCGGCGTAAAGTCCTTGGAGCCGCGAGCCGGGCCATCCGTGGAAGAAGACCGTCGGCACGCCGCCGGGGTCGCCGTATTCCGCGAGGCCGACCGGGTGTCCGTCGGGTGTGTCGATGACGCGGGCGGGTTGGGGGCGGCGGTTCACTTCCCGAGGTCCTGGACAAGGACGCGCGAATTGCGTCCGGCGTTGGCAGCGGCGTCGCGGAGTTGCGGCGGCGTCTCGTCCGCAGCGGCATCGCGGAAACCGCAGATGTTCTTGAAGAAGGGAATGGCCTGCGTGGTGAGGGCGAAGACGGCTTTGAAGTCCGCTTTGCGGGCTTCTTCGAGAGCGAATTCGACGAGGGTCTGCCCGATCTTGCGGGCTTGGTAGGCCGGATGGACGAAGACGGAGCCCAGCTCGCAGGCCCCCGCCGCCTCCAGCGTGGAGAGGCGGAAGCAGGCGATGATGCTCTCGTCGATCTCGTAGACGAAGTAGTCGCCGATTTCGGCCTCGATGGCCTCGCGCGTTCGCGCGCGCAGCTCCTCGCTGCGCACTGCCGCCTTGGTGAGGTTGAAGAGCGGTCCGGAGTCGGCACGGCGCGCACGCCGGATTTGTGCGTAGGGGTTGGAGTGGATCATCGACCCGATGCCGACTTTGGAAAAGATTTCGAGGAGCAGACCGTCGTGGATGCGGCAGTCGATGATGTGCGCGCGGGGCGTACCGCCCTCGATCGTGCGCACGGCGTGGATGGCTTTGCTCCGCACTTCCCCGTCGATGTCGCCGGGCGAGTTGTCGAGAATGCCGCGCACCTCCTGCACGGCCATATTGAGCCGAAAGCCGCCCTTCACCGTGAGGCCCGGGTAGGGTAGGAGGAAGACGACTTTGGAGGCGTGCAGCGCGATGGCGAGATCGGAGGCGAGAAGGTCGGAGTTGATGCGCAGCGCCGTGCCGTGGCGGGTGTAGATCAACGGGCTGACCACGGGTATGATCTCGTGCTCCATGAGTGTGGTCAGCACGGCGGTGTCGACGCGCTCGACCTTGCCCGCGAACAGCTGGTCCACCCCCTTGATGATGCCCCGCTCGGTTCCGCGCACGGCGTTGGTCGTGGAGCAGCGCAAGCCGTGTTGCGTGAGCCCCCGCATAATGCGGTGCGTCACCTCCCCGGCGGCGGCGACGGCGAGTTCGAGCGTCGGGCCGTCGGTCGGGCCGTAGCCGCGGGCGTCGCCTACTTCGACTCCCCGCTCGGTGCCGAGGCGCTCCAACTGCCGCCCGATCCCGTGGCAGAGGACGAGTCGGATCCCGAGATTGTGCAGCACCGCAATCTCCAGCATGAGGTTGCCGAAAGTCTCGCCGTCCACGGCCGCACCGTCCACGGCGATGACAAACGTGTGGTTTCGCCACTGCGGAACGTATTTGAGGATGCCGCGCAAATCCGCCGGATTCAGTTCGCGCGTGTTTTCTCCCGTTTCGGCACTCATCACGCCGAGAAAAGGCGTTTCCCTGCCTTCCCGCAAGTCCATCATACGCACTGGTTTCGTGGCTGTTTCGAGGGAACCAAGGGCTTTGACGTATTTTTTACAGGGGAAAATATTGACAAGGCGATTGGGGTCTTCTACCTACTTTATCCAGTAAATCTTTTCTCCGCCTCTAGTGCCGGACTCCGGGAAAGGCCAACAGAGACGGAAGCCAAGCCACCACCTCCAATCGGAGCTATCCATGAAAATCCTGTTTATCGAAGACCAAGAAGAACTCAACGCAATTGGCTCCATACAACTGGAAGACCTTGGGCATAAAGTTTTTTCCGTCTTTTCCGTGTGGGAAGCCCGGGACATCTACGCGAAGCACAAAGAGGAACTGGACCTCATCATTGCCGACCACCGGTTGCCCGACGGACTGGGGATTGCCTTTCTCGAAGTGCTCCGGGAATCGGGCTGCTCGATTCCGAGCGCGGTTGTTTCCGGGTGCCTGACCCTCGACGAGCAGGAGGATCTCGCGCGGCAGGGGATTCCCTTCTTCCTCAAGCCGGTGCTCTACAGCGACGTGCTTTCGCACCTCATACGCAAGAAGGTTGTCTCTGCTTTCCCGGCGCACCGTGCCGTTCCGGCGGCGGCGGAATCCACTCCGCATCCCGCCAGGTATGTGGAAGAGGATGAAGAAGACGGCATGCTTGCGGGGACGCCTTCCCGCGAAGGATTTCTCAACCGGATCTTCCGGTTGGTGAGCTGACGGCGGCACCCTCTGCGGTCGCCTCAATCGAGTTCCTCGACCTCGACCGCGTAGGACTTTCCGCTTACGACGAGATTGAAGGCGCGGGCTTTGCCTTTCGGTGCGCCAGCGGGGGCGGGGGAGGCTGCCGACGTCGCCGCGGGCGGCGGTGCGGGGGTCGGTTTGGGCGGAGTATCCGCCGCCGCCGGTGGTTTCTTTTTCTTGTCGTAGTGCTTTTTAAGTTCCTGCGGAAACATGGCGTGGATGACGCAATGCTCCTCGTCGTCCGGCAGTCCGGCCGCTTTCAGTTCGTTGGCGAGGGTCTCCATGCGCGGCTCCAGCAGGTCGGCGGGGCGGCAGTCAACGGGCTCCTTTCCGCTTGCCTTGGAGGCGAGCTTGCGGACTTCCGGGTCGACGGGGGCGGGGGTGCGCCCGTAATAGCCGAGCGCGATATCGGTGGCGGCGGGCGAGAAATTCTTCCAGCGCCCGAATTTGACGTTGAGCATGGCCTGCACGCCGACGATCTGGGAGGTCGGTGTCACCAGCGGGATCCAGCCGAGCGCCTCCCGGACGACGGGGATCTCGCGGAAGACCTCCTCAAAGCGGTCTTCCATCTTTTGCTCTTTCAACTGGTTGCGGAAGTTGGAGAGCATCCCGCCGGGGACTTGGTAGGCGAGCGCTTCTGTGTCGACCACCTCGTTTCGGGTTGAGGTAAAGTTGGAAAGCTCGGCGTAGACTCCCTTGAAGTACTCACGGAGGCGGTTCAGCCGCTCGCGGTCGTATTCCGGGGCACGCGGGTGGTCTTCGAGGAGCGCGAGCATGCGGACGGTGTCGGGTTGACCGGTGCCGTTGGCGAAGGGGGCGATGGATGTGTCAACTTCGTCGGCGCCGGCTTCAATGGCGGCGTAGTAGGTGGGCGCGCCGAGTCCCGCCGTCTCATGGGTGTGGACGATGACGGGAAGGCCGCAGTTCTTCTTGAGCCCCCGCACGATCTCGTAGCAAACGCGCGGCGGGATGAGTCCGGCCATGTCTTTGACGCAGATGGAGTCGCAGCCGAGATCCTCGATTTCCTTCCCGAGACCGACGAATGCTTCGACGTTGTGGACGGGGCTGGAGGTGTAGCAGATCGTGCCCTGGGCGTGTTTTCCCGCCGCTTTGGTTGCTTTGACGGCGGTGGCGATGTTGCGCATGTCGTTGAGCGCGTCGAAGATTCGGAAGATATCCATGCCGTGCCGGGCCGCCGTTGCGACAAAGGCAGTAACGACATCGTCGGGAAAGTTGGCGTATTGGACGATGTTTTGCCCACGCAGAAGCATCATGTGCGGCGTGTTGGGCGTGCCCTTCTTTATCGTGTCGAGGCGCTCAAAGGGAAACTCATCGAGAAAACGCAGACCGGAGTCGATCGTGGCTCCGCCCCATGTCTCCAGCGCTCCGAAGCCGAGGGCATCGAGATCCTCGAGGGCGGGCAGCATCTGCGCGGTGGTCATTCGCGTGGCGGCGAGCGATTGGTGGCCGTCGCGCAGGACAGTGTTGTTGAAAATGACCGGGGTCGTTTTGGCAGTTGTCATGGTCCTGCACAACTAGTGCCCCGGCGGGAATTGCCAAGCGGTTTTACGCACGGATTACGCGCGGCGTCAATTGGGTTGAAAGCGGGCGCGCGTTTCATTCCATTTCCCGTCATGCCGATCTACGAGTTTTACTGCCCGAAGAACCACAAGATCTACTCCTTCTTCGCCCGCTCCCTTGATCTGGGCGGGCGCGTGCCGCGTTGCCCGGACAATCCGGAGTACCCGATGGAGAAGCGGGTCTCCGGATTCGCCGTGACGGGCCGGGCGAAAGAACCCGGGGACGGGGAGGGCGGCGATTTCGACGACCCGCGCCTCGAAGCCGCGATGGAGCAGATGGAGCGCGAGTTTTCCGGTATCGACGAGGAGAATCCCGATCCGCGCCAGCTCGCGCACCTCATGCGCCGGATGTCTGACCTGACGGGCGAGAAACTGCCCGAGGCCATGAAAGAAATGGTCGAGCGCATGGAGAAGGGGGAAGACCCGGAGCAACTGGAAGAGGAATACGGCGACCTCCTCGACGAGGCGGAGGGCATGGACGGCGAAGGAGACGGTGCCGGCGCGGAGGGACTCGGTGCCGGGGCGGTGGCCCGCGCGTGGCGGCGGCGGCGGGAACCGTCGCGCGACCCGGCGCTCTATGAGATGAGCGACTACCTCTAAGCCGGCGGCGGTGGCACCGTCACCACTCCTGCGCGAGGTGAAGTTCGGCCGTCAGGTCGTGGGCAATGCTTTCGAGCGAAGCGTGCAGTGTCCCTGCGTCGAGCGCCGGCGGCAGCCGCAGGCGGGCGGTGGCTTTGAAGAGGAGTTCCGCGCTCATGGGGGCGGCGAAGCGCTCTGTCGTCAGATCGGTCACGTTGGCGCGGTGGGCGGAGAGCGCCCCGAAGATTTCCGCGATAATGCCGGGCCGGTCCTGCGCGAGGATTTCGAGGCGTGCCTGTTTGGCATCCTTCTCCACGGGGTACGGCGCGTCGGCGGTCTCCACAGTCAGGTTTAGGCCGACGAGTGCGCGCAGCGCGGCGGCGAGCTGGTCCTCCGATTCTTCCGGCACCTCCACGCGCACGATGCCGGCAAAACGGCCTCCTAGCTGACTCATGCGGCTCTCGATCCAGTTGCCCCCGTGTGTGCGCACGCAGTCCGCAAGCCGGGCAACGAGGCCGGGCCGGTCCTCCGCGAGAACAGTCATCACAAGTTCCTTTTTCATGACCCTGACAATGTTGGCCGGCCGGCGGGGCATGGCGATGCGAAAAGCGGGACCGGCCCGCCGGAATCCTTCCCGCGACGGTCTTCCGGCAAAATTCGCGGCGCTTTCCGGAACCCATTGACTTTAAGCGGGGCGGTTACGATAACCGACGCGCTGGGTCATTAGCGCCCGCCGCCGCCCGCGGCGTTTCGATTACTACACAACCTCAAACCACACAGTTCTCACCTTATGAAGCAATACGCCCCGAAGGATATCCGGAATTTCGCTATCGTGGGTCACCAGGCATCCGGCAAAACAATGCTCGTGGAAGCGATGCTCCGCTGCGCCGGCCGGATCAACCGAATCGGCAGTATCGAAGCGGGATCGACCGTCTCCGACTACCATGTGAGCGAAAAACACCGGAAGATTTCGGTGCATGCGTCGATCATGAACGCGACGTGGATGGAGAAGAAGCTCAACATCCTCGACACGCCGGGATACCTCGACTTCATCAGCGAGGCCCTCGGGGCGCTGCGCGTCGGCGACTTCGCCATGGTGGTTGTGAATGCGTCCACCGGCCCCGAGATGGGCACTTCCAAGGTTTGGGAGTTTGCCAACCGCTTCGAGTTGCCCCGCATCATCGTTGTCAACGGCGCCGACAAGGAGCACGTGGACTTCGATGTCGTGCTCGAATCACTGCGCGAGCGCTTCGGGCGGACCGTGTTTCCAATGACCCTTCCGCTCGACGCCGGCCCCGGATTTCACCGCGTCCTCGATGTCCTGCGCAACGAAGAGTGCGTCTACGCCAAAGACGCCAGCGGCATGTTCACCGAACAGGAGGTCTCTGGCACGGACGCCGGGCGCGTAAAGGAGCTGCACCGCGAGTTGATCGAGTTTGTCGCCGAATCGGATGATACCCTCCTCGAAAAGTTCTTCGAGGAAGGTACCCTCAGCGAGGAGACGATGCGCGCCGGTATCCACGCCGCCGTGCAGAGCCAGGCCTTCATCCCGCTCTTCGTGACCTCGGCGGAGACAAACGTGGGTGTCGCCCGCCTGCTCGACTTTGTCGCCAAATACGGTTCCTCGCCGGTCGACCGCAAGAAAGTGCCGGCCTTGGACGAGAGCGGTGCCGAGACCCTCATTGCCCTCGATGACCCGGAGCCCGCCTGCTACGTCTTCAAGACTCTCAGTGAGGCGCATGTCGGTGAGCTATCCTTCTTCCGCATGTATTCCGGCAGTATCCGCACCGGCGTGGACGTCTACAACTCGGACCGCCGTCTCAACGAGCGCCTCGGGCAGCTCTTCCATGTCAACGGGCACGACCGGGAGGCGGCGGAGTCAATCGGCCCGGGCGACATCGGCGCGGCCGTCAAACTGCGCGACACCCACACCGGCAATACCCTCAGCAGCGTGAAGCGCCACGTCACCCTGCCGCCGGTGGTCTACCCCAAGCCCAACATCCACGGTGCCCTCCGGCTCAAGGCCAAGGGCGATGAAGACCGGCTCGGCTCGGGTCTCTCCACCCTGCACGAAGAGGATCCCACCTTTCTTTACCGCAATGACCCTGAGACGCGCGAGACTGTCCTCTCCGGGCAGGGTGAGCTGCACCTCGCCATTATCCTCGAACGCCTTAAGCGGCGGTTCAACGTCGATGTGGAACTCGGCGAGCCGCGGGTGCCTTTCCGCGAGACCATCAAGAAGAGTGCGGACTCCAAATACCGCCACAAAAAGCAGTCCGGCGGGGCCGGACAGTTCGCCGAAGTGTGGATGCGCATTGAGCCGCTCCAGCGCGACAGCGGCCTTGTCTTTACGAACTCGCTAGTCGGCCAGAATGTCGACCGCGTTTTCGTTCCGTCCGTGGAAAAGGGCGTCAATTCCGCCTGCAACGAAGGCGTTCTCGCCGGCTACCGCATCGTCGACCTGAAGGTGGATTTCTACGACGGCAAAATGCACCCCGTCGACTCCAAGGACGTGGCATTTCAGATCGCGGGCAAGGCGGCCTTCCGCGAGGCCTTCATGGCAGCCAAACCCTGCCTCCTTGAACCCATTTGTGACATCACCATCCGTGTGCCCGAAAACTACGTGGGCGACGTCATGGGCGATATCTCAAGCCGCCGCGGGCGTATCCAGGGGGTCGACGCGGAGAGCGGACTTCAGGTCATCCGTGCGCAAGTGCCGCAGGTCGAGCTTTACCGCTACTCCACCGCGTTGCGTTCTATAACCGGCGGGCAGGGTGTGCACGAGGAAGCCTTCTCCCACTACGAGGAAATGGATCCGCTCCTCGAGCAAAAGGTCATCGGCGAGGCAAAAGCCGCCAAAGAAGCCCACTGACCTCAATGGTAACGGCCCGCGGGAGCAGGCACCGCCCGCTGTTCATGTGGCCGCGGCGGCGGCTTCGCCGGGGCCGGGCTGCTCGGCCCGCAGTGGCGGCGGATATCGCCTGCGGCGCCGGCGACCCGGGTTCTTATGTGGTTGCGTCCGGTGGGGGAGACGGTTTGGCTTCGGTGCCATGGCGCAAAACACATTGATGGTCGGTTGGACGACGCTGGACAGCGCTGATTCGGCGGAAACGTTGGCCCGCGGCGCGGTGGACGCGGGAGTGGCGGCGTGCGCGCAGGTGGAGGGTCCGCTGCGCAGCTTCTACGTTTGGAAGGGCGGGGTTTGCGACGATCCGGAATGGCGGGTGACCTTCAAGTTCGCGGAGGCGCGGGCAGAGGCGCTGGAAGTTTGGCTGCGCGGGGCGCACCCATACGACACCCCGCAATGGGTGGCGTGCCGCGCCGACCGCGTGGCGGACGACTACCGGCGCTGGGCGCTCGGCCAGTGCGAAGGCTCGTCCGGCCTCGACGGCCCTCACTGAAAGCGCGGGCGCACAGAGAGGCGCAGGAAGACCGCTTCCGGGTCGGGACCCGTGTACTCGGCGCGGACCGTGCCGTCGGGTTCCAGCGTTTGTTCAATATCGTTGTCCGACCAGTTGACGAGATCGCGCGAGGCCTCGGCGGTGTAAAGAAGTTCCGGACGCAGGGGTGTGTAGCGAAAGGCGGGGCGTCCGTCCACGGCCTCGACTGGCGGTATGGCGGCGGCGGAGTTTTCGCGCGGGCTGAGGCCGAGGGCGTACTCGAGCAGATTGGGTATGCCGTCGTCGTCCGGATCGGCGAGGTCGCCCGCAATTTCGGGAATCGCGCGTTCGGACTCGTCGAAATGATCTGCGAGCCAGGCGTCTTTCTGCGGCGGCGCGGTCAGGCCGCGGATCATACCGTCGCTTTTGCTGATGATGTAAAGTTCGCCGGCGTCGTCGATGGCGAAGCGGATATCGGCACGGCCCGAACCGGAGATACGGGAGCTGCCGGGCAGGTCGACATCGGCTCCGCCGCGCGCGTGGTAGGCGGCTTTGACGATGTCAAACATGTCGGGGTAGACGGCCGTGCCGGAGTCGTCGTAGGGATTCGTCCACTCGATGTGCAGCGGCTGGAGGTCGACGGGCGATTCCGGGCTGTTGTTGGCGTGCGCGGCGAGCATCTCCCCGAAGTCGGCGTAGTAGAGCCGGCCGGTGGTGATATCGCCGAGGACGAACTTGCCCACGAGTTCGGGAATGGCCGTGCCGCGGTAGACGTAGCCGTTGGCGATGGCGTCGCCGCCGAACGCTTCGGTGTGCGGATAGGCGATAACGGGATAGGTCGGCGTCACGGTCCCGAGTGTCTGGGTGGCGTTGAGGCGGACGGGGATTTCGTCGGGGTCGGGCACCGCGACGGTTGTCTGGTTGTCCGGGCCGCTGACGATGAGGAGGCGCTCCGGACCTTCGCGCTCCGCGTAACCGTAGTTGAGGCCGCGCTCGATGATGTTGACCTCTTCCCATTCGCGCTGGCCGATCTCCGAGTTGAGGAGCGTGCCGGTGGGAATGTCCCAGGCGAAGCGGTGGGGATTGCGGTGTCCAAGGGTCCAGATTTCCGGTCGCGCCCCGGAGATGTCGACAAACGGGTTGTCGTCCGGCACGCGGTAGCGCCCGTTGCCACTGACGGTGCTCGTCTCCGTCTGCCGCGAGAGATCGGGGATGATGCGGAAGATTTTGCCGACGTGGGAGTCGAGCCTCTGCGGCAGAAGGGTGCGGTTGTCGGAGGCAGCGGACTCGCCCGACCCGCCGTCGCCGATGGCAAGGTACATGACGCCCCAATCGGGGTGCGAGGGCTCGGTGGCGAGGGGGTTGAAGGTGATGTCGCCGAGCGGGTGGATGTGCAGGTTGAAGCCGAGGCGGAGGATTTCGCGCCCGATGCCCTCAAAGACGGGTGTCGTCGGGTCGGGCGTGGTCCATTCGATGAGCACGCTGTGCCACTGATTGCCCCCGACGGCGGAAGTGAGGGTCGGCGTGCTCTCCCACCCCGCCGTATCGAGGCCGGGGTGTTTCGTGCCGGGGCCGCCGAGCGGGATTCGGCGTTCGTCCGTGTTGCCCGTGGAGCTCTCCATGTGGACAGTGTAAAAGCGACCGTTCTCCGTGAACTCCGGGTCGAACTCGAAGGTAATGAGCCCGGCCGCGTATCCGCGGAATTTCGTGAACCGCCGGAAAATCCCGTCGGGGGTCACGGGCACGGTGGTGTCGTCCACCGGGCGGAAGGTCACGTCGCCTTCCCGTCCGGAGGTCGATCCGTTGAAATCCATGTAGGGTGTGCCCGCCGCCGCCATCGCCTCGAGGGCCGCGTTGCGGTCGGCGAAGTCGCCGCCGACGGGCAGGATGTAGAGATTGCCGTTCGAGTCATTGATCCAGATGCGGCCTGTGCCGCCCGGTTCCGGGCGCATGAAGTTTGTCCGCGCGATGTAGCTGGGGCCGCCCGCCTGCTGCTCATCCTCCAGTTCGAGGTTGCCGCTAGCGGGCATCCGGAGCCAGTCGTGCGCCCGCACGGTGAGCTGGCTCCCGGCCGAAGCCGCGGCGTGAACACAGAACGCGGCAAAGGCCGCAGCGAATAGGAGTATACTTGGCTTCATGGGGATTCAGGGCCGGGGGATGGCGGAGCGGGGACCGCGGAAGGTCGCAAATGGGAGCATCCGGAGTCCGTCGGCGGGGTCAAGTCTTGGGATAGCCCCGCATGGCAAAGCGGTTGCATCATTGATTCGGTCTTCCGCCCGGCGATAAGGAACGCGACGAAACTCGTATTCGCTGCCGGTGACGAGTATGACTCCGTAAGCGAGGTCACGAGCCGCAATGAGCGAATCATTCCGTCCGATGAGGGTGCCTTTGATTCCACTGATGCGGCATCTGTCCGCCCCCAAAGACAAGGTGTCCGCCGTTCTCGACACCGACAACTGCACATGGAGCATTTGACCAATGCCGCCACTTCATTGCCTGGGTCACATGGCTCGACCGCGACCGCATCTTCGGCGATGTCTTTGCAGGCTCGCGCAACCGCGGTGAGGCGACACGCGCCACGCAATCGGCGCGAAAAGTTCTTGCGTCGGGCCGGACGGGGCGTTCTGCTGTCGGGTTTTCAACTTAAAAGTCATGTCACAGCATCCCAGTTTCAAGGTCGGCGGCGGAAAGAAGAAGCGCCGCAATGTGCTCAAGCGCTTCGAGCGTGTTGCGTTGCTCAGGCGGCGCGGCGAGTGGAGCGAGGGGGATCGTGTTGTCGGTCTCAAGAAGACGCAGCCCGACGATTGACAGTTTTTCGTGCCCGGAGTGCGGGAGGTTTCCCGGCGTTCTGGTCTGTGCATCCGGTTCCGGCAGCAGGCATGGTGGTTTCACCGCTCGGTTGCGTCTGTACGGAATTTGATCGATGCCCCGCCAGGCGACACCCGGCACCAACATTTTTGGGTGTAAATGTTTTTCGATCACATTCTTGCTTTTGGGGGAAAATATTCTAAGACCATTGGAGGTTTTTTGAGGATATTGCTTAACCGCCAACACTGAAAACCACTATGAAACGATTCTTCCACCGCTTCACGCCGATCATCTGCATGACGCTCTGGCCCTTGTTCCTTTCCGCTGATGTCGTAGAGACAGCAGACGGCTCGCGCCTTACCGGACGCGTCCTCGGCATTTATGACGGCGTGCTTAAACTGGAAACGTCCTATGCCGGCACGATTGAGATCCGCATGTCGGAAGTGACGGTGTTTTCGACCGATTCGGACGTCTCCGTGCGCCTTGAGACCGGTGATGTTCTCGTCGGCCCTGTGCGGCGCCGCGCTGAGGGCGAAGTCGAAGTCGCCACCGCCGGTGGACCTGTGCGTGCCCGCACCACCGAGGTTGCCGCCGGTTGGCAGCCCGGGCAGCGGGATCCAGCCGTGATCGCCCGCGAAGCGGAGCTTGAAGACCAGCTCCGCCGCTGGACTTACGAGGCCGGGCTCGATTTCTCGGGCCGCGAAGGCAATAGCGACCGTATGGCGGCAAGCGCCCGCTTCCGTGCGCGGCTTGAAGGGGCGACCGACCGGCTTGAATTCTATACGATCTACAGCTACGCCGAAGAGAGTAACGAGACGACCGACCACCGCGCGGTCGGCGGCCTTTCGTTTACTAGCTTTTTTCTCGAAAAGCTCGGTTGGTATGTGCGCCAGGAGCTGGAGTACAACGAGCCGGAGAATATCGACCTGCGCTCCACATCGGTCGCCGGTCTCACCTACCGTTGGTTCAATCAGCCGCGCCACCGGCTTGAGACCCGCGCCGGTCTGAGCTACCGGCACGAGTCCTACGCCACGGGCGGAACGGAGGATTTTCCCGGGATGGAGTTTGGTGCGCTCAACTACTGGCGGTTCGCGGACTGGGGTGAAGTCACGACCGACCTCGCCTTTCTGCCGAGCTTCGACGACTTCTTCGGCGAATACCTAATCACCCATGATTCCGGGGTGAATATTCCGCTTGGGAGTTCAGATTTCTGGACGTTGCGCCTTGGCCTTGAGAACCGCTACAACAGCAGTCCCGAAGCCGACCGCAAAAAGCTGGATACCATGTATTACGTCCGCTTGCTCCTGCGTTGGGAGTAGGTCTGTCCGGATACTTTTGTTTTGGTCCTAATCTCAATATAACAAGAAGGGAACTATCAACATGGAAGAGTGGCTGAACGAACAATGGGAGCACCTCCTCGAAGTGGGGCCGGGAATCGCTGTGCAGCTGATTTCCGCAATCCTCATCTTCCTTATCGGTAAGTGGGTTGCCGGGAAACTCACGAGCGGCATGCGCACGGTCATGACCAAGCGCAACGTCGACAAGGTCCTCATTGGCTTTCTCTCGAGCCTAGTCTATTACGTTCTTATTGTCCTTGTGGCCATCGCAGCCATCGGGCAATTGGGTGTGGAGACAACCTCCTTTATCGCAATGGTCGGTGCCGCTGGTCTTGCCGTCGGCTTTGCCTTGCAGGGATCCCTCGCTAATTTTGCCGCAGGCGTTCTTATTATCATTTTCCGTCCGTTCAAAGTGGGCGACTTTATTGACGCGGGCGGGACGATGGGCATAGTCGAGGAGATCGGCATTCTCTTCACGGAAATGCGCACGCCCGATAACAAGAAGGTCATCGCCCCCAACGCGAGCGTCATGGGCAAAGTCATCACCAACTTTTCCTCCAAGGACACGCGCCGAGTCGACCTTGTCTACGGGGTAAGCTACGACGACAATCTCGACAAGGTCATCGCGCTCATCAAGGAAGTGCTTTCTGAGGACAAGCGCATCCTTGACGACCCCGCTCCCACCGTCGGCGTGCTCGCCCATTCCGACAGCAGTATCGATATTGCCGTGCGACCGTGGGTGAATAAGGCGGACTACTGGGATGTATTCTTCCATCTAAATCTTGAGATGAAGAAGCGCTTTGACGCCGCCGGCATCACCATTCCGTTCCCGCAGCGCGACGTGCATTTGTTCCAGGAGAAATCATAACACTACGCCGGATTCCGGTCTTTCAAACGCCGCCCCTTCGCCGGGCGGCGTTTTTTGTGCGGAATATCGCCTCGAAGGTTGCGTCCCGGGGATTGTCCGCCTACTGATTACGGCTTCGTTTCAAGCATACTAAACCCTCGGTTTTATCCCATGGAATTCGATGCCAACAAGATTGAGTTTCCGCCCTTCTCGCTCCGCCGTCTCCTCGAGACGTCATTCGGTCCGGGAAATGGCGAACGCGTGTGCATTCTCATTGATCTGCCCGATCCCTCGGAGATCAAAGACTTTGCCTTCCTTCAGAATCCCGCCCTCTCCATCCAGAACTACGGGTACGAGGTTTTCTACAAAAGCCTGCGAAACGGCGGGCTCGACGAGATGAACTACATGGGAGGCGAGATCTACGCCTACCGCGAAAGCGGCGGCAGTAATCTCGATATGGAGGACGAGTGCCACGCCCCGGATGGGCGGCAGCTCAGCCTCGACCACGACATTTACCCGAGTTACGACCTCATCCTCTGCGTCTCTACTTTTTCCGCCACGGCACCGCTCACCGCCAAGGCGAAGGAGTTCGGCTTCCGTGGAGCGACGTTGCACGGCCTCAACCAGATCATTCTTGAGACTGGCCTGAGCGTGAATTACGAGGAGGTCAGCGCGCGGACGGAGCGGCTTCGCCTCGGGCTCACCCGTGCGGACTGGTTTGAGATCGACTTTGTCGTGGAAGGCAGGAAGACGACCCTTCGCCTTATCACGAACGGGCAGGAGGCGCAGAAAAGCCATGGCCTCTGTCCGCCAGGCAAGCCCGATGTCGCCAATCTTCCGGCCGGTGAAGTCTATTATGTGCCTGAGGGAGCGGCAGGGCAGTTTCCCTTTAAGTATGACGAGGAGACGCTCGGCCTGCTCACCGTGGAAGACGGGAAGATCGTCCACAGCCGTCTCATTTACGGAGATTACGCGAAAATCAAAGAGCACAACGAGAAACTTGCTTACGACCCGATGGTCGGCGCGCTCGGCGAGCTGGGCTTCGGCACGCAGGTGCTCCCCTTCAGCGGCCGCGACATCCAGGACGAGAAGATCCTCGGGACGATCCACATTGCCACCGGGCGGGACGACCACCTCGGCGGTAATTTGACGCCCGATCTTTTTAAGGAGAAGGCCCATGCCTCGCACGACGATGTTCTCTATGCGCCGCACAAGACGCCCGAGGTCAAGGTACCCGAAGTGCGCATGCACCGCGACGGCAAGACCACCGTCATCATGGGCAACTACAAGCCCGGCGATTATATGGTTGAATTGCTAACGCGGGAGGCTCCCGCGGTTGTGTGAACGGGGCGTTCCGGTAATCATACTGTTTTCGACTGCGGGCGGCGGACCGGCCTGGGGCGAACTTAGCCGAGCCGGGGTCCCGGCCCCAGCGGAGAGAAGGGCTTTCCAGGCCGTCTTTGGGACGTTGCTACACCGGTGAGAGGTCCTCAGCACGTGTTTGCGGGTGTCGAATCTTTCGCTGGCAGTCGGCTGCGGTGACGGAAGAATCACCGGTGCCCGAGGATCAACTCGATCCATTTGCGGTGCGGGCCGGAGAGGGTGACGGCTTCGATTCGGCTGAGGGGCACCCAGTGCCATTGACCGTGGCGCGGGGGACTGGGCAGGGCGGGCTTTCCCGGCATCTCCGGCAGACGACTGTGGAAGATCTCTTCGGTGATGCGGTGGTGCGTGATGGAGCGCACGCCGCGGTGGAGCCGTTCAACCCGTTCCGCTCCGGGGATGTCTTCGGCCAGCGGCAGTTCGCAGATGGCGCGCAGGCGGCGCCCGTTGGGCGCGCCCTCATGCAGGAGGAGGTGTCCGTCGCGTTCGATCCAGAGCCGGCTGACTTCAACCTTTACGGTCGCGCGGCGGACGATGCGGGGGCGGTCTGCCGGGTTTTTGCCGGCGCTGGCGCAGCCCGGGCGCAGCGGGCAGATGAGGCAGGCGGGCTTGCTCTTGCGGCAAACGGTGGCGCCGAGTTCCATCATCGCCTGGTTGTGGTCGCCGGGATGGCGCGGGTCGAGGAAGGCCTCCGCGAGCGGTCGGAATGCGTCGACCGCTTCCTGATTGGAGCGGAATTCGGTGTCGTCGCCGCGCACCCGCGCGAGGACGCGCACGACGTTGCCGTCGACAACGGGTACGGGCTCGCCGAAGGCGATGCTCGCCACGGCGGCCGCCGTGTAGGGGCCGATGCCGGGCAGCCGTTTCCACCCCGCGGCGGTGCGCGGCGGTTCGTCCATGGCCGCGATTTCTTTGGCGAGGCGGTGCAGGTTGCGCGCGCGGGAGTAGTAGCCGAGGCCTTCCCACGCCCGCAGGACTTCAGCCTCCGGGGCGCGCGCGAGTGCCAGGAAATCCGGGAAATGCTGCATCCACCGCGCGAAATAGGGCAGGACGGTTTCGATACGCGTCTGCTGGCACATGAACTCCGAGACGACCGTGCCGTAAAGCGACGGCGCCGTCCGCCATGGGAGCGGGCGGTGGTGGCGAGCATACCATTCGCGCAACGGGCCACGCAGTGGGGCGAGCTTCGCGGCGTCAGGGTCCGCCTCTATCGGCTTTTTCCTCACGCCGGCTTGGACAATTTGCGCTCGCGGATCATGTCCATGACCTCGGCGGGAGGACGGCCCGCTTTGTAGAGGGCGGCCATGGCCTTCATGTAGGGATCCATCTTGCCGAAGATAAAGCGGTAGCCGGAGCACAGGTAGTTGAGGCCGGGTTCGCCGTCCGGTGTGGAGAGAAAGCGGTGCTTGGGGCAGCCTCCGTTGCAGGTGAAGCGGAACTCGCACTCGCGGCAAAAGCGCGGAAGGAGACGCGACTTGTCTTTGCCGAAGCCTGTCTGGAAGGCGCTGTCGACCATCGCCGACATCGGCTCGTCGGCGATATTGCCGAGGCGGTAGCGCGGGTAGACAAAGTGGTCGCACGAGTAGAGCGAGCCGTCGTGTTCGAGGGCGAGGGCGCGCCCGCACTCTTCATTGTAAACGCACACGCCGCCGGGCACTCCCGCCCACTTGCCCAGCGCGGTGTCGAACATTTGCACGTAGACCGTGCCCACGTCGCGCCGGATCCAGCGTTTGAAAATCTGCCACATGAAGCGCCCGTAGGCCTTGGGCTGCACGCTCCACGAGGTCACGGGGGCTTTCAGGTTTTCGTCTTCTTCCTCAAATCTCGGCGGCGCGGCGTGGCTCAGCCCGAGTTTCTCCGCCTCGGCGTCGGGCAGCCGTTCGATGATGGGAATGAACTGCATGTAGCGTGAACCCGCCTCGCGCAGGAAGTCGTAGACCTCCGCTCCCTTGTCCGCGTTGACCGCGTTCACGCAGGTGAGCGTGTTGAAGTCGACGCGGTGGCGCTTGAGGACATCGAGCCCGCGCATGACCTCGCGGAAGCTCCCCTTGCCGCCGCGCGTCACGCGCAGGGCGTCGTGGACCTTTTCCGGGCCGTCAATGCTGATCCCGACGAGAAAGTTCTCCCGTTTCAGAAACGCCCCCCACTCGTCATCAAGAAGCGTGCCGTTGGTCTGGAAAGCGTTCTCAATCGTCCGCCCGCCCGCGTACTGCTTCTGGAAACAGACCGCTTTTTCGAAGAAATCCACCCCGCACAGCGTGGGCTCTCCTCCCTGCCATGCGAAAACGACCGTCCCGCTCCCCGGCGGTTGCGCCTCGATGTAGCGGCGCACGTAGGTTTTGAGAAGCGCCTCGTCCATCTTCCACTTTTCGCCCGCGCCGAAGAGCACGTCTTTCTCGAGATAGAAGCAGTACGTGCAGTCCAGATTGCACTTCGGCCCGATCGGTTTCACCATGATGTGAAACGGTGCCGAGGCGGGGGGCTCTTCGATCCATCGCGGGGGGGCAATCATCCCGCGGAGTTTCGCCCGCCGCCGCTCGTCCTGACAAGGGCAATCGGATGCGGGCGGCGGGCTGAGGTGCCGGGGAAAGTGGCGCGCGCTTCCGGCGTGCGTAGAGCGGCTTCCCGCGAAAACCTCGTGGGTGGACATGTCGACAATTTTCGATTTCATCGACATGATTTGAGGATGTGTCGATGCGGGCGACATTTCCGGGAGACGTTCACGCCCAGGCCTCCGTCACGGATCCTCTTCCGATGTATTCCTTGCGCGCCGCTGGAAGGCGTCGGTGAACGCGGCGGCGAGGATGCCGGCGGGCATCGCCACCAGCCCGATTCCGGCGATCGCGGTCATACCGGCGAAGACGCGCCCCAGCGACGTGACCGGCGTGACATCGCCGTACCCCACCGTCGTCAACGTCGCGACGCTCCACCAAAAGGCTCGCGGAATGGATCCGAAAGTCTCCGGCTGCGTAGATGCTTCGGCGATATAGAGCAAGGACGAGGACATGAGGAGCGCGAACCCGGCCGCGCCCGTCGTGATCGTCAACTCGAGGCGGCGCAGCCAGACGGCTTCGGAGAGGGCGTCCCATGCCTTCGTCAGCCGCCCCAGTCGGGCCAACCGCAGGATGCGCACAAGCCGCAGCACCCGCAGCAGAACGGTGTTGTACGAACCGAGGGAGACGATAAAGGGCAGGATGGCAAGGAGGTCCAGGATGGCCCAGAAGGAGAAAACGTAGCGGATCCGCCCGCCGAATCCCGCGTATTTCGGATTCTCGCCCACGGCAATGAGGCGGAGGACATACTCGGTCGTGAAGACAAGCGTGAAAAACAGCTCCAGGACAAAGAAAGCCGTCACGGCAAATCCGTGCAGCGATGTCTCGGTTTCGGCGATGGCGACAACCGACGCCGCAACAATCAACAGGCAGATCACCTTGTTTACGGGTGACAAACCGTTCCCCGGCCATGCCGAGGGCTCCAGTTGCCGGTAGCACGCCCGCCGGAAGCCCGATCGTTTGCTGGTGTCCATGATGGCGGCTGAGGTTACCGCAGAAACTCGTCAGTGAAAAAGGTCTCGAGGGGCAACCGTTCGTCGAGGATGCCGAGGGCGTGGAGTTCGTCGTGCAGGGCGCGCATACGCTCCGGGCCGAGGCGGCCGACGGCTTCGCCGCGCTCGGGGAAGCCGGTGACGAGGCGGTCTTCGACAAGGCGGCCGTGGGCGTAGGCCATGAAGTCGGGCGTCATCTTCGGGTTGCGCGCCGCGATGGCGTCGAAGGCGGGGGCGGGATCGCCCTCGATGAAGTCGGTCCAGCCGCGGATGGAGGCGTCGATGAAGCGCTGCACGATGTCGGGGCGCGCCTCCGCGAAGTCCCGGCGGCAGTAGATGCCGTGGTAAGGATTGAAGCCGGCTTCGGAGAGGCGCAGGACGCGCACCTCCGCACCGTGTTTTTCCATGTAGTAGGGCTCGTTGGTGACAAGGCACTGCTGGATGAAGCGCGGGTCGGCGAGAAACCGCTCCATCCCGAAGTCGTGGGGAACGATGTCGAGGGTGATGCCGTATTTGCGTTCCACATACGCGATCCACGCCAGGCCCGGAACGGCCATCACCCGCCGCCCGTCGAGGTCTTCGATGGTCTGCGCCGGGTCGTCGGCATGCAGGAGGATGCCCTGCGGATCGTGTTGGAGCGTGGCCATGACCATGACGACGGGCATGCCCCGCATGGCAAAGGTCATGACGGTGTCGGCGCGGTTCATGGCGAAGTGCGCGCGGCGGCTGAGGACCTTTTGCACGGACATGGCGTTGGGGCCGCCTTCGAGGATTTCGACGTCGAGCCCCGCCTCGCGGTAGTAGCCTTTCTCGAGGGCTTGGTAGAAGCCGCCGTGCTCGGGCTGGGCGAACCAGTCGGTTTGCAGGACGACGCGGAACGGGTTTTCCGGCGTCGGTTCGGCGGGCTCATGGTCCGGTCCGCCGCAGCCGGCGAGGGCAAAGAGGCATGCGGCGATCAGGCCTACGGCGGTGCAGGCACGGCCGTTGGGCGTCAGAGCGGATTGAAATCGGTGTCGAGTGAATCGTGCCATTTGCGAAGGAAGAAACGTTTGAGGAGAAGGACGGCGCCGACAAAGAGAAAACCAAGGAGGCAGCAGAGGAGGGTCGCGGCGAAAATGCCGGGGGTGTTTACGGAAGATTTGTAGATGAGAATCATGAATCCGAGCCCGCCCCCGCGCGCCGTGCTGCCGGCGAAGATTTCGCCCGTGACGGAGCCGATGACGGCAAGCGTGGCGGCGATCTTCGCTCCCGTAAAGAAGTAGGGGAGCGACGACGGAACGCGCAGTAGAAACAGTTCCTGCCACGGGCGTGCTTTGTAGAGACGGAACAGCTCCACCTGCTCCGACGGCACGGAGTGCAGTCCCGCCACGGTGCTCGCCACGACGGGAAAGAACCCGATAAGAAAGGCGATCGCGGCGACCGAGGGTAGACCGGCGTCGAGCCATGTGACAATGATCGCGGCGGTCGCGATGATCGGGACCATCTGCATGAAGAGGACGTAGGGGTAGAGCCCGATGCGGAGGACGCGGAAAGCCGCGATGAGGAGGCTGAGGGCGAATCCGAGGCCGACAGCGGCGGAGAAGCCGGCGAGCGATCCCTTCGCCGTGGCGAGGGCGGCGCGGGCGAGGGCGGTGCGTTGGTCGAAGAGCGCGCCGAGGACCTCGTGCGGCGCGGGGAGGGTGTAGGCCGGGAGGGCGAAGATGCCTTTGACGGCATACCACAGGCCGAGCAGCCCCGCACCGAAGAGAAGCGGCCATCCGATGTATTCGCGCCATGTGCCGGTCGGACTCATCGCGCAAGGACACTGTGCATGCGCCGTGTGGCCTCGGCCACGGCGTCATGGAATTCGTCGCTCTCGCGGAGCGCGAGCGTGCGGGCGCGGGGCAGGTCGACGGGGATGATGGTCTCGACACGGGCGGGTTCCGCCGCGAGGACGAGGATGCGGTCGGCGAGGAATACGGCCTCCGTCACGGAGTGGGTCACAAAAAACGCCGTCCAACCCTCGCGCCGGTGCAGGGCGAGAAGGTCTTCGTTGAGGCGGTTGCGGGTGATTGCGTCGAGCGCGCCGAACGGCTCGTCGAGGAGCAGCACATCGGGGGAGAGACTCAGGGCGCGGGCGAGCGAAACCCGCATCTTCATGCCCCCGGAGAGTTGGCGGGGATGGTAGTCGCCGACAGCACCGAGGCCGACCTCCGCGGTGAGGCGTGCCGCCGTCGCCCGCCGCTCCGCGCGCGGTTCGCCGCGCAGGCGCAGGGGCAGCTCGATGTTGCCGAGGACGGTGAGCCACGGCAGCAGCGTCGCATCCTGGAAAATGAAGGCCAGCTCCGGGCGGGTGCCGTCGGCCTGCGCGTCGAAACGGATCTCTCCGCCGCTCGGTCGGCTGAGCCCGGCGACCATGCGCAGAAAGGTCGTTTTGCCGCATCCGCTCGGTCCGATGACGCAAATAAACTCTCCCGGCGACACCTTGAGATCGAGTCCGTCGAGGACAAGCGGCCCCGCGCCGAAGCGCTTCGACACGCGGCGGAACTCGATCTCTGGAGCTTTGGCGATCATCAAAGCGGCGGATTCTGCGGAGTGCCTACGTCATGGCAAACCGCAACGCAGCAGCGGTGTCAGCGACCAAAGGCGCGCCGCGCACCGAATGCACTGCCGGAAAAATCCGGTTCTTTTCAAATAATCCGTTGCATTGCCCCGGAAACTTCCTAAAGCTACGGACAATTGCTGCTTTTGCCGACAGTTAGTTCGGCTAATCGCTTGGCTTCTCAGCCGTTACTTCCGCGGGCGTCGAACGTCCGGGGGCAGACATTATGTCCGCCGCAACAAGCAAACTCTCAATCGACGGCAACCGAACCGCCGCGGCGGTTCGCTTGCCAGACGAACGCACCGCCGCGGCGCTGATGTGCAAGTTTAATTAATTAAAATACGATATGGAACAAGATTACGGAAACAATCCTACCTCGGTCCGCGAGACGGACACCTACAAGTCGGAGTACGTGAAGTCCTTCGTCGACAAGTGGGACGAATTGATCGACTGGGAAGCCCGCGCGGAGAGCGAGGGCGACTTCTTCATCCGTGAGCTGAAGAAACGCGGCAAGAACCGCATCCTCGATGTCGCTACGGGCACAGGCTTCCACTCCGTGCGCCTTATCCAGGAGGGGTTCGACGTGACCAGCGCGGACGGGAGCATGGAGATGCTCGGCAGGGCCTTCGACAACGGCCGCCGCCGCGGGCACATCCTGCGCACAGTCCACGCTGACTGGCGCTGGCTCAACCGCGACGTGCACAACAAGTTCGACGCCGTTATCTGCCTTGGCAACAGCTTCACCCATTTGTTTGCCGAGCGCGACCGCCGCAAGGCCCTCGCCGAGTTCTACGCGTCGCTGCGCCACGACGGCATCCTCATTCTCGACCAGCGCAACTACGACGCGATCCTCGACAACGGGTTTTCCAGCAAGCACGCCTACTATTACTGCGGCGACAACGTCAGGGCCGAGCCGGAACATGTTGACGAGGGGCTCGCCCGCTTCCGCTACACGTTTCCCGACAAGTCGGAATACCACTTGAACATGTATCCGCTGCGCGCGGCGTATGTCACCCGCCTGATGAAGGAAGTCGGCTTCCAGCAGGTGTCGACTTTCGGCGACTTCCAGGAGACCTACAAGCAGGATGACCCCGATTTTCTCGTACACATCGCGGAAAAGGAATACCCGAAAGGCGAAGTCGAAGAGGAGAAACAATCATGAAAAGCAATGTTGTTGACGTAACCAAAGAGTACTACGACAGCTCCGACGCGGATAATTTTTATTTCCACGTCTGGGGAGGCGAAGACATCCACATCGGACTCTACAAGAGTGATTCGGAGCCCATCGCGGAGGCGAGCGTGCGCACTGTCGAAGCCATGGCCGAACGTATCAAGCACCTGCCCGCGGGCGCGCGTGTGCTCGATGTCGGCGCGGGCTACGGCGGCGCCGGGCGGTATCTGGCGCGCAAACACGGCGTCCACGTTACTTGCCTGAACCTGAGTCTTGCTCAAAACGAGCGCAACCGGCAGATGAACCGGGAGCAGGGCCTCGCCGAAAAGGTCGATGTCGTCGACGGCGACTTCGAGAATCTTCCTTTCGAGGCGGATGCCTTCGATGCCGTTTGGTCGCAGGACGCTATCCTGCACAGTGGGAACCGCAAGCGCGTGTTCGAGGAGATCGACCGCGTCCTCAAGCCGGGCGGCGACATCGTTATAACCGATCCCATGCAAAAGCCCGGCGTCGACAAGGAGGCGCTGCGCCCCGTCCTCGACCGTATCCATCTTGAGTCGATGGGCAGCGTGGCGGACTACAAGGCCTTTGCCACCGACCTCGGCTGGAGAGTGCAGAGTGTCGACCTTCACAACCACCAGCTCGTCAACCACTACTCCCGTGTGCGCGCCGAGCTGCGATCACGTGAAAGCGAGTTGCGCGAGCATTGCAGCGCCGAGTACATGGAGCGCATGCAAATGGGCCTCGGCCACTGGATCGAAGCCGGCAAGCAGGGTCGCCTCGAGTGGGGGATCTTGCATTTCCGCAAAGGCTGACCCACCGTTTGCGCCCATGGCTATGCGCGGGCGCGGCAGTGAGACTCCCGAAGTTTGCCCGGTTTGCGGGGAGGCATTGCCTCCCTGTGCCCGCATGTGTCGCGCCTGCGGGGCGGACGAAGAACACGGCTGGGGCGGCGATGACACCGGCGGCTCGGTGGGTTTCCCTGAAGACGACGACTTCGATTACGACGAGTTTGTCGAACGCGAGTTTGGCGGCGGTGGCAGACCCGCCGGTATGTCGACCGGCGTCTGGATCGTCTTGGTCCTCCTCCTCCTCGCCTTCCTCGGCGGATTCGTCATCTCCCGGTTCTGATGCATGTCGCAACCGCGGCGGCGAGCAGTCGCTTCGTTGGTCGGGTCATTGATTCCGCTCTTGTCGGTGCGCCGATTCCCGCAGCGATACCGGCCTCAACCGAACGCGGCTTCATCGGCCACCGCTGCGCGCCCGCAACGAATCCTGTGACGCCGCGCGTGAAAAATAGTCGCTTCTTCCGAACCGCTGCCACAAGGAACTGGCGGTGTCTCTCGTTTTCGCCCAAGACGGCCCGTCCATCGCTCCACAAAGGACCGCGTGCCGACCACGGCCCCGCGCAACAACCCCGGCCTTCGATGTTCGCTCCGCCGACTGCCGCACTCCTGCGAATCCCCGCTGTCGCCCACGTCATCCTTCACTCGCAGTAGAAATCCATACGATTCGAGAAACCTTCTTCCTTCCTCTCCCTCTCTCGTCTCCTCCCCGAGCATTTCTACAATCCCCGCCCGCGCCCACGCACGCTGCGACGCGGAAACCTCCCCGCCGGTCGCCGCGCCCCAGCCGCTCCAGCGGTAGGCTTCCGCCCGTTCCGCCAAGCCCGCGCGCACCGGGTTCAGCTCGATATACGCGCCCACCACACGCAGCACCGCCGCGCGTCCATGTTGATATACGGGCACTTCTCCTCCCCGTAGAGCGCGCGGAAGCGCCGCACCAGCTCCTTGTCGTCCGCTTCCTTCGCCCGCGGGTCGACCCGCACGAGGATATGGTAGTGGTTGGACATCACGCAGAAGGTCAGCACCTGCACCCCGCAGAAGTCCGCCACGCGCCGCAGCTCCGCGACAAAGCGGTCCTTCGCCTCCTCGTCACCGAGCAGACGCTCTTTGTTCACGCACCTGCCGTAGCAGTGATAACACGCGGATTCACCCTCTTGGGCAACAAGTCTTCGGGGATAAGGTTGCCGATACATGGTAAAATACAAAGAAAATAAATGATAAATGGCAGGAATTTATGTTTGTTAACCCAATAATACAGAGCTATGCGGATCGCGGGCAACAAAGTGTGTTGAAGGTGCCGATCTAAAAAGAGATTGCTGTGATTTCGGTCAAAAAAAATGCCGTACATTTGATCTTGCCGGGCAGGCCGCGGAAAAATTTGCGAAGGGTGGAGCGGCTGCGGGGTACCTTTGGACTTGTCTCCGCCGACAGTGCGTGAAGACTGCGCGGCTTTCGGGAGAGGCGCGGCAACCGGCGTCGGCAACCCCAACAGCTTGTATATGGCCTCATTCATGAATCACCGGCGTGTGAAGCGCGCCATGGAGTCGATTTCGCAGCACCCTTCGCGGGTATTGGACGCGCTTGTGATGGGCGGCATTGGTCTGGTGTTGCTGCTGACGCTTTTTCGCATGGGCGGGTATCTGCCGTTCGGGAGCACGATGACTGCGCCAACGTGGGTGTTGCTTGTGGTGACCGTCGTGCACGTGCTTGCGCGTCTGCTGCGCAGTGAGGCGGGGGGAGTTCATCCGGCGACATTGATTCCGCTGCCGTTTTTCGCGGTGGCTGTCTTCAGCCAGGCATGGGTATCGGGCTGGTCTCTGACCGGTGACTTGAAGCTAGCGCTTTGGATGGAGGCGTATCTGATTTTTGTGTTGGTGCTGCACTCGGCGCGTGCGCGCGGAACGCAGTTTGCGATGCTGACGATTGTCGCGCTGGTCATGGCGGTCGGATTCTATGCGGCGTTCCGGCAGGCGTATTTCGAGCCGCACTGGTTTCCATTTCCGGAGCGTTTGCGCGACGGTGTGTACGGCAATTCCTTCGGAGGGTATGTTGCTGTGCCGCATGTGTTCGCGGGATGGGTGCTGTTGCTTGTGCCGTTTTTCTTGATCGGCGCGGGCGGGCGGCGGCTGAAGGGTCCGGTGCGTATTCTTCTCGGATTTATGGCGTTTGCGAGTTTCTTCGCGCTGACGGTTGCGGGTTCGCTGGAAGCGCTGGTGATTTTTGCGGCATTGTTTTTTCTGACGCCGTTTTTTACGGTGGCGACTTGGCGGCAGCGCCGTGGTGTTTTCGGCAAGATGGTTTTCATTGCGGTTGTGCTGGGTGCTTTGGTTTGGGTGACGGCAAGCCCCATCAAGACGCGCCTTGTGCAGATCGCTGAGACCCGGGACGCGGCGCGCGCGCAGGTGGTCGGCACCGCGCAGGCGATGTTCCAAGAGCGGCCCTTCGAGGGGTACGGGGTGGGTGGTTTTCCGCACCATTGGGATGCCTTTGCTCCGGCGGATGCGCGTTTTGCCCCCCGCTACGCGCACAATGACTGGATGGAACTGGCAGCGGAAGCGGGTGTTCTCGGCCTGCTTGCCGTCCTTGTGCCGCTTGCCGGTTTTCTCTTCCTGGGATTCCGCGCGATGATGAAGCTGCCGTTTCACCAACTGACGGAGGAGGAGGCGATTCGGCTGGCGCGCCGGGAGGTTGAGGGACGGCACCGGGGCAGACGCCGCAGACGGCACAAGACGAAGGACAAGAAGCCGAAAGGCAAGATGCCGGGCCAGCGCGTCCTCATCCCCGCGATGTCTCTCGGATTGATTGGATTCGGTGCATTTTCGTGGTTTTCTTTCAGTGCGCAGGTGCCGCTTCCGCTTTTCACTGCGGCTGTTGTCGCAGCGGTTCTTGCGCGGGCGGTTTCCGGACGTGAGTGGGAACCGGAGAAGCGGTTTGGGCCGCGCACCCTTGCTTCCGCGGGCCCCGTGGCCCTCGGGGCGGGCATCTATCTGCTCGCGCTTCCCGCCTTCGCGGCACAGGCGAAGACATTCGCGGGGCAGGAGGCACTGGCGGAGGCGCTGTCGAATCCGCGGCAGCTCTTCTTCCAACCCGAACCGCTGCTGGAAGCGGAGGAAGCGTTTGCGGAGGCGACCGCCCTGCACGCTCGCAACCACGACGCCCTCGCGGGCCTTGCGGCGGCCATTCTCAACCGTATCTACCTTGAAGAAGATACCGTCGAACTGGGGCAACGTGCGCTGCCCGTGACCTGTGAGGCGATTGAGCTGCAAACCACGCGGGGCGTCTTTCATCTCTACCATGCCATGGCTCTCGGGTATTCCGGCGCTCCGTGGGAGGAGGTCGAGGCTCATTTCGAAAAGGCGCTTTATCAGACACCGACGCGTGCGCAGGCCCACGTGGCCTATGCTCAGTTCCTGCTTCTCAACGGCGGCACGCGCGACGAGGTGATGAAGCACGTGGAGCGGGCGCTGGAATTGGACCCGAACTACACGGCGGCGCGGGACCTGCGCGCCCGCCTGATTCTCTAGCCGAACCGGCAACCGCAATCCGAACGGTGTAAACGCTTACAGCAAATGACCCATTCTACTCAGGAATCGATTTCGTGTCCGGTCCGTCGGCTTTACGCCGCGGCCCTCGCTCTAGCGGGTCTTCTTGCGGCGGTGCCGCAGATCTGTGCCGAGGCCACGCTTCCGTACCTTGTGGTGCACGGGCGCGCGTTTGTGGAACACGCAGGCGGGGACCCGGCTCCCGCTCAGGAAAGCGGCGTTCTGCGCGCAGGATCGAGCATCCGCACGGAGGCTGCGAGTGCCGTGGTGTTGTTTTTTGAGTCGGGCGCTCGGTTGTCGCTGATGTCGGAGGGCCGACTTCGGTTCGACGGAGAGGAGCGGCGGGACACCGGCGTGGACCATCTCGTTTTCTTTTCGAATGGTTCGCTTGTCGGGAGGGTCCCGGCAGACCGGGCGGGCGAGCGCCTGCGGGTGACTTCGCACACCGGCGAGATCCGGGTGCGCGAGGCGGATTTCGTGACCACCTCGTTCGGAAGCCGGGAAACCGTGGTCACGCAGCTCATCGGAGTGGAGAGCGGTAATCTGAGTTTCGTTTCGCAGGAAGAGGGCGATGCGGCGGCGCGCACCGTCTACGCGGGTGATTCTATCACGGTGGGCGCGGTGATGACCGGCGGCCGCCCCGAGATACAGACGTCCGAGCGCCTTCTCTCGGGGGACATGCGCGACCGGCTGCAGGCGGGACTGACGCAGATTGAAGAGGCCTCGGTGCGGCGGGATTTCTCGGTGGGCCGTGTGCGGGAGACCCGCGCACCGTCGACCATTCCGCCTCCGGACCGGCTCCGCGATCTGTCACCGGGTGCGGGATTGCCCGCGCCGCGCGAGCGGAACTGACCGGCGGCTGCGGAGAATCCGCAAGGAGAGGGTTGCCAAACCCGCGGAGCGTGGAGATTTTTCCGCCCATGGAGAGGGAAGTGACGCGACGATCGGCCAAGCCGTGGTATCTTGCACGGCCGGTCCTGTTTGCGGTCGCGGCGCAGGCGATACTTCTTCTGGTTGCCTTCTTCATTATCGTGATCGTGCCTTCGCTTGAGGAGGACCCCGACTTCACTGCCGCCCGCACGATCTACCTTCCCCAGCGCGAGCTTCAGCACCGCATGTCGATGGCTGAGTTCCAGCAGAACGCCCAGCCGCCGGTGATGCGGGAACGCCTGACGACCTCGGCGCTCCTGCCGGAGACGATGCCGAGCCTGCCCGCACTTCCGCAGGTGGACGCCGCGATGCCGGAAACGCCTCTGCTCGACGCCAACGCCCTGCTTGGGCAGTCCGGAATCCTCGGCGCATTGACCGGCGCGCAGACGGAGTTTTCGACCGTCTCGTTCTTCGGGGTGGAAGACAGCGCGCAGCGGATCGTCATTTGCTTCGATATTTCCACGACGGTGAAAAACAAGGTGGAGCGCGCGGGCTACTCGATGGATCGGATTCGCGAGGAGACAGAAGCGCTCATCGACGGGCTCAATGCCAACACACTTTTCGGACTCATCCAGCATGCGCGCAACTACGATCTCTTCCGGGACTATCTTGTACCCGCGACACTGGACAACAAAGAGGCGGCACGGAGATGGCTGCAGAACGAGTTTCGCACCGACGGGATGAGTGCGCGCGGATGGCGGCGCGGCAACCCCAACGGCATCCAGTCTGTTCTCGATGCCGCCTTCCGCCTCGATCCCGCGCCGGACCTCGTCATCCTCGTCTCCGATGGCGACTACTACCGGTCGGTCGGCGGCGGTGCGGGCGAGCGCGTGCCGTGGCGCGACATCGCAAGTGATTTGCGCGGATTGCAGGAAGGTCTTGTCGAGCCGGCGCGGCTGCACTTCGTCGGGTTCCACATGCGCGCTTCCGACCGCAGCGAGGCGAACAGCCTGGCGCGCCTCTATGACGGCAGCTTCCGCGAGTTCAGGTAGGCTGGCGGAAGCCGCTGCGGCCGATCACTGCGAGCCATTCGTCCGCTTCGCCGGGATACCCGTGGCGGTGCAGCGCGTCCGCGATGGCGGCAGGTTCTGGCGGAGGACGCGGGTCGGCCTCGTCGTCGGGTAAGTGCGGGAGTGCGGTGGCACAGACTTTCCATGCTGCCCATGCGCGTGCGCGGCGGGTTTTGAGTCGCGGGCCGCGCATTCTCCGTGCCTGATGCTGAAAGCTCAGACGGGGATTGCCGAGAAACCGCCCCGGCGGGTGGTGTGTGCAGATCCATTGCAGTGCGGCATACGGGACGGGCAGGGGAGGCTGCGCGCCGCGCCCGAGGTCGGTGTAGAGACCGCGTGCCAGCGCGAGGATCGCGCGGGCGGGCAGACCGCGTGTCCACAGGTATTGGGCGTAGGTGAGCGCGGTTGTGTAGAAAGCCGCGCCCGTACGCCGGTGTGCCCGGAGGTCCCGGTAGTCCATGTGCGCCGGGCATTCCGGCAGGTGGGGGCAGGGTGGCCATGGGCCCATATTCGCAGAGCATCCACGCGCCTGCTGCGGCTGGCAAGGGCGTGCGGCAGGAATTGCGTTGCCGCGGGATCACCCGCCCCTATGCATGGGCCGCGATGCAGGAGAATCCGCCCGGCGTGCATATTCATCAGGCAAACCTGTCCAAGCGGCTGGCCCTCTTTCCCGCTGGTTTGATCTACCGCACGTGGGTCAAGACGCTGCGATTGCGCATCGACGAATCCGCCGCGAAAACACTGCGCGGCGAACCGCGCGGCGCCTTCTTTGTCGCGTGGCACAACCGTGCGTTTCTTCCCGCCTGCCTTCACCGGAGATTCCGCCCCGTTGAGAAACGCCTCTTCGGTTTGGTCAGTGCCAGTCGGGACGGTGCCTGGCTCAGCGCCGTCTTCGAGCAATTCGGGGTGGCGACGGTACGTGGCAGCAGTTCCCGGCGGGGTGCTTCCGCCATGCGCGAAATCCTGCGGATTGTCCGTGCGGGGCACGACATCGGGATTACTCTCGACGGTCCGCGCGGCCCCGCCTACACGGCAAAGCAGGGCATCGGGCTGCTCGTGCGTGAGACGGGTGCGCCCGTTTTTTACGTCGTGCCGTGCTACCGGAGCGCGTGGCGCCTGCGGAGCTGGGACCGGTTTTTCGTTCCCAAACCGTTTTCGCGCGTGGACGTGCGCCTGGACTTTCAGCCGGATCCCGCCGCGGACTTCGCCGACATGAACCCCGCCGCGGCCGGGCAGGCCGTCGGAGAGCGGTTGCGTCGGCTCACGGCGGGAACCGACCCGGCCATGGGCGTCTGACGCCTTCCGCCGCCGTCCCGGAGGGCTTACTCAAACCGCGGCGAGACGACAATCGTGCCGCCGGAAGCGACTTCGCCGTTGGGACCGGCCGACCAGTTGTCGTCGTTGAGCAGAAGCTTGAACTCGAGGGGCGCCTTCAAGGCGTCGCTGCGCCACACCCACTCGGTGGGAGAGACGTTTTCCATGAGCATGCCCTTGTCCCATGTGAGCCCGGCGCCGCTGCCGCGGATATAGACTCCGTTGCCGAAGCCCGCGTCGATTTCGGCGATGACCGTCGTCACCGGCTTGCGCGGCACGACCTTTTTCACGGCCGCCTTTTCTACGGCCTTTTTCGCCGGTGCTTTGGCAGCGGTTTTCTTCACCGCCGCCTTCTTTGCCGGTGCTTTGACCGCCGTTTTTTTCACGGCGGCTTTCTTGGCCGCGCTCTTCTTTACCGCAGTCGTCGTTTTGGATGTTTTTGTCATCGGTTTTTTGTGGAATGTATTATCGTTTAGCGAGAGACATGGATCTTCATTGATCCGGATGTGACGCAAGCATCTCCGGTGCCAACCTGCAAGAAGGAACCGACGCTCTGTGCGGCGGCCGCGTGACGATTTTGCACCGCCGCGCGCGGCATTGACAACCCGCCCGCGCGGACCGACATTTCCTCTCCGTCGCGCCTTCCGCGGTCGGCGCCGCACCGGAGGGGGTGTAGCTCAGCAGGATAGAGCAGCGGTCTTCTAAACCGCAGGTCGTGGGTTCGAGTCCCGCCGCCCCTGCCAGTTCAGCGGTCCGGATTTCGGGCGGCGAGGGCTTCGTTCCAGATGCGGCGGATGTCGTTGCCGAGGGCGACGGCGTCGTCCCAAACCGGAGGGAAGCAACTCAGGCCGTATCCGGGCTTCGGGCCGAGTTCGGGCATGACCCAGAGAGCGCCGCGGGGCCGGGGGTCGTCGAGCCAGTGGTCCAAAGCCTGCCGGATGAACGGACGGATATCGAGGTATTCGGGAGAGAAGTTGCCGCGTCCGTCGGTGACGGGAATCTGGCAATGATGGCCGTTGAAGGGGCGCATGTGCCAGAGGGTGGACTGCTGGAAGAGGGGGATGTTTTCGAACAGCCGTTCGGCGTAGTTGGAGGGATCGAGGTGCTTGACGACGGCGGGGTGGGAGAAGTCAAAGTTGACGCGCGGGTATTTGCCCGTCGCCTGTTTCACCCCTTCGGCGATGGCATGGGTCTTCTCCGGCGTCTCAGTGCAGGTGTCGCGGTGGACTTCGAGGTGGACCTCGGCTCCCTGGCGGTCGGCTTCCTCCATCAAGGCGGCAGTGAGTTCGACGGCGCGCTTCACGGGTGTGTCGTGGTCGGCGAGTTGGCAATTCACGGGGCCGTCGCCGACTTCGAGAATGGCGCGGATGCGCGGGGCGAACTGGTCTTCGGCGGCGGCGTCGAAAGCCCCGGCGAAGCGGAGGCCGTGCGCGGCGAGGGTTACTTTCAGTCCCGCGGTGTCGGCGGGGGCGCTGTAGGCGTCGAAGCCCGCCGCGGCGACGGCGGCAACGCGTTCCTCAAGGGTCCATTCGCGGTCCGGCGCGGGATGGCCCCAGAGCGTCCATTGGTTGATGACGATGATTAGCTCGGGCGCGGTGTTTTCGGGCATAGGACGGTGGGTTGGTGGTTTGTGGAGAATCGCGCGGCGGTTGCGGTTGCTGCGCGCCGCGCTGCCGCGCGGGCGGTCACTCGACGGTGCGCAGTTGGATCGTGTCGATCATGCGTTCGCTGGCGAGGACGTTGGAGACGACGATGATGCGGCGGCCCTCGTTCGCCCAGCCTTGTTTTTTTAGAATGTCCAAGGCGCCGCCGATCGTTTTTTCAGGGTCGGGATCGAAGTCCATGAGAAAGGGTTCGACGCCCCAGAGCATGAGCATCTGGCGGAACTGCCGCCGACTGTCGGTGAAAGCGAAAATGGGGCTCTTGCGGGGGCGCAGGGCGCTGAGTGTCTGCGCAATGTAGCCACGCTTCGTGAAAGCAAGGATGGCGGCGTCTTCCAACTCGTCGCTGAGGATGACGGCGGAGCGCAGGAGAAGCCCTTTGGGTGTGCGCAGGCTGATGGTGGTATTATAGGGGCGGTCGCTCTGGCCTTCGGTCGCACGGATAATCCGGTCGAGGACATCGACGCACTCCGCCGGATACTTGCCGATGGTCGTTTCGCCCGAGAGCATGACGCAGTCGGCCTGCTCGGAGACGGCGTTGGCGACGTCGGTGATCTCGGCGCGGGTGGGCAGCGGCTGGGTGATCATCGACTCAAGCATGTGCGTGGCGACGATGACCGGCTTGCCCACGCGCAGGCACGCTTTGACGGCACGGCGCTGCACGACGGGAAGCGTTTCGTATGGGATTTCGATGCCAAGGTCGCCGCGCGCGACCATCAGCCCGTCGCTTGCGAGGATAATATCTTCGAGGTTGGTGACAGCGGCCTGGTCCTCGATCTTGGCAATGATCTTTGCCTGCGATCCGCGTTCGCTGATGAAACGACGGAGGATGTCAAGGTCGTCGGGTTCGCGCACGAAGCTGAGCGCGAAGAAGTCGACACCCGCTTCGATGCCGACTTCGATGTCGGCTTTGTCTTTGGCGGTGAGGGCGGGCAGATTGACTTTGACACCGGGTAGGTTGATGTGGCGGCGGCTGCCCATGGGGCCGGGTATCACTACTTTGCAGCGCACCCGGCGTGGCTCGACATCCTCGACGCGCATGCGGATGAGACCGCTGTCGACGAGGACGGTGTTGCCGACTTTTACGTCGTTGGCGAAGCTGGGGTAGTTGATCGACACTCCCCGCGCGCCTCTTCTGTCGGCCTCGTCGAGTTCGTCCGGCTTGATGTAGAGGTCGAAGAGTTCACCGGCCTCGAGGTGAAAGGTTTCCTCGACGGGGCCGGTGCGGATCTCCGGCCCTTTTACGTCCATCATGACAGCGATCTGGCGGCCGGTGCGCTCGCAAACGCGCTGGATGCGTTCGATGACAGTGCGCGTCCACTCGTGGTTGGCATGGGCCATGTTGAGGCGGCAGACGTCGACTCCCTGCTTGATGAGCTTTTCGAGTTCGTCCTCGCTTTCGGTGGCGGGGCCGATCGTGAAGATGATCTTGGTGTGACGGTACGGGTTGGGCATGCGGTCAGGAAGCTAATGTCCATGTGGGCGAGAGCGGCACAGTCTCGCCCGGGTCGATGATTTCCACGGCAAAGGGAAAGGTCTCGCGGGGGAAGCGCGCGGCCACGCGGTCGGTGCAATTGCAGTCGCGGCTGAGATGAGCGAGAAAGAGACGTTCGAGGCGGGGCAGCCGCGCGGACTGGAGGAAGGTGTGGGCGGCTTCGTTGGAGAGGTGGCCGTGGCGTCCGCGGATGCGCTGCTTTACGGAGAAGGGCCGCTTCATGTCCATGTCGAGGAGTTCGAGGTCGTGATTGGCCTCGAGGACGAGGGTATCGGCGTCGGCGATGCGCGCGGGCAGCGCGGAAGGCACATAGCCGAGGTCGGTCACCCATGCGAGGCAGCGGGGCGGGTTGAAGAGGTCTTCGCCGCCGGAGCGGATGACGAAGGCCACCGGATCATAGGCGTCGTGGGGCAGGGCGAGGGTTTCGACGGAGAGACCGGCGAAGCGGAAGGTTTGCCCCGTCTCGAAGATCCGCCACGTGACATCGCGTTTGAGCTTTGTCCGTGCGGCGCTTGCCGTTTGGGCGTTGGCGAAGAAGCGCAGGTGGCGGTGCCGCGAGAGGCCGGGCAGGCCGGCGATATGGTCGCTGTGCTCGTGGGTAAGGAAGACGGCTTCGATGTCGGAGAGTGCGAGCCCGGTCGGCTCGAGCATGGCCTCTATGCGCCGCGCGGAGAACCCGGCGTCGATGAGGACCGCCGTCTCTTCCGTTTGGAGGAGCGCGCAATTGCCGCCGCTGCTGCTGCCCAATATCTGGAAACGCATCCCCATCGGCACAAAAACTTGGCGCGCGGGCGGGCGAATTCAACACCCATTTCCCCGGTGGACGGATTTTCACATGAAAGACACGCTCCGGAAGGGAAAATGCGGACTTCGGTATATTTGGACGTGACCTCACCTCGCAGTGCCGGTAAGCCGTTTCTCATGTCTTCACAGAGTGCTGAATCCGTCCGTGCCCGATTTGAGGAAGCGGGGCAGGCCCATGTCTTTCGGTTCTGGGACGAGCTTTCGGAGGGCTCGCGTGCCTCGCTGCTGGAGCAGGCGGAGGAGATTGATCTGGGCGAACTCGGCGACCTTGTGGCCAAGTTTGCCGCGGGCGATGGAGACGAGGGGCCCGCTCTGGCGGGGCTGGAGCCGGCGCCGTATATCCCGCACCCGCGGCACGGCGGCAGCCCGGAGGAGTGGGCGGCGGCTCGGCGGCTCGGCGAAGAGGCCATCCGGGCGGGGCGCGTCGGTGCATTCACGGTGGCGGGCGGTCAGGGCACCCGGCTCGGCTACGACGGGCCGAAGGGCACTTTCCCTGTCACGCCGGTGACGAAGAAGACGCTATTTCAAGTATTTGCAGAGAAAATACAAGCCGCGGAGCGCCGCTACGCCGCGCGCATACCGTGGTTTGTCATGACGAGCCACGCAAACCATGCGGCGACGGTAGCAGCGTTTGAAGGGGCGGGCTACTACGGGCTCTCCGCCGACCGTGTGTCTTTCTTCACTCAGGGCCGGATGCCCGCCGTCGACCGCAACGGCAAGATCCTTCTCGAAGCGAAAGACAGGATCGCGATGAGTCCGGACGGACACGGCGGGAGCCTCCGTGCGCTCGTCCGTTCCGGCGCGGTGGCGAAGATGCGGGCGGCGGGCGTCGACACGCTGAGCTACTTCCAGGTCGACAACCCGCTCGTGCGCTGCGTCGATCCCGCGTTCATCGGATTCCACCTCCGCGCGGGCTCGGAGATGTCGAGCAAGATGATTCCGAAGGCCTACCCGGAGGAGAAGGTGGGCCACTTCTGCCGCCGGGACGGCACGACCGTTGTCATTGAATACAGTGACATGCCCATGGAAATGCAGCGCGAGCGGGACGAGAGCGGGCGGTTGCGGTTTGTCGCCGGGAGTATCGCCATACACATTCTCGACGTGGGCTTCGTCGCGCGTGTGGGCGGGGGCGAGTCGGGGTCGGAACTGCTGTTTCACCGCGCGGAGAAAAAGATCCCCTGCGTCGGGGAGGACGGAGATGTCGTCAAACCGGAGGAACCGAACGGTATAAAGTTTGAGATGTTCGTTTTCGACGCGCTGCCGTTCGCGGAGAATGCTGTGATCATCGAGACTTTGCGCCAAGACGACTTCAGCCCGGTGAAGAATGCCGACGGCAAAGACTCGCCGCGGAGCGCGGTGGAGGATCAGTTGCGGCAGTTTGCGCGGTGGGTGCTCGCGGTGGGCGTGGAGCTGCCGGTGGATGATACGGGCCTGCCTGCCTTTGCCTTCGAGGTGAGCCCGTTTTTTGCCGACGACGAAGAAGCTTTCGCAAAGCGGTGGGCCGCGTTGAAAGAAAAGCCTGTTATCAAAGAGGGCGCGGTTTTGGAGGATTAGAAGAGAACCCTCCGGAACGGCGCGGGGTTGCGTTGTGCCCGGCGGCCGGACAAGATTTTTCATCATGGACCTCAAGCAACAACTGGAAGATGCGGTCGGGGCGGACAAGCTGCTCCCCTCCGCGCGTGACAACATCGTGGCGTGGACGCAGAGCGGCGTCCTGCCCGCGTGGGCCGTCGACAGCATCGGCGAACTGGTCTTCGGCGGACGCTGGGGCGAGTTGAACGACCGGTTTTACAAGGCGCTCGAATTCGGAACGGGCGGAATGCGCAGTCGCACGATCGGCAACGTCGTGACGGATGCGGAGCGGGGCGGCCGAAGTGAATCGGAGACGCCCGAACACGCCGCTGTCGGAACGGCCTACCTCAACGATTTCAATGTCGTCCGGGCAACGACCGGCCTTTTCCGCTACTGCGCGCGCCATCTCCGCGAGACTTTCGGTCGCCCGGAGGCGCCGCGGTTGGTGATTGCCCATGACGTGCGGCACTTCTCGCGGCACTTCTGCGAGCTGGCGGCATCGACATGGACGCGCCTCGGCGGCTACGCCATGATCTTCGACGGTCCCCGCTCCACGCCGCAGCTCAGCTTTGCCGTGCGGCGCACCCGCGCGACGGCGGGCATCGTCATCACCGCCAGCCACAATCCGCCCCACGACAACGGCTACAAGGTCTATTTCGAAGACGGCGGCCAGGTGGTTTACCCGCACGCAGAGGGGATCATCCACGAGGTCTACCGCGTCAAGTTTGAAGAGATGGCGCAGCACCTCGAAGTCGATACCGGCGGTGTCGTCACCTTGCCGGAGAGCGAGGACAAAGCCTACATCGAGGTGCTTTCGGAGAACTTTATCGACCGTGAAGTCATCGGGCGGGCTAAGCCGAAGGTGGTTTTCTCCGCTATCCACGGGACAGGCGCCGCCTCTGTGCCGAGCGTTCTCGAAGCGGTCGGTGTCGACGCCGTCTATGTCGAGGAACAGATGAAGGCCGATCCGAATTTTCCCACCGTCAAGTCGCCCAATCCGGAGAATGCCGAAGCTCTTTCCATGGGCATCGAGCGCGCAAAGGCATGCGGCGCGGATGTAATGATGGCAACGGATCCCGACGGCGACCGCATGGGCGTTGCCGTTCGCGACGAGAACGGGGAGATGGTATTGCTCACAGGCAATATGATTGGCTCCATCCTTGCCGATTACCGCATCCGTCGGCTCAAGGAAAAGGGGGTTCTGCCCAAGAACGGGACCTCCCGTGCCGCGCTCATCAAGACCTTTGTGACGACGCCGCTGCAGGCGGCCATTGCGGAGAAGAACGGACTCAAGATCATCGACACGCTCACCGGGTTCAAGTGGATCGGCGAAAAGCTGGGCATCTACGAACGGGAACTCAGGGAGGCGCTTAAGAACGAATCCGGGATCGCCCTCGATTACGACGCCTGCTCGCCGGAAGCCCGCCGGGATCTCCTCCTCAAGCACAGCACTTACTACGTCTTCGGGGGCGAAGAGAGCTACGGCTACCTCGCCTCCGACCGTGTGCGCGACAAAGACGCAAACGCCGCCATTCTCATGTTCGCGGAGGTCGCCGCATGGCTCAAGGACGCCGGGCGCACCTTCATCGATTACCTCGATGAAGTCTACCTCCGCTACGGCTACTACCTTGAGAGCCTTGTGAACATCTACTACGAAGGCGCGGCCGGGTCGGATAAAATCCGCCGCATCCTCGAGTCCTACCGCGATTCACCGCCGGAGACGCTCGCTGGCTTTGGTGTGACAGCATTCAAGGACTTCGGGCGCGAGACCTTCGAGGATGCCGACGGCAAGGAGATCCCCAAGCAGGATTTTTACTTCCTCGAACTCGACAACGGCTACCAGTTTGCCGTGCGCGGCAGCGGCACCGAGCCGAAGATCAAGTTCTACCTCTTTGCCCGCGAGGACGTGAGCGAGCCGGTCGCTCTCGACGGCGCCAAGGACGCCGCCAAAGAAAACCTGAAGAAGCTCGCCAAGGCCATCGAAGACGACGCCCGCGAGCGCGCGGAAGGATAGAACCGGGCAGGCCCTCCAAGAGCGCCCCGCGTTTCCCCTTTGCCGGGGGTTGGTTGTTGACAACCGGTAGCGTGCGGCAGATGCGGGCACCATGCGAAAATCAGGTGAAACGGGTCCTGCGGAGGGGCAGGCGGCACCGGAAAATCGGCGGCGGGCGCGCCGGAGAGGCAGTGCCGCTTCGCTGGTCGCCTTCGGTGCGTTGATTGCCGGTGGGCTTGGGTGGCTCGCATGGCATGATTTTGAGGTCGAAAGCCTCCTCGATACACTGCGGGCAACGAATCCTCTGGTCTTCCTCGGTCTGATGACCGTTCTCCCGCTTGTCGGCTTTCCCATTGCTGTATTTTACCTGTATGCGGGCACCGCCTTTTCCTGGCCGCTGGCGTGGGGGCTGTGCGTCGCCGCCCTTGCCCTCAACATGGCGGCGGCTTACGTACTGGGAGTCCGTATGCTCCGGCGCCCGGTGTCCGATTGGCTGAGCGCACACGGCTATGAAATTCCGGCACTGCGGGAGACAGGGCATTTCCGCCTCGTCTTCATCGTTCGCGCGGTGCCGGCGTTTCCGTTTCCCGTGCAGAATTACCTCCTCGCCCTCGCAGGGACACCGTTCGGGCTCTATCTCGTGCTTTCCCTCGCCATTCAGGCGACCTTTGCCGCCGGCATGACCGCTGTCCCGGCGCTGCTTCTCGACCCCACGCACCGCAACCTCTTTATTGCCGCGGGCGTCGTCGTCATCCTCGCCATCGGGCATATATGCCTGCGTCTGCGGGGCCGCGGCCATGGCCGCAGGTGACGGCACAGGGTGCGGGGGCGGGGAGGCAAATTCTTCCCGCTACCCGATTGGCTGTTCTGACCTCAATTTGCAGGCGGGGGATTGAGCGCTTGGATTCGGATAAAACCCCGATCGGCAGAGTCCAGAGGCAACCGGGCCTCCCACTCCTCCGTCCGGGAATCCAAATCGCCCAAGTGAATAATCGATTCCTCCGCGAGGGGTGCCCAATCGTCTAGGTTTTCGCTCACTTCAACCACGAGGGCAACGTCTGCCACATTCTTTCGCCGGGTGAATCGCATCGGGATGTATGCCCCTTCTCCTTGTCCGACAATCCCGCCAACCACCGGTAACACTTCCGGTCCGGTTGCGCTTAAGGACGCGCCCAGACTGTAGCGGAGCAAATTGGTCAGCCCATCCGTCCCTAGACTATCCTCGACACCGGACTGCGCAAACGAGATACCTTCCTCATGCAACCAGCGGTGGTAGGTCGTGGCTTCGCTTCCGAAAACGGTGAAGTTGAACGCCCAGTCATTCAGGAAATCAATCGAACTCAACCCGACTCCGCTGCCTGGGTCGACGGTATTTTCCGCTCCCTGCCAGAGGAGTCGATTATTGTCATCTTCCCCGCTGGTTGGATGCAGGGTGAGCCGATAGGTTTGACCGGGAACGACAAAGACCTGTACCGGAACTGTTATTAAGGTCGAGAATTGCGTTACCGAACTAGCCGCAACGCTGCCGCGAAAGAACTCCAACCCGCTGGCCGTGCTCAGGCTCACCTCCAGGTCAGGAGGATTTCCAATCCGAAACAGCCGCACTGTGATTTGATCGATGTACCCCGCTAGCGGTGTGATCTCCTGCCAAAGAGGGGAATTGTCTATACCAAAGCCGGCTCCCGCTGTAGGCTGTTCAACCTGTAGCGTATGGGGCCCGGCAGGCGGAGGAACCACCACCACACGGGCGGCGGCACTGTTTGCAGCCCCCTCGTCATTCTCCGCCCGCATCCAAAAGCTCTGGGTAGTGGTAACTGGATCGATCCTTAAAATTCTTTCTGCCGCTCCCTCCACCGGAAAGCTCAAATCGCCGCTCTGCCCGGCATACCAACTGACGCTCAGAGGGGGCAATCCCTTCACGAGGGTCTCCAGAATCAACGGATTACCCGTCACCAAGGTGGTCCCCCGCGGATCGGCGATAATTTCGGGAAGAGCGGGTTGGGCGGGACGGAAATTTTCGATCTGAGCCCCGACGCTTTGAAATGAGGTGGCATTATCGGCAGCTTGCGGATCGCTCCCCGGCAAACCGGTGGCCACCCCGGCGAAAAATACGTCCGGATTGGAGAAATTCGGGATGCGGACAAAATCGAATCCGGTCCCCATTATGGTACTGTATGCAATACCGTCGGTGCCGGTAAAAAGATAGCCGAAGGAGGTGTTCAACTCCGGATTCCCCCCGCTGAAATCGCCTCGATGATGTCCCGAAGACAAATTGTGGCCGATTTCGTGGGCGAAGGTGAAATTATTCAAGGCGGTCTCGTCCACCACCACACTAAAGCCAAAGCCTTGTTGGGGGGTATTTCCATTCAACCGGAAGGCAAGGCCCGCTGCCCCGCCCACCGTTCCCCGCCGGAAAAGACAAACCAGATCGGCTCCGTAGGCATCCCGCAGGGCATGAACCTCGTCCAATTCCCCCGAAACGGAATTCCGCAAATGGTCCAGATCCTCACTCAAAGACCACGGACTCTCCACGTAGATGACCTCCTCAATCCCGACCACATTCCAGATCATCGGAATGTCGCTGTTATCCAGGGCCGCATTGCTTCCCTCAAAGGTGGCCAAAACGTGGGCAATGACCCCGTTTTCTCCCTCGTAGAAGGCTTTGACCGCGGGGGTGTAGAGCACCAGGATATCGACCCGGACGGGATCGCCCGCCGAAACCCGAAGCGGGGACACAGCCAGAAACACCAGCGGCAATAGAAGGGTCCGGAAGAACCGCGAAACGTTGATTTTTGTTTTCATCGGATAGGAGGGGCGACAGGTTGAGGAAATGACTCGGGTGGCGGGGTGAAGGTATCGGGTTCCAGGCAGGTGAGGCATTCGCCCATGGCGGCGGCATCGACCTCGCTGAGAATGGTCGTCCCATCCGGGCCAGGGCGGATTTCATAAACCAATCCCTCGCTGGGAATGTGAATCGACCCCGCCTGATTCCCGTTGACGGAGGCCAAACTGACCAGACTGCCGGGGAATCCCGCGACTTCACCCCGCAGGACGGATCCTCCCAGACGGTGTTCGGTGAAACGCTCAACCTCAATGAAATGCGACTCACCATCGAAAAACGGAAGCGCAAAAGACCGTTCCTCTCCGGCTTGAAAACGTTCACCCATCTCGGCCAGAGAGGGTTCCCAGTGCCCGCGCCAAGTACGGATCACATGAGAATGCCCTTCCCGCGCCTTCCCACCGGGTCCGGCAAAGCCCGCGCCCGGCTTTGATGGATCCGTTTCGCCCATTTCCGCCGGTTCCGAATTCCCGGCAAGTTCCATGGGAGCTGACCGATCCCTCTGCCTCTCGTAAGAATCAACCACTCTCCCCTTTCCGGAGGGGTCAAAAAAATCTGGTTCCCCGTTCTCATTTCCCAACCAAAGATAAATCCCCATGCCGCAAACACAGCCGACGATAACCAACGAGACTGAACGGAAAGCGGACATAGCTGATCAACACCGCGAAACGCCCCCGGATCAAGCCCGCTGACGAAAAAAAATCAGCCGATCAAAGCGAGGAAACATTCGCAACAGATAAACTTCGGACTCCCCACGGTTCATCTCTTATCGCGTGCATTGGGCGGGCTCCTGCTTCAACAATCCTTTTGACTTCCTCTTCAAGGTGTTGCGTCGAGCGATAAGACACGGCTACAGCAAAAGATCCATTAACATCCCCCGGGAATTGAACGGGCACTGAGAATAACTCACCCAGCTTTGCCCTCTCATACAAAGCCAGCCTGATGGTTCCCGCATCGAAACTGGCGTAAGGTCTTCCCGGTGAATACCGTTTCACTTTAAATCCAATTACATCGCTGTAGAACGAAACCATGCGTTCCATATCGGCTACAAAAATGCTGATCAGATCGATTTTTGGATTCATATTTTCCGCCGACAGATATTATTCGTGTATTCCTAACGGTTTTAAGGCCTCAGTCGTCATTGTACGGCGAAATCTGAGGGATCTGGCATAGTTTTGTCAATGAACCATTTGCCGTTCGATCGGATAGCAACGACAGGCGGCCAAAAACCTGAAGTGTGTCAAAGAGTCTCCCAACACGTGCGCGTGGTGGGAGACTTTTTGTGCCGTTGAGGTTTGAAATGAGTGCACAGATACTCATCGCCATAACCCGCTATGATAACTGTTTCATTTCCCGACTGGTCGGACAGGCTTGCCGAGGAAGGGCCTCGCGGAAGCCTTGAAGACGTCGTACAAGGTCATCATTCTATGGTATATGGGGCATTTGAAGGGCGAACGCAAAGCGGCTTCGGTGCAGGAGTTCCTCGGCCAAGCGCATGTGGAAACGACAATGATCTACCTGCACGTCATGGCGGACCTGCGCGAGCGGACCGTGAGTCCGCTGGACCGACTCTGCGCGTAGGCCTTCCTCTTTCTCTTCTTCTTCCTCTTCCTCTACCGCTGCCCCGACCGGACCGTCGGCTTCAGGCGATGCTGCGCCGGGATGGGAAGGGGGAGGGGGCGATTCCGAAGTGGCTTCTTGCCAGCCGTTTGCGCACTTCTCTTTGAAGTGGCACACCCGATAGGAGTCGAACCTATAACCTCCTGATCCGTAGTCAGGTGCTCTATCCAATTGAGCTACGGGTGCCCGTAAAACCGGACAGAAAGGCAGAACGGGGGAGGGCGATCAAGGTTTTTTTGGCGGCGGGGTCTGTTTTTGGGGAAATCGGGCGGAGTCGGGCGTTTTCCTTGACCATGGCGGTGCCAAGCGTTCCGTAAGGAGGCGTCGGGAACAAACCACACCGAAACACGCACAAGGGGAGGAATTGAAATATGTCGCTTAAACCACAGGAATATGTCCGCGCCATCGGATTCGACCCGGAGACCCGCCATTCGGTGGTCTATGCGGGCAGGGAACTGGATTTGATCAACCTGCGCCTCGCCTCGATGGGGCAGCCCATTGCGGGGGATGAGGGGAACTACCCGTTTTCCGAGGTGGGCCGCACCCTTGTCGCGCAATACCGGGCGCGGGCGCGTTACCTTGAGGACATCCGTCCGCCCGCCGACCAGCGCATCGAGGCGTTTCTCCAGGAGTACCTCGGGGATCTGGACGACGGACCGGTGAGCCGCCTGCCGGGCCGCACGTTCGCGCTGCCGCAGCATGGCATCGCGCGGGTGCTTTCGCTCCCGACGGATTCCGATGTCTATCGCTCGGAACTCATTGAGAGCTACCGGCTGGCTAACGGCGTGCTGCACAATCCCGTGAAGGACAGGCGCACGACGGAGGGCGTATTTCACATCGCGGAAGGCGGGCTGCCGATTCCGGGCGACAAAAAGGCCGTGCCCATGAAGACCTTCGCGCGCCTCCTCCGCGCCGCCCTCAATCCGCCGGAATCGCTCATGGAGCTGCCCCTTACGGCGAACCAGGAGAAAAAGGCGCGCGCGTGGGTGTCGCTCCTCCTTCGTCCGGTGGTGGCGCCGGAAGTTCCGGGCTATATGAACGAGCAGCGCATGGAGACGCGCTTCTTCGCGCCCGGTAACCTCGTGAGCAACCTTGATTTCGTGGAGTCGATCTTCGGCAACGCAGGCGACCCGTTCCTGCCGGAAAACGATGCCGGGCTGGACTTTGATCATTGGAGCGGCCACACGGGCTGCGTCATCCTCGCGCCGCACCTTGTCCGCGTGACGAAGAAGGAGATGGGGCTGCCGCATGTGTCGGAGGCGACCGATCGGCAGAAACGCGACGGAATGTGCTGGGAAACGGAGGACGAAAAGTACAACGACGGCGGCGCTTTTAAGGTGACCGCGCGCGACGCGGGCGGTGTCGTCGTCACGCTCATCGCCGACAACTACTTCGGCTACTGCAAGAAGGAGGTGAAGACGCAGATCAGCTTTGCGGCAAACCTCATGGGCCTTGCCGAGGAGGAGCACGCGGGCGGCGCGCTGGCTTTCCCGAGTTATGATCTGGGCGAGGATTTCCGCCTCACCGACGTGATGAGCGAAGAGGGATACGACTTTGGCGGGATGCTCAAGCGGGAGGGTGACCATATCGAAGTGATGCCGGAGGGGTACGGGGTCGATACGGTGTATCCAGAGATCAACTACATTCCCGAGGGAGCGCACTTTTCCCTGTCCGAGCAGCGGATTTCATGGAAACGGAAGGGAGAGGCGCAATCAATCAAGCTCCTCGCCGACCGTCTCTACATCCTGCCGACGGGCTACAAAGTGGAGTTGAAGAAGCCCGCTGTGGGCCGGCGCTGGCGTCTTATCGGAACATCGCCCGAGGCGACTCTCTGCCACAAGCCCTGCACGGTGTCGGGCGGCGGCAAGTCGGAAATCTCAAAGTCCATCGCCGACGCGATTATCCATGCGCCGTTTTACGTGAAAGACTTCAAGAAGGATTTTGACGCCGTCGAAACGATTCTCAAACGCGACTACAGCGCCCGTTTCCGCGACCCGGAGCGCCGCCGTGATAAAGGGCGCTCCGTTCTCAGCGCGGAGCGGACCCTCGGCTCTGTCGTGAAGCTCTTCACCCCCAGCCCCGACTTCACGGATGAGCATAATGAGTTCATCGAATCGATACCGCCGCATCTCAAGGAACTCGTCCTCATCGTGAAGCGGTTCTACAAGCAGGACTGGGGCGACAACTGGCGCTCCCGCTTCTCCGTCGACGTTATCAACGGAAATCCGGGGCATGTGTTGAAGTACCGCAACGCCAAGGTCGTCGCCAGCTACCTGCGCGTGGGCTACGAGTCCGACGGCTCATGGCGTGTTTTCAGTCTGCGCAAGGACTTCGCGCCCGCGTCCAAGATCCAGGCGGAGGACGATATCACGGCGTCGATTACCGTGCCGAACGAGGTCCTCGGCGGCGTATCCTCCCGTCTCGCGGAGCAGCATCCTTCCCTGAAAGTCGTCTTCAACTGTGAGAACCGCCTATTTCAGCGCCCGGACGACGCCATCGTCCGCGGCTACGACAAGAAGACCGAGGAAGACATGGCGCGGGCGGGAAGTTTTGTCTCCAATTTCCAGCCGCTCACCCACGAAGAAGCACGGGAGATCGTGGAGGACGCCGTACGTTTCGACTACTTCACCGATCCCATGAAAGAGCGAATCCGCGAGTTTGTGGAGCATCCGGAGCGGCACCCGAAGTATGTCGTTTCGTCGTCCAACCCACGTATTGTCGAGGGCAAGCCGTCAAAGAATCCGCGCTATCTGCAAACGGTGTCCACGCTTGAGTATCCGCGCGATCCCTACGTTGCGGAGGTCGGGCACCGCCTCCTGCACCGGTTGGAGAAGGATGTGCGAAGCGTCTTCACGGTGAGCGCCGTTCTTCCGGGCCGCCGGAATAACCCGCCCGAAGGGGCGATCCGCAACCTTGCCGTTTTCAATCCCATACACTACCTGCCTTTGCCGGAGGCTTTTATGGAGTTCATCTCCAGCATGACGGGGAAGAGTCCGTCGACGACGGGGGCGGGATCGGAGGGCGGTCTGACGAAGGGACCGTTTAACATGCTCCAGCCCATCGTCGACCTGAACAACGCCCTCATCTCCATGATCCTCACGGGCTACAAGCCGTTTATCACCGCGGCGGGCTACGTCGGGCCGAAGTTCCGTGTCGACCACGATATCAGCCTGCTTGTGCCCGAGATCTGGTGCCGCATGCGCCTGCATGAGCGCAACCCGGACTGGCTCATCGAAAATGGTTTTCTTGACCGCATGGAAGATTTTGAATACAAGGGAGAGTCTGTTCCGGCAAGCCTCCTCGGCTACCGGATCAACGATGCCTTTGTGGCCTATTTCATGGGGCGGATTTTCGCCAACCCCGGCATTCTTTTTGATGAAGGCATGCTCAAACCCGAGCAACAGGGGATGGATGATTTCGTCGACGGCATGCACAATATCATGGAGACGCACCGGCGCGTCGCGGGCCACTATTTTGAGGACGGAAGCATCGACCTCGCCTGCCCGCCGCTGAAGGCGCTCCTGCACATTATGGCGCACGGCAAGTGGGAGGGCAAGGGCTACCACGACCCTGAAGTGCGTGCCCTCTTCACGCGGGAGAGCCTGCTGAAGAGCGACTGGTACGGGGAGCGCCTTGACCGCCAGCAGGGTTACTTCCGTGCGTTTTGGGAAACGCGCGCGGGCTACCTCGACGCCGTGCAGCTCGAAGATGACGACCGCGCCCACGCGAAAGCGCGAATCGACCAGTACGTCGCACTGTACACAGAAGATAGCGGACGCACGCGCTGGAAAGGCACCATCGGGCGCGATCTTTTCTGCTGAGGCGGACGGGACGTCTAATCCGAATGGCGCTCGGATAAGCAGGTGATCCGCTGGAAGCGCGGGCGTCCCGCCCAATACTGTCAGTTTAGGTTGACAAGCGCTTCGCGCGGTGCGTT
>JAFIGH010000017.1 GCA_020831525.1 Opitutales bacterium
AAGCCCGAATACCGCTTTCAAACTACGAATTCTAAAGCCGACAGGCTGCTAGGGCGAGAAGCTCGCCCGGCGGGGTGGCATACTTCATCAGGATCCATCGGGAAGCGACCTCGAGACCATCGCGTCCCGGGGGAAAAAAGACGACCGATCCGCCGTGCCCGCTGCTTCGCGCCAGGCTGAGCATCCGTCGGCCGAACTGCACCGCCAGCCGGTGCACGAGGTCGGCCTGCTCTTCGGGCGCGAGAGGATGGTTGCGGCCTTCCGGATCGATAGACCGGACCAACTCCGCGCGCGGACCAAGGAAGCGCTCCTCCAGCCATTTTGAAGCAAGCACATCGACGCCGCGCCGCTGGATGGTCAATCCCCTGAGTTCACTGACAAGTTCGTCCTTGAGCAGGATGGCCAACACTCCGGGATCACGGACCTGAATGACGGGATAGGGCTGGGCCGGCTGGGCGATCCGCCGCCCGCCGGAGGCGCGGTTGAGCCAGCGCGGCCCGCTGTTGAGCAGGCCCCAGATGTAGAACCCGTCCGCATCGGCCCAAACCCCCACGAGCGACCGGGCATAATCGGTGGCGGGGCTGATGCGTTTCACCTCGCCCGCGCTCAATCGCAGGGGTAGCTCGAAGCGGACGGCATGGAAGCCGTGTGGCGGCCCGGTGTGCCCGGCAAAGGCATCGGGAGGCGATAGCATGACACGCACCCGGACAGCTCTGCCTTCCTCCCGCATGAGGCTGCCCGCAAAGAGAATCTGGAGAAGATCGCGCAAAGCCGGACCGCCCGGAGCACCGTCGTGAGGGGCCAGGCATTGCACAAGAACACCCAGCGCATGGTCGAGTTCAACACTGGCGGAGGTGTGCAGCATGATTTGCGGATTGGCTGCATTTAATCCGCGGCTGGACGGAGGTCGTCAAGCGGATTGTGAGCGACTGCATCAGGGCAACTCCGCCTGCCTGCTAACAATCTGAAGTTCAGCCTTGATCACTGCCGGGTGAACAGCTGTTCGGGAGGGGTTTCTAAAGGCCTGTGCGGAGGGTGCCTTCCATGTAGGGCACGGCTTTTCCAGAGATGTGGACACGGTTGCCTTCGGCACGGCAGCGCAGGCGGCCACCGCGCTTGGAGAGTTGGCGGGCTTCGAGGACGGATTTGTTCAAGCGATGTACCCAGTAGGGGGTGAGGGTGCAATGGGCGGACCCGGTCACGGGATCCTCGTCGACACCGTAGCGCGGTGCGAAGAAGCGGCTGACAAAGTCGCAGTTGTTTCCGGGGGCGGTGACGATGACACCGCGCGTGTCAATCTCGGCGAGGCGGCGGAGGTCGGGGCGCAGGGCGGCGACGGCGGCGGCGTCTTCGTAGACGGCCATGTAGTCTGCCGCACGGAAGCATTCCTGCGGAGCGGCGCCGAGGGCTTCGGCCAGGCCCCCGGGCGGTTCGCAGGGGGCTCCCGGTTGTGCGGGAAAGTCGAGCGTGAGGGAATCTCCATCGCGGGAAACCTGAAGCGGTCCGCTCCGCGAGCGGAAGGTCAGCGCTCCACCGGCACCGCCGCCGCGTGCGAAGACGACGTAAGCGGCGGCGAGAGTGGCGTGGCCGCAGAGGTCGACCTCCTTTTGCGGCGTGAACCAGCGCAGGTCGTAGTCGCCGCCGGTATCGGTGTAGAAGGCGGTCTCGGAGAGATTGTTCTCGGCGGCAATGCACTGGAGGACCGAATCGGGCAGCCAATCTTCCAGGGGACAGACCGCCGCCGGATTGCCCGTGAAGAGACCTTCCGCAAAGGCGTCGATTTGATATACGGGAATCTTTTTCTGCATAATCGGGAATGGGGATCCATGTGTGCCGTATTTGCCGAGTCAATGCCGGCCTGCGCGCCGTCGGCGTCGACGATGAGGCCGATCGCCGCGTTCTGACTTTTTCAACATAACAAATGCGAAACCGATACGAAGCCAATGAATCCAACAACCGCGAGGCCGGATGCGGAGATTTGCCTGCGTATGTAAAATCTCATGGGGACGGCTGCGGTTGACGACGGCTCGTGTGCGTGGTGCTGCGGTTTCCGCGACCGCTCAATGGTCCCACGGCAGGCGGACCTTGGTGCGCGGGTGGTTCCAGATTTCGAAAGGTTCGAGAAGCTTTCCGGGATTGAGAATGTTGTTCGGGTCGAAGGTTTCTTTGATGCGTTTCATGAGGCTGAGTTCGGCGGTGCCGTGCTGGAGTTGCATGAACGGGCTCTTGGCGAGGCCGATGCCGTGCTCGCCGCTGATGGCGCCGTCGAGGGCGACGACTTGTTCCATGAGGCGGCGGGTGCCGTCGCGCGCTTTGTCGCGGTGGGCGGGGTTCCCGGCGTCGTACATGATGTGGACGTGGAAGTTGCCGTCGGCGGCGTGGCCGAAGGTGGGCATGGGCAGGCCGGTTTCGTGCCGCAGGCGGTCGACGGCTTCGAAGAAATGGGTCTGGGCGTCGAGCGGGAGGACGACGTCCTCGTTGAGTTTGGTGTCGCCGAGCTCGAACATGGCTTGCGAGCATCCGCGCCGGACGGTCCAGAGGGTTTCGGCTTCGTCGTCGGAGGCGGCGGTGTGGCGGTGCGTGGCGTGCCCGCCCGCGGCTTGGAGAACCGCCGTCATTTCGGCGTCGGCCTGGGCCGGTTCGCCGTCGGTTTCGACGAGAAGGAGGGCGGGGACATGTTGGGCCCATGAGGCCGGGAAGGCCGCCAGCTTCTCCGGCGCGACGCGGCCCCAGAGCCGCAGCGTGGCGGCGACGGTTTCGCGGTCGAGGAATTCGAGGATGCTCGGGATGACGCGGCGCGCTCGGATGGCGGCGGCGGCGGCGAGGGCGGCGTGTTCGTCCTTGTAGGCGAGCAGGGTGGTGCGGCGGGCGGCGGGGCGGGGGATGAGGCGGAGGATTGCGCCGGTGATGATGCCGAGGGTTCCCTCGGAGCCGATCCAAAGGTCGCGGATGTTGTAGCCGCAGGCGAACTTCCGCAGATTTCCGCCCCAGCGGACGAACTCTCCGGTGGGCAGGAAGCCTTCCAATCCCATGACGTAGTCGCGCGTGACCCCGTATTTGGCCCCGCGCAGGCCGCCGGCGTTGCAGGCGATGGTGCCGCCGAGGGTGGCGTGGCGGGCCGAGCCGGGATCGGGCGGGTAGGCGAGCCCCGTCCCCGCCGCGGCGTCGTCCAGCGCTTTCACGGTGACGCCGGGCTGCACGAAGGCCGACATCGTTTCTTCGCGCACGGCCAGTTGTTTCCATGCGGAGAGGTCGATGACCCACCCGCCCTCCGCGGGCGTGGCCGCGCCGGTTGTCGCACTGCCGGCACCGCGCGTGGTCAGCGGCAAGTGGTATTCGTTGGCGAGGGCGAGGACCGCCGCAACGCCGTCTTCGTCCGCCGGAGATATGACGGCTTCCGGACAACGGCTGAGGCGGAGGTTGTCGAGCGACGCGCGGAAGGTGGCCTCGGCGGAGGTGTCGATAGCCTCCGGCGGCAGAGCTTTGCGCAGACGGTCGAGCGGTGTTTCCATGGTCTGTGGAGGATGCGCGGAATTCACGGCGGCACAAGCCCGCGACGCACGGCACCGGCTGAGGGCGTGGTTTGCGTTGGCGGGCAATGAGCGTATTGCTTTGTGACATGAATGACCTGGAACCGATCCTCGGCCTTGAGGGGCTCTCAAAGACCTATACGACGGCGCACGGTCCGCTGACGGTGCTCAGCGCGGCGAGTTTTGCGCTCGCACGTGGTTCGACGGCGGCGATTGTCGGCCCCTCGGGCAGCGGCAAGACGACCCTGCTGGGGCTTTGCGCGGGCCTGGACGATCCCTCCGGAGGGTCGGTGCGGCTGTGCGGGCACCGCTTGGAGGCGCTCTCCGAGGACGAGCGCGCGGCCGTGCGCAATGCGCACGTGGGGTTTGTCTTTCAGAATTTCCAGCTTATCCCGACGCTCACCGCGCTGGAGAACGTGATGGTGCCGCTGGAGCTGCGGGGCGACCGCCGGGCCGGGCGGCGTGCCGCCGAGCGGCTGGAAGAGGTCGGGCTGGCGGAGCGCATGGATCATTATCCGGTGCAGCTTTCCGGCGGCGAACAGCAGCGGGTGGCCCTCGCGCGCGCTTTTTCCAATGATCCCGACATCCTTTTCGCGGACGAGCCGACGGGGAACCTCGACGCCGACACGAGCGACCAGATCACGGAGATTCTCTTTTCGCTCAACCGTTCCCGCGAAACGACGCTTGTCCTTGTGACGCACGACGCGGCGTTGGCGGCGAAGACGGCGCGGATCTTCCGCATCGAGCGCGGGCATGTGCGCGAGGACGGGGCGGACGTCGGTGGCGCACCCGCGCCCGGTCAACGCGAAGTGGTGAACCGATGAGCGATCCATCCCGCAACCGTATTCCCCGGCCGTCACCGCGCCCGGGTTGGTCGCTGCGCATGGCCTGGCGCGACAGCCGCGGGCACCGGCGCGTTCTTGTGCTCAGCGCGCTGTGTATCCTCTTCGGCATCGCCGCGCTTGTGGCCATCGGGTCGCTGCGCGACAATCTGGGGCGGATTATGGAGGAACAGACGCGCGCCCTCCTCGGCGCGGATCTTGTGCTGGAGGCGCGGCGTCCGTTTGACAGCAGTCTCGAAGCGTTCTTCCGGCGGATGGGCGGCGAGCAGGCGGCGGAGGTCCGTTTTCAGTCGATGGCCGCCTTCCCGGGGCGTGAGGCGTCGCGGTTTGTGCAGGTGCGTGCGGTGCGCGGAGGCTTTCCCTTTTACGGGGCCTTTGACACCGAACCCGTCGGATTGCGTGAACCGGCGTCGGGCGAGGTCGTTGTGGAGGACAGCCTGCTTGTGCAAATGGGCCTTGGGCCGGGTGATACGGTGCGCCTCGGCGAGGCGGAATTTACGGTGGCGGGCTCGCTGCGGCGTGTCGCGGGTGAATCGGAGATCACCGGTGCCTTCGCGCCGCGCATCTATATTGCGTGGGACGAGGTGGAGCGGACCGGCCTTGTGCAGGCGGGCAGCATGGTGCGCCACCGGCAGTATTTCGCCTTTGCAGAAGGTCTCGACGAGCGGCGGGGGGAACTTCTGCGGGAAGCCCGCGAGTCGATCTTTATGGAAGGGAGCGTGCGCGCGGAGACAGTGGAAAGCCGCCGCCGCAATCTCGAGCGCCTTCTCGGCAACCTTTTTGACTTTTTGAACCTCGTCGGCTTTGTCGCGTTGCTCCTCGGCGGTCTCGGGGTAGGCGGGGCGGTACAGGTGCACGTCCGCGGCAAGCTTGTCACCGTCGCGCTCCTGCGGTGCCTCGGCGGGTCGGTGTGGAGCGGCTTCCGGATTTTCCTCATACAGGTGGCGGGAACGGCGGTGGTCGGGGCCGTGGCGGGGGCGGCGCTGGGCATCGGCGTGCAGTTTCTCCTGCCGGTTTTTCTGCGGGGATTCCTGCCTTTCGAGTTGCATGTCGCGGTGAGTTGGGGAGCGGTCGCGGGCGGACTGGTCTTCGGCTGGCTGGTGGCCCTCGCCTTTGCTCTCATCCCGCTGCTCGGGGTGAGGCACATAAGTCCGCTCGCGACAATCCGTGCGGATTTTGACGGCACGATTCCCCGCCCATGGAAGGACCCGCTCATCCTGCTCGTCTACGCGGGTTTGGCCGGGTTGCTGGTGACTTTTGCGTTGATGCAGACGAACCAATTCGGCCACGGGCTGGCCTTTTCGCTCGGATTCGGTGCCACGCTTGCGGCCCTCGCCCTCTTCGCCGGCGGGCTGCGCCGGCTGTTGCGTGCGGTGACGCCGCGGGAGGGACCGTTTGCATGGCGTCTCGCCCTCGGAAACCTGCACCGGCCGCAGAACCGGACGATCTATCTTGTCGTTACCCTTGGGGCGGGGGCGTTTCTCATCAACACGCTCTTTCTTGCCCGCGCGAATCTCCTTGAGCAGGTGGGCCTCACGGACACCGGCGACGCCGCCAATGTCGTTCTCCTCGACGTGCAGCCCGATCAAGTCGACGAGGTGGAGGAGTTTCTCGCGGACCGGGGCCACGTGTTGCAGGACCGGCTTCCCATTATCACGATGCGCCTCAGTGCCGTGAACGGACGGTCCATGGCAGAGTTGCGCCGTGACCCCGATGTGCGCGTGCGCGAGTGGGTGACGCGCTGGGAGTTTCGCACGACCTACCGGGGGCAACTGCTCGACAACGAAACCGTCGCCGAGGGCGGGTGGGTGTCCCGCCACACCGGGGGCGAGCCGTATTCCGTTTCCATCGCGGAAAACATGCTTGCCGATATGGGTGCGCGCGTGGGCGACCGGCTACTCTGGGACGTGCAGGGCGTGCCCGTCGAATCCATCGTCACGAGCAGCCGGACGGTGAACTGGCAGGCGGGCCGCCAGAATTTCGGGGTGGTTTTCGCTCCCGGCACCATCGAGGCCGCGCCGACGATCTTCGCCGTGACCACGCGCGTGCGCGACCGCGCGCAGACCGCCGAACTCCAGCAGGGCATTGTCGCCGCCTTTCCCAACCTCAGCGTCATCGACCTAACCCTCATCTTCGAAACGATTGACGACCTCCTCGGGCGTGCCGGGTTTGTCGTCCAGTTCATGGCCGCCTTCACTATACTGACCGGGCTGCTCGTCCTCGCGGCGGCGATTGTCACGAGCCGCTACCAGCGCATCCGCGAGAGTGCCTTGCTGCGCACACTGGGGGCGCGCGCGGGATTGATCCGGTCGGTCATGGCCGTCGAATACGCGCTCGTGGGGGCCTGCGCGGGACTTGTCGGCGGGATCCTCGCGTTGGCCGCGGGGTGGGGTTTGTCCCGCTTTGTCTTCGAGAGCGAGTTTGTCGCCAATCCCGCCATCATCGCGCTGTCCGTGCTCGTGATGGCATTGCTCACGCTGGCGACGGGCTTGCTCAACAGCCGCCGCATTGCGACCCATTCGCCCCTGCTACTGCTCCGGGAGGAGGGTTGACAGACGGGAGGAGGGCCGGAGAGCCCCGGTGCCCTCAGAGGTCGGGTTCGGTAAAGGGCAGTTCGAGGGTCGGATCCTCGCGGTCCCAGACGACATTGCTTTCGAGAAACTCCGCCGGAGCTTCTTCCGGTGTCGTGACAAAGATGAGGTCTTCGGGTGCCTCATACGTCCAGTCCGCCGATCCCACGATGATGTGGCGGACTGTTTTGTCGGTGGGTTCGATGTCGACGCTGAGACGCAGCGCGTCCAGCGCCATGCCGGCCATCCCGGCGGGCGGCGTGAGCGTGGAGAGCGTCCACAGTGTGTCCTCTGACTCGCGCAGTTCCTGAAGCGTCAGGTCGTAGCCGAGCGAGCGGACGGTGATTTCGTAGCCGATACGCATGGGAGCCTCGGTTTCACGTTCCTCCGGCGCGCAGGCGGCGAGCAAGCCGAGGGCCGGCAGGCAGAGAAGGGTGCGGAAGAGAATGTTGTTCATAACAGGCGGGGTTTGCGTGTTCGCGATTGAGAAACTTTTGCAGGAATCCGGGTTGAATGCAAGTGTCCGCGGGCATTACGACGGGCCGCGGGCGAATGCGCGGCGGGTCATGGCCAGCGGTACTGCCGTCAGCACAGCGGGCCAGATATTGATCATCCAGACATTGAAAAGCGCGCCGTGACGGACCGACATCGTGCTGTCGACCGTAAACCAAAGGAGAAGTGCCCAGAGGACAGCGTGCCACGCCCATCGTTCCCTTCGGCGGAAGGGAATCCACACGATCAGCGTTTGGAGTAAGAAGTAGCCCGCGATCGTACCGCCTATGATGCCGAAGAAAAAACGCCGTAGAGCGGTCGCGTCGTCAGTAAGGCCGCCGTCGAACCAAGTGGCGGCAAGGGCGCGTGTGTGGGCGGCGAAGAGAACGCTGTCCGGAGCGAGGGCGATGAGAAGACCGACAAAGATTTGCAGGACGCTGACGGCGAGTAGCCAGCGTTGCCAGAACAGGAAGGTGGGTTGATTCATTGTTCGCAGGGGTGCGGGCGCATCCGCGGGTTGTGGCCGCCGGTGTGACGAACCGGTTGCGTTGTCACGGAGAATTCACTTTTGCGGCGGGCCGGGACGATCCGAATTTGCTCGTCTCCATACGCCCATCTGTCAACTCCTTGGGTTGTCATGCCTGAAGAGACTCGTTCCTCCGTTGACGGGGATTTGGTGGACATCGGGGGGTTGGTCCGCAACCCCGTGCTCCGGCTGTTGCTCAGGTGTGTGTGCGGGCTCATGGAGCCGTTGATCCGCCTGCGCGCGCTCAACCGCGCCTACCGTGAGCTGCGGGCGCTCGATCCGTCGCCGGAGCGCTTTTATCGGGCCGGGCTCGATATTCTGCGGGTGCGTTACCGTGTGTCGGAGGCCGACCTCGCCCGCATTCCGAAAACGGGGCCGGTCGTCATTGTCGCCAACCATCCCTTCGGGGCGCTCGACGGTGTCATCCTTGGCGATCTGCTGCAACGCGCCCGGCCGGACAGCAAGCTGTTGGGCAACTACCTGCTCGCGCGCATCCGGGGCATCGAGCCGCTCATCATCGAGGTCGATCCTTTCGGCGGGGCGGATGCAAAGAAGAACAACCTCGGCGGGATGCGCGCCTGCCTCGCATGGCTGCGCGGCGGCCATGCCCTTGGGGTCTTTCCGTCCGGCACGGTGTCACACTTTCATGCGCGCAACCGGCGCGTCACCGATCCCCCGTGGTCACCCACTGTGGCGGGGCTCGTGCGGCGCTCGGGGGCAACCGTCGTGCCGGTGTATTTCGAGGGCCGTAACTCCGTGCTTTTCCAAGTGCTTGGCCTGTTGCACCCGCGAATCCGTACGCTCCTGCTCCCGCGTGAGTTGCTGGGGAAGCGGGGGTGCGAGGTGTCCCTCCGCGTGGGGCATCCGATCCGTCCGGCGCGGCTCGCGAGGTTCGGCACGTCGGACCAAGCCACCGATTACCTTCGTCTCAAGACCTATATACTCCGCAACCGGCGGATCGCTGAAAAGACGAGCTTTCGATTCGCGCGCCGCCGCCGTACGCCCCGCACGCAACCCATTCCGGCGGGACCGCCGAAGGAGGATATGGCCGAAGAAGTGCGCCTTCTGCCTGCTGAACAGCTTCTTGCCGAGCAGGGCGATTTCGCCGTCTATTTTGCACGCTCGTTTCAGATCCCCCGCCTGCTCGACGAGGTCGGCCGCCTGCGCGAGATCACCTTCCGCGAAGTGGGGGAGGGCACCGGTCTCGGCCGCGACCTCGACCGCTTCGACGCCTACTACATCCACCTCTTCATGTGGAACCGGGCGGCGGAAGAGATCGTCGGCGCCTACCGCCTCGGGCTCTCCGACGAGATCCTCGCCGAGCACGGCGAGCAGGGCTTCTACACTGCCACACTTTTCCGCTACAAGCCGGGTGTCCTCCGCCAGCTAGACCCTGCCGTGGAACTGGGGAGGTCCTTCGTCGTCGCCGCCTACCAGCGCAAGCCTGTTTCGCTCAGCCTGATCTGGCGCGGCATCGGTCAGTTCATCGCGCGACATCCGCGCTACCGCGTGCTCTTCGGTCCCGTTTCCATCAGCCGCGAGTACGACAGCCTCTCGAAGAGCCTTATTGTCATGTACCTGAAGGAGCATTCTCTCGACCCCGAGCTGGCAGACAAGGTGCGCGCGCGCAAACCGCCGCGCTCCCGCTCCTTCGGCGGGCTCGACCGTCGCTCTTTCCGGCGGGCGGTCGAGGACATCGAGGATGTCTCCGCGCTCATCTCCGAGATTGAGCGGGAGGAACGGGGCGTGCCCGTGCTCCTGCGCCAGTACCTAAAGCTCAACGCCACAATCCTCAGCTTCAACGTCGACCCCGAGTTCAGCGACTGCATCGACGGCCTCGTCCTTGTCGACCTCGCCAAGACCAACGAAAAGACCCTCCGCCGCTACATGGGCGACGAAGGTGCCGACCGTTTCTACGCCTTCCACGAAATCCGCTCTGCCGAGCGCCGCGAGAACGTCGGGATTTGATGTTGCGCCCGCTCTTGCGACGGGCGGAGCGCGGCGGCAGAGATTTCATTGGCGGGGCGAATCGCGGGGCTACGCGCCCGGCTCTGCCGCCCGGACGGCAAGCCATCCGACGACGCCCGGACAATGCCCGGTCTTCACGCGAACATGAAGTGGGCTGCGCAAAAAAAAGCCCCCGCCGCGGGTGGCGCGGCGGGGGCTGGGAGGGCAAAGGGTGCCTTTGCGCGGTTGGCTCTACTTGCCGGCTGCGCGCAGGGCGGCCTGGGCGGCGGCGAGGCGCGCGACAGGCACGCGCGGCGGCGAGCAGCTCACGTAGTCGAGCCCGGCGTTGTGGAAGAAGTTGATGGAGGCCGGGTCGCCTCCGTGCTCACCGCAGATGCCGAGCTTGAGTCCGGGCTTGGCTTCGCGGCCGAGGTCGGCGGCGGTCTTCACCAGTTTGCCGACGCCGACCGTGTCGAGGCTGGCGAAGGGGTTCTGGTTGAAGATTTCCTGCTCCTTGTATTCGTCGAAGAACGAGCCCATGTCGTCGCGGCTGAGGCCGAGAGTGGTCTGGGTAAGGTCGTTCGTGCCGAAGCTGAAGAAGTCGGCCTTGGCGGCGATATCGTCGGCGGTGAGGGCCGCGCGCGGGATCTCGATCATGGTCCCGACGGTGTATTTGATTTTCACCTTCTTCTCGGCCATGACTTCGGCGGCGACGCGGTGGACGACCTCGGCCTGGTGCTCGAACTCCTTGGCGAAGCCGATGAGAGGGATCATGACCTCGGGCTGGACGGGGATCGGCTTCTTGAGCTTGGCGAGGGCGGCGGCAGCCTCGAAGATGGCGCGCGCCTGCATCTCGGTGATCTCCGGGTAGGTGATGCCGAGGCGGCAGCCGCGGTGGCCGAGCATCGGGTTTTCCTCGTGGAGAGACTTAACGCGCTCGTTGATGGCCTCCTGCGAGACACCCAGCTTTTCGGCGAGACCGCGGCGGGCGGTGTCGTCGTGCGGGAGGAACTCGTGCAGGGGCGGATCGAGGAGGCGGATGGTGACCGGGCGGCCTTCCATGGCGCGGAAGAGCCCCTTGAAGTCGTTGCGCTGGTAGGGCAGGAGCTTCTTGAGGGCCTTGCGGCGCTGGTCTTCGTCGCTGGCGAGGATCATTTCGCGCATGTGCGAGATGCGGTCGCCCTCGAAGAACATGTGCTCGGTGCGGCAGAGGCCGATACCCTCGGCGCCGTAGGCCACGGCCGCCTTGGACATTTCCGGCGAGTCGGCATTGGTGCGGACCTTGAGCGTGCGGTATTTGTCGGCCCATCCCATGACGGTCTCGAAGAGCTGGAAGGTTTCGCTCTTGTTGCCCGACATGCGGCCGTGGAGGACGCGGTTGACTTCGCTCTCGGTCGTGGCGATGGCGCCCTCGAAGATTTCACCGGTGGTGCCGTCGATGGAGATGTGGTCGCCTTCCTTGAGGATGACCTCGCCCGCGGTGAGGGTGCGGCGCTCGTAGTCGATCTTGATACCGGAGGCCCCGCAGACGCAGACCTTGCCCATCTGACGGGCGACGAGGGCGGCGTGGGAGCTGACACCCCCGCGGCTGGTGAGGATACCCTCGGCGGCGATCATGCCCTTGAGATCCTCGGGCGAGGTCTCGGTGCGGCAGAGGACGACCTTATGGCCCGCCTTGACTTCGCGCAGGGCGGCATTGGCGGTGAAGACGACCTTGCCGGAGGCGGCGCCGGGACCGGCGGGAAGGCCGGTGCCGATGACCTTGCCGGACTTGAGCGCGCTGGGGTCGAAAATCGGGACGAGGAGCGAATCGATGGACTCGGCCGGAATCTTCTGCACGGCCGTGGTTTCCTTCATGAGCTTCTCGCGGTTCATCTCCACGGCGATGCGCACAGCGGCGAGGCCGGTGCGCTTACCGTTACGCGTTTGCAGCATGTAGAGGACCTTGTTCTCGATCGTGAATTCAAAGTCCTGCATGTCGCGGAAATGGCGCTCGAGCTTGCTGCGCACGCGCTCAAGTTCCTTGAAGGCCTTGGGCATTTCGTCGCCGAGCTGCGCGATCGGCTTGGGCGTGCGCACGCCCGCGACGACGTCTTCGCCCTGGGCATTGATGAGGTACTCGCCGTAGAAGACCTTCTCGCCGTTGGCCGGGTCGCGGGTGAAGGCCACGCCGGTGGCGCAGTCCTCGCCCATGTTTCCGAAGACCATGGCCTGGACGTTGACGGCGGTGCCCCACTCGGCGGGGATGTTGTACTTCTGGCGGTAGACGATGGCACGCTCGTTTTGCCACGAGCTGAAGACCGCGCCGACGGCGCCCCAGAGCTGCTTCCACGGGTCCTGCGGGAAGGACTGGCCCGTGCGCTGCTTGATGAGATCCTTGAAGCGCCGGATGAGTTCCTGCAGGTTTTCGGCAGAGAGGGCGTTGTCCTCCTCGATGCCGAGTTCCTCCTTGAGCCCGTCCATGACGTGGTCGAACGGCTCGGGATGGTTTTCGGACTTCGGCTGCACGCCCATGACGACGTCGCCGTACATCTGGATGAAGCGGCGGTAACAGTCGTAGGCGAAGCGCGCGTTGCCGGACTTCTTCGCGAGGCCCTCGACGGTGTCGTCGTTGAGGCCGAGGTTGAGGATCGTGTCCATCATGCCCGGCATCGACTCGCGCGAGCCCGAGCGCACGGAGAAGAGGAGGGGATCCTTCTTGTCCCCGAATTTCTTGCCCTGCTCCTTTTCAACCACTGCGACAGCGGCTTTGACCTCGGCTTCGAGGCCGGCGGGATAGGACTTCTTGTTCTGGTAGTAATGGGTGCAGACTTCCGTCGTGATGGTGAAGCCCGGGGGCACCGGCAGGCCGATCGCCGCCATTTCGGCGAGATTCGCGCCCTTGCCTCCGAGGAGGTTGCGCATCTTTGCGTTGCCTTCCGTCTTCTTACCGAAGGCGTAGACGGACTTCTTCACGGAACCGCGGGAAGCGCGTTTCACGGCTTTCTTGGCCGCGGCCGGTTTTTTCTTTTTGCTGGCTTTGGGAGGCATGCTCGCTCTATCTTTTCTTTAGTTGGTTGGTTCGTCCCGGAGGACGGTTGTTGTTGAGAAAAACAGCGCAACATAGGGCGCGGTTCCGTGCTGTCAACGGAAAGACATTGCCTTGTATGCGCTTATGCCGGATCTTCCGCGCTTTTCGGTGAATGCAGGAGTGTGACGATATGGACGGGGAGAAGGCAACCGCGCCGCGCGGCGAAACGGACGAAGGAAGCGAAGAGGTCGAATTGATGGTCGACAGCGATGCTTCGGAAGGCATGACGCTGCTCGAGCACCTTGAGGATCTGCGCTGGACGATCTTCAAGTCGCTCATCGCCTTCGGTATCGGCTGCGGCCTCGTCATGGCCTTTCTCACCGCATTCGCGAAACTCCTGCTCTGGCCCTACGAGTTCGCCACCCGCGGCTACGAGCACGTGACGATGGACGGCCTCATCAACACCTCGTTTCTCGGGGTGTTTTCGGTGATCTTCCAGCTCATGCTCATCGGGGGGCTTGGCCTCGCCCTGCCCGTGATCCTCTACTTTTTCGGAAGTTTCGTCGCGCCGGGCCTGACGCCCGCGGAGAAGCGCATGCTGCGTCCCGGTTGCGCCGCCGCGCTCGGACTCTTTCTCTCCGGGGCGGCCTTCAGCTTCTTCGTGCTGCTCCCCGCCGGCCTGCGCGCGAGCGTGGTCTTCAATGATATGCTGGGCTTCCAGCTCTTCGTCACGGCGAGCAGCTACTACGGGCTCCTCACCTTCGCCGTCCTCGGGGTGGGGCTGGCCTTCGAACTGCCGCTGATCATCGTCCTGTGCATCTATATCGGCGTCCTCAATACGGACCAGCTGCGCCGCTTCCGCCGCTACAGCATCGTCCTTTTCCTCGTCCTCGCCGCCATCGTCACACCGACGCCCGATCCCATCACCTTTCTCTTCCTCGCTGTGCCGATGTCCATTCTCTACGAGACGGCCATCTACCTCGGAAGCAAAGTGGAGCGCCGCCGCGCCGAGCGCGAAGCGACCGACCCGTGGTGAGTGGAACAGCGGGCGGGCGCGGCGGGTTGCCCTTCCGGGCATAAGCCTCAAGTCGAGCGCAGCAGTCGGCAGCCACGCAACAGAGTCATCGAAGACCTGGCAATCGGCACCGGACAACACGGAACTCCGGGTTGGAGGCCAAGGCCGTCCAACTACGCTGGGTCAACGCGTAGATATTCCTGTAACTTGACGCGTATGCCCTTCGGGTTGGATCGGCGGATAGTGGGATTGGGATTCCATGGTGGGCCTGCCGGTCGACCATGGGCTGTCACCGCGAATCGCGTTGCGGTTGCCGCGGGTTTGGATCGTCCGGGGGCGCGTGCGGTTTGCGGGGGCGGCCTCGGCGGCGGTGTAGGCTGACGCTTCAGCGAGGCACGGATGCGGTTGGCAGGAACGGGCGGTCGCGGCGGAAGAGGGAGACGAAGAAGAGGGAGAGGAAGAGACCCGCCCCGACGCGCACAGGCGGTGCAGCGGGATCACCGCGATGGCGGCGGATCCGCGGGTCACTCGAAAGTGGAGTGGGTGTCCCGCCCGCTGTTCGCGCGGAAACGCCTTTGCAATGGCGATTCGTCAGGGCGCCAAGGGGTTCCCGTTCCCACGCCTGCCGTTCCATCCGTGCATAAGAAACAACCGTTGGGTGACGCGTTTTCCGGAGGCGCCATCGTCCCTGCCGCACTCACCGCGAAATTCTTGACACCCTGTTTGCAATCGTAAACGTAAGGATATCATGCCGTTATCGACAAGCGAAAATTCTTTTGTCCGCGGGAACCCCGGGCCGTATGGCGTGCGCCGATGCCGACAAATGCGAAATTGAGTATTCCCTATATCACTGTTCGCGAAGGAAAAATGATTGATTTTCAAAGAAAGCAGCGGGTGATTCGAAACGCCCTCAGTGGAAAGGAATACACCCTTTTGGCCTTGGATCTAATTGATCCTACTGACAAGGTGATCGCACAGGTGACCTCGATTTGCAACGAGCCTTTGGTGTATGACTGGCTCTTTCGGAAAATGCTTTCTGACAAACCGTATCCACCCTCCATGGCGACGGGTTGGTTTGCGCGCGGGGCAGATGGCTGGGCAAAGAATGATCATTTTGTCTTTGCAGTTGTCGATCAGAATGGTGGTATTGCGGCCGCTTGCGATATCAAGAGCGCGGATGCGTCCTGGGCTGAGGTCGGTTACTGGTCCAGCAGCAATCACCGCGGAGTGATGACGAACGCGATCATCGGATTGATTGATTTGGCGAAGGAAGCTGGATTTGAACGCCTCTTTGCAGAAACACAAAATGCGAATTTCCGCTCTCAGGGGGTTTTGCGTCGTGCTGGATTTGCCCTGTCCGACAAAACACCACACCGGGGGAACCATCACATCGTCTTTTCCATCAGCACCCAAACCGCGAACCAGACGCAGCACTCAACTGCGAGAGGCTGACGCCCCTCTTGCCAGTGTGCTTCACGTTAACCTGAAAGTAATGATCAAACCCAAAAGACTAAAGCCCGGTGATCGGATTGCCGCAGTTTCCTTGTCGTGGGGTGGTCCCGGGAAGTTTCCCCATCGCTACGAGGCCGGGAAAAGTCAGTTTGAGCAGGAATTCGGCGTTCGGGTGGTCGAGAGCGAGCATGCGCTCCGTGATCCGGAATGGCTTGCCCGGAATCCGAAAGCGCGGGCGGATGACTTAATCGCCGCTTTCTCTGATCCTACGATAGACGGGATCATTTCCACGACTGGTGGGGATGACTCAATTCGGCTCTTGCCCTATTTGGATCTCAATGTGATCCGCGGGAATCCAACGGTGTTCATGGGGTTTTCGGATACTACGATTTCCCATGCAGCATGTTTCAAAGCGGGGTTGGTGTCCTTTTATGGCCCCACCTTTATGTCAGGGTTTGCCGAGAATACCGGAATGTTTACCTATATGGTGGAGTCAGTTCGTAGGACCCTCTTTTCGGATGTTCCCATCGGACGGTTGAATCCAAATCGTTCGGGCTGGACTGATGAGGGATTGGATTGGTCTGATCCCGGGAATCAGGCTGTTAAAAGAAAGCTTCATCCATCTGCAAGTTGGAAGTTCCATCAAGAGGCCGGCGTAATGGAAGGCGTTTTGTTTGGCGGCTGTGTGGAAGTGTTGGATTGGTTGCGAGGGACTTCTTTCTGGCCCTCACTTGAGCAGTTGGATGGTGCAGTTCTCTTCTTGGAAACCTCCGAAGAAGCCCCGCCGCCGACGATGCTGTCACGGTTTGTGAGGTCGTTGGCAGCCATGGGTGCATTGGAGCGGCTTGGAGCGATTCTGCTCGGACGGCCCGGAGGCGAGCTGGATCCTGCGCAGTTCAGCAAATATGACAATGCTCTTGTCGATACGGTTCGCGTTGAATACGGGTTATCAGGTCTTGCAATTGTCACGAACATGGACTTCGGCCACACGGATCCCAAGCTTGTGATACCGTTGGGTCTGCACGCTTGCGTTGACTCGACAAACAGAGTCCTTTCGATAAATGAACCCGCCGTCATATCAAACGGCCAACAATCCGCATCGTGACAACCCGCTACCAGTCGTCGTGTTTCGATGATTTCAGCCAGTTACAACCACAACCACGAGTGGGTCTTGCGCCCTCGCTGGTAGCGGGTGCACGTGCTGAGCGTGCGCCGAGCGAAGCGAGGCGCTTCTTGTCCGGTGAAAGTCCGGACGTTTCAAGGTAATGACGAACCAGATACTACCGAGTTTTGTTCCGCTGGAGCGGGATCCTTCCAAGCCATTGAAACGAGTGGATCGCTCTACAATGATGGTAAGGGGAAGCCAGGCCGGAAGGCTTGGCGGAAGGATGGCGGAACGGCATGTGCGAGCAGATGTGGAAAACGCTTGGCGTGCCCGACCCGCGTATTGTAGAGTCTGTCCCCAGGGCCTTGCGGCCTCTGGGAGAGGCTCTAAAGTAGCAGTCCTGCGGGGACGCGTTCGGCGGTGCTCGGCGCGGGCAGTTGGCGGGAGCGGCCGCGGCGGAGGCGTGGTGCTGACACGGGGTCTCGCACCTGTGTAACCGGACAAAAAGATTTTGGAATTCCGAGTGGCCGGTCGGAATGCACCGCCCGTGAACTCCCATTGCATGCGGGTTGCGGAGGGCATGCATTAGCCGGACAAGTTTCCGGCTTTTTTCCAAGTCCCCGGATTCAGCCCAAAATCTTTTTCTCCAAACAGGGCAGGCCTATCTTTCCTAAGTGCTTGGTTTTCGGGCTTTTTTGGGGTCTTCCGGCCTTTTCCGGCTTTTCCAAAATCCTTTTGTCTAGTGTCAAGGTGCCAGCCGCTGTCGCTGGCGGGGACCTTTGGTAAACTTTGAGCAATCAAAAAAATTAACATTTACAGATCCGGGAGGTTCGTGGAGGGAAGGAAGGATGGACCGAAAATCGTTTGGAATGCTGATGTGTGTGTGTCCGCTGTCGTTTGCGGCGGAGCCTCCGGTTGTGGAGCTGGGGGATTACTGGGTGTACGGGGGCCGTGTGGCGAACGAGACGCCGGCTTCGGGTGTGGCGACGGCGTTGACGGCGTTGCGCTATGATCCGCTGGTGGACGTGCAGGCGCGCGGGCCGGCGGAGCGGCAGGCGGATGTGACGGTGCGCGGGGGGATCTTTGAGAACACGGGCTTCCAGCTTGGGCCGCTGGCGCTGCCGGACCCGCAGACGGGACACTATTTCGGGGAGATCCCGCTCGACCCCGCGATGCTGGAGGGGCCGGAGGTGCTCACGGGCCTTGCCAACGCCATGGAGGGCTTTAACTCGACGGTGGCGACGGTGCGCTACGGGTTCGCGCCGATCACGGCATCGGGAAGCGCGGAAGCGGGCGCGGGCAGCCACGGGCTGAATTACCAGCGCGTGCGGCAGGGCTGGGTCGGCTCGTTCGGCGGCGGACGCCGGGACGTCGGCGCGGAGGCGGCGGCGTCGCGCGCGGAGGGGCACGGCACGGTGGAGCGGGGCGATTTTGCCTACGAGCGGATTTCGGGCCGGGTGCGGTTGAGCGGGCCGGAGGGGACGACCGATGTCTTCGCGGGCTACAGCGATGAGTTTTACGGCTGGCCGGGCATGTATATCGGGCGGGCCTTCGGGGTGCTCTTCCCGGAGACGGACAAATACCGGATTGTCCTCGCGGGCGCGGCGCACCGGGTGGACTACGGCGACGGTTCCCATGCGGAGGCGGGCGTCGTTTACCGGCAACTGACCAATGAATATCAATTCGACCGTGACACGCCCTCGGACCAGTTTACGCACCGCACGCGCATGTGGAGTTCGGGGCTGCGCGGGCGGCACGCGGGCGGGGCGTGGGCGCTGGACTATCATGCCACGGCGGTGGCGGACGAACTCGTCTACAGCCGCGCGCTGACATTCGGTGATTTCGACTCGCGGGAATACCTGAAGGCGGCGGCGGTGCCTTCGTGGCGCACCGTGCTCGGCAGCGGCGACATTCTCGAGTGGCGCGCGGGCATGGCGGTGGACACGTCGAGCGAGGACGCGACGCGGGGCCTTCCCCTTGCCGGTGTGGTGTGGTCGCGGGCGGCGGACGGCGCGCAGTGGCGGGCGCACCTCGACTATGCGGCGTCGTCGCAGGTTCCCGGGTACACGGCGCTGAAGTCGAGCCCTGTCGGCCTCTTCGGGGGCAACGCTGATCTCGGGCGGGAGGTTTCGCGCAACCTCGAGGCGGGGCTGGTCTACGAGGCGGGCGCGGTGACGGCGCGCGGGGCGGTCTTCCGCCGCGAGGACCGCGCCCTTGTCGACTGGGTGTTCTCGGAGGACGCGCCGAGTGTGCGCCGGGCGGCGCCGGTCGCTATCGACACGCACGGCGTGGAGGCGGCGGTCGCCGTGGAGCACGGGGCGTGGCGGTGGATGGTCGGTTACATGTGGCTGGACAAGTCGGAGGACTACGGCGACGAGACGGTCGACGCGAGCTACTACGCCTTGAACTATGCCCGCCACCGGGCCACGCTTTCGACTGTTTTCCGTCCGTTGGAGGCGCTCGAGCTGCGCGTCGACGCGGAGTTGCGGCGGCAGGTTGCGAATATCCTGCGCGGCAGCGGCGACACCGCCTTCCGCATGTCGGCGGGGATTTCGTGGGCCGTGGACATCGGGGCCGATCTCGAGATCGGGGCGGTCGCGGACAACCTTACGAAGAGCGAATTCGAGACCTTTCCGGGGGTGCCTGCGGAGGGGCGGCAGATCAGTGTTTTCGGTCGTCTTCGCTGGTGACGGGCAGGGGCGAGCGGACGAAGCGCTCGGCGAGGTAGAGGGCCGCGCCGAGGAGGAGGGCGCCCGCGAGGAGCGGACCCGGCGGTGCGTATTCGCCGAAGAGCGTGATGGAAAAGAGCACGGCGAAAGGCACCTTGAGGTTGTTGAAGACGGCGAGAGTGGCCGCGCGCGTGCGCGTGGCACCACGGTTCCACCAGAAGAAGCACAGCCCGGAGGCGACGACGCCGAGGTAGACGAGGGTGATCCCGCTTGACGGCGTGAGCCGTGCGAAGGAGGCAAACCCGTCGAGGGCGGCGGCGAAGGGCAGGGTGGCGGCGATAGCGCCGAGGTAGAGCCATGCGTAGACCTCGTGGTCCGCGCGCTCCGCGAAGCGGGGCCGCAGCGACCGGTAGGCCACCTGGCCGAAGGCAAAGGCGGCGTTGGAGGCCTGGATGAGGAGGAAGCCCTTCCATGAGGCGAGGCTTGCGCCGCCCGGTTGGTATTGGATGACGGCCGCGCCGAGGATGGCGAGCGCGGCGGCGCCGACGGCCCCGAGGAGCTGCGGGCGTGTCAGCTCCCGCGCGAGGAGGGCGACGAAGAGCGGCGTCGTGACGGTGAAGAGCGCGACTTGGTAGGCCGGCAGGTAGCGGAAGGCGGCGAAGAGGCACACATACATGAAGCCGTACTGCACCGCGCCGATGCCGAAGAGCCGCCACGCCACGGGCGCGCCCACCGGCACCCGCGCAAGAAAGGGCAGAAAGAGCGGCAGGGCGAGGGCCATACGCGCGAAGCCGAGGAAGAACGGATTGAGGTCCGTGAGCTGCCCCTTGACGAGCGGAATGGAAAGACCCCAGACAATGGATACAAGCAGTAGGTAGCCCATGTTGTGGGGTCAGTCCGCCGTCAATCCCTCAGCGTGTCAATAAAACGCAGATGCCGCTCGTAGTGGTCGATGACATCGTTGATAATACTCTCCTTGGCCCAGCCCATGATGTCGTATTCCAGACTCCCTTCGTGCAGGAAAACTTCGGCGCGGTAGTATTTGAGTTCCTCCATGCGCCGGGGCTTGGTGTTGTCGAGAGCGAAGGCGGGCGGCTTGTAGGCGCGCAGATGCACGGAGTAGTAGAAGTCGATATCCTCGCCGTGACGCACTTCGACCCACAGGCGGTCGTTCTCGTCCTTGGCGACGATGGTTTCAAGGCCGCGATTACGCAGCTCTTCGGCGACTTCCTCAAAGGCCGGCTCGACGACCTCATCGAGGAATTTCTCGACCTCGGTGCGCTTCGGGTGGCGGATGATTGTTTCCAGCCGGCGTTTCCATGCGCCGGGCCCGCCTTGGCCGAGCGGCGTGAGACGCCCCGCCGTCATGGCGGTCTTCTTCGTCCCCTCCACGCTCAGTGCGCGGTAGAGTCCCCAGCACATGAAGACCATGATGATGGTAAAGGGCAGCGCGCTCGCGATCGCCGCGGCTTGCAGCGAAGCGAGTCCGCCCGCGAGGAGCAGAGCGCTCGCCACAACGCCCTCGACAATGGCCCAGAAGATGCGCTGCCACGTGGGTGATTCGCCTTCGCCGCCGGAGGTGAGCATGTCGACGACGAGCGATCCCGAGTCGGACGAGGTGACAAAGAAGGTGACGACGAGAAGCGTTGCGACAAGGGACATCACTCCGGTGAACGGCAGGTGTTCGAAAAAGGCGAAGAGCGCCTTCGACTCGTCTTCCGCGACGGCTTCGGCCAGTTCGGTGATTCCTTGCATCATAACCATATGCAAGGCGGTATCCCCGAAGAACGTCATCCAGACAAAGGTGAAGCCCACCGGAACGATGAGCACACCGACGACAAACTCGCGGATGGTGCGGCCTCTTGAGACGCGCGCGATGAACATCCCGACAAAGGGCGCCCATGCGATCCACCAGCCCCAATAGAAGAGCGTCCAGCCGCCGATCCATGCGGTCGGCTCATAAGCGTAGAGGTTGAAGGTCTCGCGGAAGATCCCGGACAGGTAGTTTCCCGTGTTCTGCACGAGTGTCTGGAGCAGAAAGATCGTCGGCCCGGCGACGAGGACGAAGGCAAGGAGGGAGACTGCGAGAATGATGTTCAGCTCGGAGATGCGGCGGATGCCCGTGTCGAGCCCGAGGGCGACGGAGAGTGTGGCGATTGCCGTAATGACCGCGATGAGGGTGAGTTGCACATTTTTGTGTACTTCGACATCGAAGAGGTAGTTGAGGCCCGAGTTGATCTGGATGGCCCCGAAACCCAGCGATGTCGCCACCCCGAAAATCGTCCCGAGCACGGCGAAGGTATCGACGGCGTGCCCGATGGGGCCGTGGATGCGCTCGCCGATGAGCGGGTAAAACGCGGAACGGATGGTCAGCGGCAGGTTGTGCCGGAAAGAGAAATAGGCGAGTGACAAAGCCACTACAGCGTATATGGCCCACGGGTGCACGCCCCAGTGGAAGAAGGTGATCCGCATGGCCTCGCGCGCGGCGTCGGCCGTCTCGGGAACCGCGACCGGCGGCGCGGTGTAGTGCATGATGGGCTCGGCCACGCCGAAAAACATGAGCCCGATACCCATGCCGGCGGAGAAGAGCATGGCGAACCACGAGAGATTGCTGTAATCCGGCGTGCTGTGATCGGGCCCGAGCTTGATGAGACCGAAGCGTGAAACGCCGAGGAAGATCACAAAGACAAGGAAACCGGCCACCGCCATGACGTAGAACCAGCCCGCGGTCTCCGTCACCGTGGCCTGCGCCTCTCCGAACAACTGCTCCGCGTAATCCGGGTTGATGATCGCGAAAACCACCAGAATGAGGCTGAGGACAGCCGAGGCGATGAAGACAGGCGGGTTGATTTTTATACGGAAGGGACTCTTTCGTTCGATGGTTTCGGGCTCGTCGGGCATGGAATCCTTCGGTTGCGGGTTGGTGCCGGTTGCGGCAGGCGGGGCGCACGGAAAGCACGGGTACGCGAAACGATTCACGCTGCCCGTGCGGCGTTTCAGGAAAAGCAATGGTTCAGAATCCGGAGACTGACCATAGTGTCAAGTCCGGCCTCAGCCGGCATCGACTTGGGCGGGCGCGATGGGCGGGAGACGGTCGTCGGCGGGATCGAGCGGGCGGGGGATTTTGACCGAGGCGGCGCGCCAGCCTTTGTGCACGAGTTTGCCGGCGGCGGGGCCGTCCTTTCCTCCGCCTTTGCCGACGATGCGGTAGTCGCCCGTCGCGGCGTCGGCGGGGACGGTGACGACGGTGCCCTCCGCCTCCGTGCTCACGGGCTCGACGGTGATGTGCTCGCGCAGGGCGGCGGCACAGCCTTGGTGCACCACCCGCGCCGCCGCGCCGACCTGTGCGTCGTCCGCACGGGAGACGTCTTCCATGAGGAAGTCGACGAGGCGGCCTTTCTCTTGGAGAACGGCGAGCAGGCTGACGGCGGCGTGGCGCGCGGCGCGCTCTTCCGCCGCACGGGTGTCCGGCGCGGGCGGCGGCTCCGGCTCGCGGCGCGGCGGCGGCTCGTAGTCGATCTCCGCCGTTTCGGACGGCGCGAGAGCGGCGCGCACGACAAGCCACACGGCAAGGGCGAGCGATCCGGCGACAAGGAGGAGGGCGTGCTCCCGGAATTGCGGCACGAGGGCAAGCGCGTTGAGCGCCGCGATTCCCGTGCCAAAGAGAAGGGTGTAGATTTTCATGGTTGCCCCGATATTGTCCCGGCCCCCAGCACGGGTGCAAGCGTTCGCGCCCCTCCCCAAGGCCGCCGCACCCGCCGCAAATCCTTGACATCTAAATCAAATTCGTAAATTTCAACAAATCATGCCGTTATCGACGCCCGGAAATTCCTTCGTCCGCCGAACACCCGTGCCGCATGCCGCGCCCCGATGCCGGTGAATGCGGGGCTGAGTGTTTCTTCGATCACTCTTTTGCTGAAAAAACAGATGCAGTATTCCACTCAACTGAAGCCTAGAGCCTTGAAAGATCTCAAGGCGACCCCGGTAAAAGATCGCAAGCGGATCATTGAGCGAATCGAGGAGATGGAAAACGGGTTGAAAGGAGACAAAAAAAGCTCACCAACCATTCTCCGGAGTATCGATTACGGAGCGGGAATTATCGTGTGCTCTTCGAGGTTGCGGGCAGAGAGATTGTCGTCTACCGTGTTTTGCATCGAAAGGAAGCCTACGTATGAGCATTCGTCCACAAGTCATTGAGAAGCACGGCAAAAAGGAATTTGTCGTCCTACCGTATGAGGAATTCTTGGCAATGAAGGAAGCGTTGGAGGACTACGAAGACCTCAAGGACCTAAGAGAAGCCAAGGTAATGGAGGCGGATGAGCCATCAACACCGCTCTCGAAAGTGAGAGCCGACCTGCTTTCCGATTAGGCAGAACCAGTCCGCTGGTGGACAACTCCGTTCGATGCGGTCACCTCGTGCTACGGCCTCACGTTCTGCAAAAGACTTCATAGTGAAAATGCGCATCAGAAAGAAGAAACGATTGGGCGAGTTTGCCGTCTATGGGCGTCAGCTTTTGATTCGAAGAAAGACGAGAGAAGGATTGGATGAATTCTTTGACCGGTTTATTGCGGTCGTTGAGGAGAACGGGTGTGTCTGTGGCGGTGGTGGGAAAGAGGATCGCCTTGATTTCATAATTGAGTTGGGCCGCCGTGACCAAAAGCCCGATGAGAGAATAGCAAAGATTGAATCGGCACTGCTCAAGGATCCAGATGTCGAATCGGTTCGGGTTGGTGATGAGTTCGATCTCTGGCACGGAGACTACAACGACATTGCAGATAACACGAAAGCAGAACAATAAGACGGTGCTCGGACCGTCGGGTAACTTGCCGAGGCCTTCACGTTGGTGCGACGAGCCTGAGCTGCACGCAGTAATGCCGGAGTTTTGCGGAGGAGCTGCGTCATCAAAACGCCTACGCTATACGCGAGGCAGTGGATGGGGAACTACAAAACACGCGAAAGGCGCGAAAATGGGTACCGGGATGATCCCTTCACGGACGAAAGCTGCCCCAGAGTCGTTGCCTCTTTCAAAGTTTGCCCGCAGGTTCCCGGCCATCCGCCGGACATCCGTCCAACCAATGCCTTTCGCGCCTTTCGCGTGCTTCGTAGTTTAACGAATCCGGAGGCAATCGAATAGCGGAGGGGATTCAACGGACCGTGTCGTGTTTGTGCGGTGGGCGGGGACGGCCCCGGCGGCGGCGTGGTGCGGAAACGAGGTCTCGCACCTACTACGGCTGATGCGCGCGTGCACTTGGCTTATCCGAGCGCCTGCGGGCTATCGCGAGAGGAGGTGTGGTTCCGTTGAGCGGGATCGGCCCGAGCCATTGAAACGGGTGGATCGCTCAAAGATGACCAAAAACCGGAACCCAAGCCGGAACGATTGGCGGAAGGATGGTAAACCGGCAAGAATAGGCCGATGTGGAAAACGTTTGGCGTGCCCGACCCGCGTATCGTAGAAATGCCCTACTGTAAACACCACCCCGATGGACCTTTGCCTACAGTTGAGCCACGCCACGCTGCTTCCGCTGCTTCCCGCTGTGCGGCTTCCGGAGAAGCCCGCCACCTTCGCGAAGGCTTCGGCGGACAGTTGTGTGGGTCCCGAGCGCCAGCGGCACACCGCCCAACCGCAAAGGCGGCAGTGCCCGCCGCTCCATGGCGCTTCGCGCTCGTTTTTCTGTTGATGCGGTGTCGAATCCAGAACGACCGGTTTTTCTCGTGTGACCGGTTTATCTAGGCGTCATTGCCGCCAAACCGCACTTCCCGACGCATCGCGACGAAGGGGCTTGTCGGCAATGGCGAACTCTGTCCTACTGATCCTGATCGAGAAAAATGGTTACGTTAGAATATTGCTCACTTCGGTATTTCCAGCAGTGGAAGCGTGGAGATGAACGCTTCTTCCAGGCGCTAAACCGAGAGAACGCGCATGAAGAAAAATTCCGCGCTGTGTCTGAAGCGACCAGATTCTACGGAGTCGCTCGCAACCTTCAACGCCAGTTTGACGTCGGTCGCGGCGTACGGCGTTTCGAACCGATTGTTTCGATTCTAGATAAATGTCGCCGGGACACTGTCTGTCGGAATCGGCTTCAAGGAGTATCTCTGGTTTCGCGTCAAATCTCTTCTGAATATGGCGACTTAGGGGTTCTCTCTCTCACGACAAAACTACTCTGAATGAAATTTCGAGATCCAATTATTATCTATGACTCAAAGGCGCGAAAGGCATTAGATACCCCGGTTAACGATCTGGAGGCATTCTACAAAGAATGGGAGATCGAATATGAGAAAATTGAAGACAGGATTGTCCGGGTTTCCCGTCGGTTAGCGCGGTTCCACCGCTTCCTTGCGATGAACGATACAGTAAATAAAGCGGAGGTTGATGAGGTTACGGGTAGTCGATGGTTTCATCGTCGGGTGTTCGATGTGTATCTCTGGTTCAAGGGCAACAGCTCCAACAAGTAGCTGCTGGGAATGTTCTCTGGTTCGGCTATACCCCAATGTCGCTCGGTTAAGCCCATGCATCGTGCGGGCGAAGCCCGCCATGGACTGCGGTGATTCTTCACCGCCTTCGCCGCGCAAGGACGCCGCCCAACCGCAAAGGCGGCGGTTCCCGCCGCTCCAAGGCGCTTCTTGAGCGGTGGGACCACGTCCATGCGCGGCGAAGGATCACCGCTCCGTTTCGCGCAACGCCTTATCTGTGTGCGTGACGGTCGGCGGGGACGGCCCCGGCGGCGGCGTGGTGCGGAAACGAGGTTTCGCACCGAATATGGGGGTGTCCGCGTGCACTTGGCTTTTCCGAGCGAGGAACACGGATGGGGTGTGCTGCCCGCTTGCAGAGCAGGCGTTTCCGGATAGGGTTACTCCTATGCTTTTGAGGAGCGGAATCGGATACCGGCTCTTGTTGGGCGGGCTCCTGGCGGTTGCGGTTGTGCGGGCCGGGGCGTGGACGGAACCTGTGCTTGTCGCGGAAGGGGAAGCGCACCGTGGACCGTGGAGGATGAATGACTCTGATTTTCGCTGGGTGGATGATCCATCGCCGACGTTTGCCGGGAATGGTGACGTAATCGTCGTTTGGGTCGACCAGGCCGCCCAAGAGGTGATGCTCCAGCGCGTGGACGGAAACGGGGAGCCGCGGTTTCCGGAGCCCACCGTGGTCAGCGGGAGCCCGTCGGTGTTTTCATGGTTGCCGCGGGTTTCTGTGAACGGCGACGGGAACGGCGATGAGACGGTGCACGTGCTCTGGCAGGAAATTCTCTTCACGGGAGGTTCCCATGGCGGCGAAATCCTCTACGCCCGTTCAACCGACGGCGGAAAATCCTTTTCTTCGCCGCTGAATCTGTCGAACACCCAGGGAGGCGCGGGCAAGGGTCGGCAGACGCGGCGGAATTGGCACAACGGCAGTCTCGACCTGCTGGCCGCAGCCGACGGGACGGTGTTCGCGGCGTGGACCGAGTTTGACGGCGGGTTGTTTCTGAGCCGGTCGGACGACGGCGGGAGCACGTTCCATGATCCGGTTCAGGTGGGCGGGGACGACCGCCGGCCGGCGCGGGGACCGGCCCTTGCCCTCGCTTCCGACGGCATCCTTGCCCTTGCCTGGACGGTGGGAGAAACTGTCATGGCTGATATTCAGGTGGCGTTTTCGAATGACGGCGGAAAGAGCTTTTCCGAGCCGGTCGTCCCGGTGGAGGATGACATGCTGGCGGACGCGCCGAAACTGGTCTTCGATGCGGAGGACCGGCTGCACTTTGTCTTTGCCCGCAGCCGGGGCTTCGACATGGGAAGCAGCGAAGTCGTCCATGTGAGTGTCCCGCTGTACGCACCGAATGACGTATCCGAACCGGTCGTCGTGGCGTCCGGCGGCGCCGGATTTCCGGATCTGGCAATCGACCGGGACGACCGTTTGCATCTCCTCTGGAATGCTATGGCAAGAGGGGTCCGCCGTCCGGCGGCGCTCCATTACCAAAGGATGCGGGTTCGCCAATTTGATTCCGACGGGCCGGTTGTATTGCCCGGAAGCGACGAAATTCCGGGCGGGGGATTGCAAGGCCTTCTCATGCGAAAGATCGCTCTGGGTCCGGACGATGCCGTTGCCGTCGTCCACAGCTTCTTCGATGGGAACGACAACCATAGCGGTGTTCTGCTCTGGCACCTGCGGTGAAGGGAGTGGGTACACGCCCCGAAACGCCCTCAACGGCTTTTTTGCTTGGCCCGGTCTCTTTCGCCGGACTGAGCCGTGGGTACGTTTTTTCCGCTCGCCAATAGCCTCCGCACCGTCAACATGCACCGTTCAGAGATATGGCGTTGAAATACCGGATCATCGGTGGCCCGTGCGGGCACGCGACGTCCGTCCCTCCCATCAACTATGAATTCCATGCCTTTTCTGTCGTCGACCACAGGCGGTCGCTCCGGTTGCGGTGCCGGGTGTCGCCGGAGGTATGCAGTGTGCCGCGTGCTGGCGCTCTTCACGGTGACGTTCGCCGTTCTGGTCCACGGCTGGGAGAGCGGAGCCGAACCGGCCGAGATCGCCGTTGACGAGCCGCAATTGCTGGTGGCGCGCAGCCCGCAACCGCTGCATGCGGGGGCCGGGACCTTCCTTCGCCTGAAGGCGACGGTTCCCTGAACCCCGCCCGTGCATCGGCGCAGGCCGTTTGCACGGGATCCATTATCCCGCGGAGGTCCGCTTTCTACGAATCCGCCGTCGGCTCCTGTCCGTCGCGGAGGATGCGCGCGAGGCCATTCCGGACGCGGGATGTTTGGGCGCTTCAACGGCAGGCCATCGACGCGGTTGCTTTGGACGCTTTCCGCGGGGGCGGGGAGCGCTCACTCCCGCACGCGGGTGAGGCGTATCTCTTCGCCGGAGGGGGAAACGGTCACGGGCTCGACAACGGTGGCTTTGCCTTTCCGCACGCGTGCTTCGAGAGCCCACTTGACGGCGATGAGGGTGCCGGCGAAGGAATACGGCGAGGGCGGCAAGGCGAGGGAAAAGGACTCTTTGCCCGCCGTTTCCATGGTTTGCCATGTGCGGGTGACTTCGATACGCGAGTCGCGTGTGCCGCGGCCTTCTGTCCACCAGCCGAGGGTGAGGGTGACTTCCTCCGGGGGGCGGTCGAGGGTCCAGAGGAGTTCGCCGTCAATGGTCGAACCCGGAGCGAAGGCTTTCTGCGGCAGGTCGATATAGAGGCTGTCGTTCATGGCGCGAAGTTTCCGGGTGCCTGCGGGCGCACGGTGACTGGATAGGAGTCGTTCACGTTGGGCCAGAGGGGGATCTTGCCGCGGACAACAAGCGTCCATTCGATGCGGTTGTTGCCGCCTTCAAAGGTGTGCATGCTTTCCGCCGGAACGGTGAGCACCGTCCCGCCCTCCCGGTGGGAAAGCGGCTGATTGGTTTCGAAGATGACCTCGCGGTGGAAAAGGGCGCGGTCGGTGACGGAGCGGGTACCGCGGCGGTAGGTCGCGCTTTCGCGGCCTTCGAGGAGGACGGACAGATGCTGCACCCGGTGGAGCGCGCCTTCGGTGCGCCAACGTAGTTGGACGGTCTGGCCGAGGCGGGGATGTGCTTCCGACAGGGTGAGCCAGAGGCGTGGGTTGAAGAGGGCAAGCGCGCAGTAGACGACCGCGCCGAGAAGACCGGCGCCGACGAGAACGAAGGGCGTCATAAAGGCAAGCATGAGCCAGCTCATACCGCCTTCGTCGGGATCGACTACGCCGGTGAAGAGGAAGATGCCGACGACACCGTTCCACAGGACAGCGGCGAATGTCACCCCGCTGAGCTTGCCCCACGGCCCCGCTCCGGGTTTCAACTCGGCGGTGCCGTGGTCTTCCTGCGTCACGCGGCGGTGGGACGATCCGAAGGTGAGCGCCCATTTCTCCGGGAGAACGCCGAGGGACCCGAGCATAACGGCGAGGCCGGCGAGGAAGAAAGCCCCCGAAAACGGCAGCATGATCCACGCGAAGGTCGGCACGGCGCGGCTGAGCACGGCGGTTTCCGGATTGTCGGGGTCGACGTAGCAGGTGGTTTCGAGGCCGACGGGAAACTCGCCGACGATGCGCTGCTTGGAGGCGCGTCCGCTGGACCATGCGGTGTCGAAGCCGTGGCTGCCGCCTGTGTATTGGCGGCCCTCGTATTTGTATTGGAATCGTATGGCGACGCGGTAGGTGGTGCCGTCGCTTGTGCGGCGCGACTCCACTTCGCTGCTTACAATGCGGCAGGGCACCTGCGGCCATGAACCGCTCTCCATTGCCTGCAGGAGCGGGCGCACGCCGAGAAAATAGCCTATGCCCATGCCCGCCGATAGAAAGACCAGCCCGATGACGATGCCGAGCGTGCGTGTGGATTTCCGCGACATTCCGCGGAATCCGGCTTTTCCGGGGGCGACAGACGAGGCTTGGCCGGGGAGATGGAGACGGAACTTCATGGAGCGTATTTCCGGGCGACGGCAACGGAGGCTGCGGAAGCGGGCGCGGATGCCAAGCAAATAGTGATCGTGCGTTATGTTTATCCCTCGACGAATCCGGGCCAGCGCCGCAGGTAGTCAAGGAAAGGCGGTCCCACCGCGGAGGAGGCGAGATCGCTCGTCCGGTAGGGCGGGAGGGCGGGCTCGAAGGCCCCGCCGGCGGCCCGTCGCGGCCAGTCGGGATAGGGAATGGCGACGCGACCGAGAGCGGCAACGTCGGCGCCGACGGCCATTGCTTCGGCGGCATCGGCGGGGGTGTGGATCTTGCCCGCGACAAACAAGGGACACGCCCCGGCGACGGACTCCACGGCGAGGTCAAGGAGACGTGGGGAACTGCCGGATGCGTCAATCCTGCTCTCCGATTCCGTCAGCGTCGTGCGGAAGTCCCAGAGCGAAAAATGGAGGAAATCGACGCCGTCGCGGATGAGCGTTCGGGCGACTGCGAAGGCTTCGCGGGTGGTGTCGGTGTCCTGGCCGGGAAAGGCGCGCGGCGAGAGCCGCACGCCGACGAGAAAACGCGGCGAAACAGCAGATTTTACGGCCGCGAGGGTCTCCCGCAGAAGGCGCATGCGGTTGTCGAGCGCGCCTCCCCAACGGTCGCGGCGGCGGTTGGACAGCGGCGAGAGAAACTGCGCGAGAAGGTAGCCGTGCGCGCCGTGGAGTTCGACGCCGTCCCAGCCTGCCGCCTCGGCGCGGCGTGCGGCGGCGGCGAAGGCGGCGATCACCGCCGCGATCTCCTCTTCCGTCGCTTCGACTGCCGGTGGTCCGCTGGACTCTCCCGGCAGGTTTCCGGTCGAGGCGCTGAGCGGGGGCATGCCCGTGAGGTCGGTCGGGGCGCGCGCGCCACCGTGGAAGATCTGCACAAGCGCGCGCGCACCGTGCACGCGGATGCCGGCGGAAAGGCAACGGAGCCTGGGAAGGAGGCTATCGTTGTCGATTCCGAGTGCGCCAAGCCATCCGCGGCCGCGCGGATGCACGTGGGCGGCGCAGGTCGTCACAATGCCGAAGCCGCCTTCGGCGCGGCGGGTGAGCCAGCGGTATTCGTCGTCACCGACCGTGCCGTCCGGCAGGCTTTGCTGGTTCGTCATGGCCGCGAGCGCGACCCGGTTGGGTGCCGTGACGCCGGTCCGCGTGAAGACAAGGGGCTGAAGGAAAGAGGCGCTTTTCATGGATGAAGCCGCAGGTCCGGGGAGCGGCAGCAACCCTTCGGCGGATAGTCACAGACGCCGGCACCTGCGCGGCGGAGACCACAGTCGTCGAGGGGTCAGTCGCCGAAAAAGATGGGTAGGAGATTGCCGAAAAAGGCGAAAGCGATGATCCCGGCGGCGGCCGCCGCGACAGATGCGGCCATGACGCGGAAGTTCAGGGTGAGGGTGCAGGTAAAGATGCCCGCGCCGAAGAGCGCCGAGCCCGCGGCGAGGTAGATTCCGGTGCTGTCGCCGTGGACGAAGTCGGCGAGGTAGAGGACAGTGAGGTAGCCGCCCCCGAGCATGGCGCGGAAGCGGATGAGCGGAAAGATCTCCGTGGCGGCGAGAAGCATAAGCACGCCTGCGACGAGGTCGAAGCCACCGAGAATGAGGTGCGGCTGCTGGAGGAGGAGGGTGAGGATATCGGCTTCGCCGGAGAAGATGCCTTCGATGGTTTTCCAGCTCGGGTAGATGAAGGTCGCGGCGGAAGCGAGGAGGAGGATTCCAAGAGCCGGCACGGAGAGAGCGGCGGTACGGTGCGCCCAGCGTTCGCGCTCCTTGACGTAGCGGGTCTCCTCGGTTGTTCCTTCGGCGGCGGCGAGCATCTCGGAGACGGACACCTCGGGGCGCTCATCGTCTTCGTCGGAATCGGATTCTGTCTCCTCCCGTTTGCGCAGCTTGAGCGATTTTCGCTGCGGAAACACTTGGTCGCGCAGTGCCGCGTTCGCGCCGAGCGCAACCCACGCTTCGAGGTCGTCGTCGTAGTAGAGCGTCTCGGGCGCGACTTGCCCCGCCTCGGCGAGTGTCACAAGTTTCTCCACGTCGTAGGGACCGCGGGCTGTCTCCGCCTCGGGTGATCGAATGTAGTACTCCTCCGTCATGGTTTCACTCGGAACTCGGATGACATTGAATGTTAAGACCTTCGCGGCAAGGAAAATGGATTGTGATCGGCGGCGCGCCCCGGCTCCGGCGACTTTTTACAGTGCCTTCACAGCATCAGTCGCCTCGCACACGATGTCGGCGAACGGCTTGTGCTGGGTGAGGGCGATCTGCCCGAGGCGGCTCAACTCGAGGAGGGCGAGGAAGCTTGCGACGATGGTGACAAGGGTGGTGTGGGGATCGTCTTCGAAGAGCTGTGTGAAGCGAAAGCGCCGTTCGCGCCCGAGGCGTTCGAGGATGGCCTCCATGCGGTCCGCCACGGTGACGCTGTCGGCGTGGATCTCGCCGACGACGATTTTTTCGGCAAGGCGCCGCAGGACGTGGTTGAAAACGTTCCACAGTTCGATGCGGTCGGTGGGGCGGAGGGGCCGCACGGGCAGGTCCTCGCCGACGGGAATGTAGTCGCGGAAGACGAGGTTGTTCGCCTGCTCGATAAGTGCGTCGAGCCCCTCGGCGGCCTCTTTGAACTTCCTGTACTCGATGAGTTGCTCCACGAGTTCCCAGCGCGGGTCGATGTCCTCTTCTTCCTCCTCCGGCTGCTCCACGCGTTCGTCTTTGGGCAGGAGCATGCGCGACTTGATCTGCATGAGGGTGGCCGCCATGACGAAGAATTCGCCCGCGACTTCGAGTTTGAGTGCCTCCATACCCCGGAGGATCGCGAGGTATTGGCGCGTCACCGTCTCAATGGGAATATCGTAGATGTCGACTTCGTTGCGGCGGATGAGAAAAAGCAGGAGATCGAGCGGTCCTTCGAAGACGGGGAGGTGGATGGCTTGGTCGAGTGTGCGCACGAGGGAGGCCTCCTGGGGCGGAGGTTTCGGCGGTGGCGCGGGTGGCGTCGGCGTGTCCACGGGCATATCAGAAGGTGTGAAGGAAGACGCGCAGGCCTATCTGGAAATCGTCCTCGCGGGCGGTTCCTTCGTTGAAGATCACGCTGTACTCAATCTCCCACGACCGGCCGAAGCGCTGGCGCAGACCGTAGTAGTGGCGGGTCACGCGGTCGAGCCGCTCATCGTAGCGCACGCCGGCGAGAAGGCCGAAGCGCGGATTGAGCTGGTAGTATCCGTCCGCCGCATACTGGCTGATGAAGCCGTTGAGGTAGTCGGCGGAGAGGGTGAGCCGCCACCGCTCGGCGCTGCGCAGGTGCGCGAGTAGACGGGTTTCGTCGAGGCGCGGAGATTCCGTGTGGAAGCGCTGGGCGACTTCAAGATGCAGCCAACGGGCGGGCGAGGTCTCGAACTGGAGGTAGGTGGATTCCCAGTCGGGAGTGCCGGCGGGGTTGGAGAGGACAAGATCCTGGTGGAGATTTAGCCGGGCTAGCGAGCGCGCCGCACCGTCGCTGCCGCGTGTCTGGAGGAGGTTTTCGATACCGATGCGGACAACATGGCGGTCTTCGGCGGAGTCCAGCGCGCGGTCGTCCATAAGGTCAATGGTCGGCAGGGTGGGCAGGAAGGGGGACACGTCGTACCCGGGCAACGCGGAGGTGGGATCACCGTCGACCGGTTGCCACCGGTAGCGCAGGACCGGGCGTACGATGTGGCGCAGTCCGTCGATTCGCCAAGCGCGGTTCCTGACTTCCCATTGGGCGTGCGCGTGGGCCGTGAGGTCGAAGCCCAGCTCGCCGCGCCAGTAGTGGGCGCCGCGCCCTTCGCGGGGTCCCCGGCCCGTGTCGTAAAAGGTGAAGCGCGCGCCCGCGAGCGGACGGAAGTGCAGCCAACGTGCGAGGGCGAGGGGGTGCTCAATACGCCATGCGCCGCCGAGGCGCGTAATGGCCGGTTCCGACTCGATGCCGATGCCGCCCTCGGGTGAAGTGTCGAAATCAAGGAACGGGGCGAAAACGGGAGGGGCGAAGGCAGCGTCGAGACTCTGGCGCCGGTAGTTGAGGAAGTGCAGGCTGGCCGTCTGCAAAAAGCCGGTCTCGCCTAGCGGCGTGGGCAGATAGTCGAAGCGCAGCTCGGGAAGACGCTCGACCATCGGGTGGTAGCGGTTGAAGTTGGCCCGCGCAAAGAGAGATGCCACCCAATTGTCGGCAAGGTAGAGTGTCTCGAGAAAGCTGTCGGGCTGCTGCGCTTCGCCATAGCGGTCGGGCCGGAAATCCCGGTGCATCTCCGAATCGCGCATGGCGGTTGCCCGCGCGGTCGTGCGCCACGGGCCGGAGCGCTGCCGCACCGCCGCGTCGGCGAAGGCGCGGTCGCGCGGTACGGGCGCGCCGAGAAAGTCGGTGCCGCGCTTCGCCGCCGATTCGTCGCGGATGAATCCGGTGGAGAGTTCAGCGAAGAGCGAGGCACCTTCTTCGCCGTCCGTCCGGTAGCGGAGGATCGGGCCGAAGAGCACACCGCGGTTGGAGTAGATGTCGAAATTCGCGCCCGTGCCCCAGCGTTCCCCCACGGGGGCGACTACGGCGGAGCGACCGAATATACCAAGGTTTTGCCGGTAGCCGATCTCACCGCGGAAATCAAGGGGCGCGGCACCCTCCACCGAGCGCTGGAACGAGGGCAGGCGGATGGCGGGCACCCGGCCGATGCGCAGGCTCGGCTCGGTCACACGGAACCGCTCGCCCGGTTCGACGCGTCCGCTCCCCGCCGCGACACGCAGCGACTGTGGCTCGGGCTCGTTGAGGTAGAGGGTTCCTCGGGAGAAGTCGATCTCGTCGCGGGTGCCCTCAAAAGCTTCGCCCTCCACAAAGAGCGGGGGATAGCCCGCGCGGAACTTTTCGACTTCGAAACGGCGCGTTGCGGTATTGTAGGTGAGGCGGTTCGTGATGAGGCGGAAGCCCGGCTGCGACACGCGCACATTGCCCGTCGCCACCACTTGGTCGTCCCGGCGGTAGAAAATGATTTCGTCCGCCTCGAAGACGGTGTCGCGGTCGACAAAGCGGGCGTTGCCACGGGCAGTGAGCGTCTGCTCGCGCGCGTCGAAGGCGATCGGTTCATCCGCGCTCAGCTCGGGCTGCGAGGCATGGGCGAATGCCGCTACGAGCGCGAACAACAGCAGACCTGCACATACGGATTTCAACACGGGGGCGAGCATGGTTAAGCGCCTTCTCCGCACAAGTGTTTTTCCGCGCAGTGCCAGTAACATGCCCGGAAGACCTCTCGCACGTCTCCCCGCGAGGCGCGGAAGGCGGCGCGGGCGGTTGCCTCGAGGTCCGGGCTCCAGTGGGCTCCGGCGAGTCCGCGTGCCAGCTCGAGCGCGAGGGATTCGTCTGTCCGCGTGGTGAAAACGGCGGGCAGCGCGCAGCGGCGGTGCGTCGTGGCGACAAGCCCGCCCCCGCTTCGGCGCACCTGCCGGATCAAGGCGTGCCACCCCAGCCACCCGAGCACCTCGCCGCCGTCAAAGAGGAGGCACTGGCCCGCGCTAAGCGCCGCGGCTTCGGCCACGGCGGCGGCGCGCGCGGGGCCATCGCTCTCCAAAGTGAGGCGAACCCACCGCGTTTCCAGCCCCGCCGCTTGCAGATGGGGTTCGAGGTCTTCAAGGAGCGTCGTCTTTCCCGTGCCCGCCGGACCACGTAAGCATGCGCGCCACGAGGCCGCGCGCAGACGCGCGATGACTCCGTCCGCCACCTCCGGGCGCATGCGGTAGCGCAGGCGGGCGACTGCTGAGGCCCGGAAGGGATTTTCGTCAGCCTTCACGGCGACCATTGCACGCAACGGTTGCCCCGCCGACGAGAAGTTTCTCCAATCGCGGCCATGGATTCCGTCGACGTCTACCGTTGCTCCGAAGATGCGGAGTATTTCTTCAGGGAGGGCTGCCACATCTTCGAATGGCTGAACCGCCCCGAGGACCCCGATGTCTCCGTCGCCCGCGCGCGCGTTGCTCCGGGCGTGCGCACGCGGCGTCACCGCCTCACCGGTATCGCCGAGCGCTACCTTGTCCTCGAAGGCCGCGGGGAGGTCGAGATCGGGGACCGCCCTCCGGCGGCGATCAGTCCCGGGAGCGTCGTGCTCATCCCGCCCGGCTGCGACCAGTGCGTCACCAATACCGGGGAGGGTGCGCTGGTCTTTCTTGCCGTCTGCACGCCGCGCTTCCTCCCCGAAGCCTACATCGACTCCGAAGAACCCGGTCCATAATGCGACCCCGCTATCCTCAACGAGGGGTCACTTTTGGCGTAAGTCGTTGACAAGGAACCGAAAGTTTCCACGCTACAATATCACATTCAGGGGCAAATGGACGTTCTGACAGGGACAATATCTACAAGATTTAGAATTATCTACACTCCTTCATTTTTCAGTTATGGGAGAAAATCGGACGATTTTAAAAAATCTTCTATGTATCATTAAATTGTTTAAATCTCAGAGATAACAGAAATTAGTGAAAGAAGACATCGCTTATGAGGGAATTAAACATAATTCCGCATTTGCTTGCTCGACATCGTATACAGGGGGCCAACGTGGCGGCAGAGGATGCGACGCAGGGCCGCGCTTGCTGCCGGGGGCGGGCGGTCAGTGCAGGGTGGAATGGAGGCGCCGGGGCGGGCGCCGCTTGATCCGGGGGAAGGCGCGCCCGGCGGTGCGCTACAGTCGGCGGAGAAGCAGGACGAGACCGAGCGCGGCTGTTCCGGCGAAAAGGTTCCAAGGCGTGGCGCTGAACTTTGGCCGGACCTTCAGACCGACCGTGGCATTGGGCGGTGTCGGCGCAGAGGGGGGAGCGGTTGCGGCGGTTTCAGTACGGACCTCGGCGGAGGCTGTTTGATAACGGTCGAGAAGATTGTCCGAGAAAAAGGTGAATCCGAGTGCCGCGAGCGGCAGGGCAAGAAGAAAGAGCGGGATGGCAAAACGAGCCTTCATGAAGCGGTTTTGGTAGCAGTCAGCGGAATTACAGAATCGCGAAGTTGGGGAGCGAATGAAGTACGATGGAAGTTTTCAACCCCAAAACGAACTTTTTTTGGGGTTGAGTCCTTATGCATAGGTGTAAGGTAAAGGTGTTCCGTGTGCCTGTCACGCTTCCCGCGTTTCCGGCATTTCGAGAACGGTGCGTTCGGGGCCGATGCGCAGGTGCGGAGGGAGCGGCTCGATGCGTGCGCCGTATTCTTCAAGGCGGTCGGCGACGAGGCCTTGGGCGATGAGTTCGCGCTCGGGGAGGCGGCCTTTGTCGCCGGACTCTTCGAGGAAGGTGTCGAGGGCGGCGCGCATTTGCGTGAGCGTGTCGGCGTAGGCGGTGTCGGCGGCAAGGTTGCGCACGTTGTCCGGGTCGGCGAGACAGTCGTAGAGTTCTTCGGCGGGCTTGGCCTCGGCAAGCCATGCGCCTTGGGCGGCGTTGAGCTTCCCCGCCGCGCCGAGTTCGCGCACTTCGCAGGTGGTTTGCTGCTTTTCCATGTAGTGGTTGCGCTGGGCGTAGGGCAGCTGTGGAAATAAGTTCCGGATGTAGCGGAAGCGGCGGTTGCGGGCGGTGCGCACACGGTCGAAGGCCTCGTCCATGCGGTCGCGCCCGGAGAATGCGTATTCGCGCTCGCCGGGAGTGCGGTGTTCGCCGAGAAAGACGCGCCCTTGGTAGTCGTCCGGGACGGGCAGGTTGAGGATGGAGAGGAGGGTGGGCGCGATGTCGACCCAGCTTACGGGTTCGTCGGCGACCGTTCCCGGCGCGATGCCGCCCGGCCAGCGGATGATGAGGGGCAGGTTCGCGCCGGCGTCGTAGCACCAGCGCTTTTCGCGCACGAGACCGCGACCGTGGTCGGAGAGGTAGATGACGATCGTGTTGTCGCGCTGTCCGCTGCGGTCGAGGGCGTCGAGGGCGCGGGCGATCTGCCGGTCCTGGAGGCGGAGGCAGTCGTAATGGCGGGCGATGTCGGCGCGCACCTTCGGCGTATCCGGCAGGTATTCGGGCACGGGTACGGCGGCGGGGTCACAGCGCTCACTGGCCGCGAGTTGCGGTGCGACGTTTTTCTCCCATTCCTCCGGCCACATCTGGCTTTCGTGCGTGATGTGAAAGTTGTGGTAGAGAAACCACGGGCGGTCATTGAGCTTGCCTGCGGCGAGGTCGTTGAACCAGTCGCGGCGGTCGTCGGCGAAGGCGGTGGGCGGCTCGAAGTTGAAGTCCGTCTTGTTGGACCAGTTTACGTAGTACCCGGCGTCGCGCAGCTCTTGGGTGAAGAGACGCGGCGGTTTGAGCAGGGTCGAGCGCATGTGGTGCGAACCGACGCTCCACTGGTATTTGCCGAGGACGAGGGCCGAGCGGCTGGGCGCGCAGACGGGTGCGGTGGAGCAGGCTGTCGTGTAGCGCGCGCCTTCGCGGGAAAGCCCGTCGATGGCGGGCGTATGCGCGGCGGCGTCGCCGTAACAACCGAGGTTGCGCCCGGTGTCCTCGGCGACGAGGAGCATGACGTTCCACTTCTTCATTGGCCGTTTCCGGTTTTCGCGCGGGCGGGAAGGTATTTGTCAGTCACGGCCCCTTCGCTCGCGGAGGCGACGGTGGCACCGTATTTGGCGAGAACGCCGCGCAGTTCCGTGCAACCGGAGGGCTTGTAGGCCGCGAGGCGCGCCTCCAGTTCGGCCTGCGGAATGTTGAGCGAGATGGTGTTCTTGACGGCGTCGATCTCGATTTCGTCGCCGTCGCGCACGACGCCGACGGGGCCGCCAAGGGCTGCCTCGGGAGTGATGTGGCCGACGTCAAATCCGTGGCTGCCGCCGGAGAAACGCCCGTCCGTGATGAGGGCGACCTCTTTGATGAGTCCGCGCCCGGCCACGGCGGAGGTGGGCGAGAGCATTTCGCGCATGCCGGGTCCGCCGACGGGGCCCTCGTTGCGAATGACGACGACATCGCCCGAAACAACATCGCCGCGGAGGATGCCTTTGAGGGCGGCTTCCTCGGATTCGTAGACCTTGGCCGTGCCCTTGAAGTAGAGTCCTTCCTTGCCCGTGATTTTGCCCACTGCGCCGGTCGGGGCGAGGTTGCCGCGGAGGATGCGCAGGTGGCTCTCCGTTTTGATCGGGTCGTCGAAGGGGCGCACGAGGTCCTGTCCGGACGGAAATTCGGGATAGGGTGCGACGCCTTCGAGGCTCTCCGCAAGGGTTTGCCCGGAGACTGTCGGGCAGTCGCCGTGGAGCATACCGCGGTCGAGGAGATCCTTCATGAGCGGACGGATGCCGCCGATGCGGATCATGTGCGACATGTTGTAGCGACCGAAGGGCTTGACGTCGCAGAGGACGGGTGTGCGGTCCCCGATTGTGCGGAAGTCGTCGATGCTCAGGTCGACGTCCGCGCTGTGCGCGATGCCGAGGAGGTGAAGGACGATATTCGTGGAGCCGCCGAGGGCGATGCCCACGGTGATGGCGTTTTCGAAGGCCTGCCGCGTGAGGATGTCGCGCGGGCGCAGGCCGGACTGGAGCATCTTCATGACGGCGGCGCCGGCGCGTTCGCAGTCGGCGCGTTTGTCTTTGGAAATGGCGAGCTGCGCGCTGCTGCCGGGGAGGCTGAGGCCGAGCGCCTCAATGCAACTGGCCATGGAATTGGCCGTATACATGCCGCCGCAGGAGCCCGCGCCGGGGATGCAGGCCTTCTCGACCTCTTTCAGTTCGGCGCCGTCGATCTCGCCGCGCGCGTGTTTGCCCACCGCCTCAAAGATGGAGACGATGTCCACGTCCTTGCCCTTGTGGATGCCGGGGAGGATGGTGCCGCCGTAGATGAAGACGGACGGGCGGTTGAGGCGGGCCATGGCCATGACGCAGCCGGGCATGTTTTTATCGCAACCGCCGATGGCGATGAGCCCGTCAAAGCCTTCCGCCGCGCACACCGTCTCGATACTGTCGGCGATGACCTCGCGCGAGACGAGGCTGTAGCGCATGCCCTTCGTCCCCATGCTGATGCCGTCGGCGACGGTGATTGTGCCGAAGGTCACCGGCTTGCCGCCGGCCGCATCGGTGCCCTTGGCGGCGTGCTCGGCCAGCTCGTTGATGTGCATGTTGCACGGGGTCAGGTCGCTCCAGGTCGAGGCGATGCCGATCTGCGGCTTATCGAAATCGGTGTCGCCGAAACCCACCGCGCGCAGCATGGCGCGGGCCGGGGCGCGGTCGTCACCGTCCACGACGGTGGAGGAATGGGGTCTGTTCTGCGCGGTCATATCAGGGCAATACGCCATGCTTCCAGCGGTGCGGAGGCAACTCCAATCCGCTGCGAAGCGCCCGCGGCGCACGGGCGGTCCTCAGGGGTTACCAACAACACCTCCGGAAGCCAGGACGTGTAGCCTACAGCGATTCGGTATCTTCCGGTTCAACGGCGGTCGGCAGGACAGTTTTCAGGGCAGGCGCCAGTGGCAGTGGCCGGCAAGGTAGAGGAGAAGGTTGCTCGTGACGGCTTCGGTGGTATCGGCGGAGCTTTGCACGGCGTCGAGCGGTTGGCGCAGTAGATCGCGGGCGGCGACGCGTTCTTGCGGGGGCAGTCCCGCGGCCCATTCTTCACGCACGGGGTAGCCTTCTTCGCGGGCAAGCCGGTAGACGGCTTTGAAGAGCGCGGCGTCCGGGCGCGGTCGTGCGCACAGTGCGTCGAGGGTTTCGACGAGCAAACGAAAGGCACTTTCAGTGGACTCGCTGTGATCGAGATTGAACCGCATGAGGTTGGCGAGGCGGGCGGCGGCGGAGAAGGCCGCCGCGTTTTTCGCGAGTTCGCGGTGGCTTCGGACCGGCCGGAACTCATCCAAGACAAGCGGCGCGCCCGAGCGCCGCGCCGGAACCGTGATATCACCGTGGTCGAAGAGATCGGGCGGAGCGGAACGCTGGGCGCGCTTGCCCGGTTTACGTCGGAGGGCGGAAACCCAGCCGTGGCCTGCCGTAAGGAAGGTGTAGCGCCAATGGACTTCACCGGCGTCGCCCCGGTGGACGACGACCGCCTCATCGCGAATGGCGCTCTCCCCGTGCACCGGCGGCTCAGTTTCCGGACGCCGGATTGACGACGGGGAAGGCGCGGTCGTCCTCGTTTTTCTGCGTCGCCCGTACGGCTTCGACGCGGCCGGTTTGCGGATTGTAGACCGGTACGACGGCCCCGCCGCTGATAATCAGCTTCATTCCGTCGCCCACGGACATTTGCAGGATGTGCACGTCCTCGCGCGGTGCCATGATGAGGAACCCGCTGGTGGGGTTCGGGGTGGTGGGCACGAACAGGTTGACAAGGTCCTCGGTCGTGCGCGCCTGCACCTCGCCCTTGCCTTGGCCGGTCAGGAAGGCGAGCACGAAGAGTCCGCGCCGCGGAAACTCCACCAAGGCGACCCGCTGGAAGACCGCCTTCTCCTGTTGCACGAAGGTGTCGCGGATTTGCTTCACCGTATTGTAGACGGTCCGCACACCCGGAACACCGTCGACGAACTTTTCAAAGAGAGTGATGGAGACCCGGCCGATGAGACGCTGGGAGAGCCACCCGAGCAGCGTGATGAGGGCGAGGACGATGACGAAGGAGAGAAAGTGCAGTCCGTACTCTATCCAGACGCGGTTGCGCGGGTCCGCCGGGATGAAGAAAAAAACGAAGCGTCGCGTCGGACCCCCGATACTTTGGATCAAGAAGTTGATCACAAAGACGGTGACCGCCACGGGCGCGAGCAGAAGGATGCCCGAGATGAATGCGTTGCGGATGCCTCGGAATACGGGTGACACGCCCTCAGGATGCTACAGCGCGACGGGTGTGCAAGCGGGATTGCCCGGATTTCCGGGCGGCTGCGGACAGGAATGTCCGCTCTCCGGTTATGGCCGCGGACAGGAATGTCCGCTCTCCGGTGGTGGCCGCGGACAGGATGCGCGGCACCGGGCTTAGGGGCGGTACGCCGCCGCATCTCCGCGTTCTGTTGTGGACGGGTGCATCCACTGGCGCGCGCAAAAGATGGTTTCTTCGTTTGCGGGTGTGGGCACGGGTTTCGGTGCGCGCTCCCGGCGGAAGCCGAGCGCGTCGGGGCGGTTGAGGATATTTTCGATGAAGGCGGCCGACCCGATCGCGACGCCGTAGGTGAAGTGCGGTATGCGGCGGCGCAGCAGCGCGTGCGCGGGGAGCCGTTCGTCGTCGCTTTGTGCCTCCGGTTCGCCTTCGGCGGCGGCGGACGCCTCCTTTTTGCCGTGTTTGCGCGGCTCCCCGGAGCCGAGGAGGTAGAGGCGGTAGTCGGCGAGCGCTTTGGCCTCGCTCTTGGCTGCAGGGAACAGGCGGCGGCAGCAGGCTGCCCGTTCGGCGGATTCGCCTGTGACGGCGGCGGCGTGGCCGCACCAGCGGTAGTCCTTCGGGTCGGCGGCAAGGCCTGCCCGCACCGGGTTGAGGTCGATATACGCGGCAATGACGCGGAGGGGACCGGCGGCGTCCTCCACCATGACACTGCGGAAGCGTTCGGCCCAGAGAGTGCCGCCCCCGCCCCGCGTCGCGTTGAACCATTTGGTGTACCGCTGTGTCAGGGACTGCATGTAGGCGCTGACGTCGCCCATGCGGGCGCGCAGCTTCCCCCGGATCTCATCGGCTTTGGCGGCGCGTTTGGGATCGGCGAGGAGCCGTTCGAAGCCCTCCGCGTCCACGCCGATGCCGGACGCCGGTTTTTTCCCGTAGAGCGCGCGGAAGCGGTGTATGAGGGCCTCGTCGCCGCAGTCGCGCGCCTTTGGGTCGACGCGCACGAGCACATGAAAGTGATTGGGCAAAATGCAGTAGGTAAGCACTTCCACACCGCAGAAACCGGCCAGCCGGTGGATCATTCGCACAAGCATCTCCCGCGCCTCCTCGTCGAGCAGGTTCGCCTGCCGCATAACGCGCGCCGTGCAGTGAAATCCCGCCGGTTCGGGGTTCTCCCCGTCCAATGTGATGCGTTGGTTGTATTTCATGGAAATCCTTCCTCTCTCTTCATACCCGCCGCGTGATCGGCGCGAGATTCGCGCAACGGTGGCATCCCTCCGCCGGAATTCAAGTCGGGAATAAGATATCCCGGGTCGGCGGCCAAGGTAACTACATTTCAGTTTTTCGTTCCGACCGGTGGTGGTGGGGGATTTTCCGGAGATTGGGCTTGTCAACGGGGGAGCACTCGCCTGTTCTGGTGTTTTATCTTCTTTACGAAATCCCTTCGCATCCCTTCGATTTCCCTCCCTTGGGGATGCGGCCCAAGACAGAAGAATATGGCGAATCACACACTCCGCTTCCCCGGTTGGGGGTTGATCGTCTCCATGGCGCTCCTCTTCCCGCTTCTCCCACCCCTCGCCGCCCAGGGGTGGCAGGTGGTCGATACCTTTGCCGACGGCCAGCCGCAGGCATTTTGGATGACCTCGCCGAGTGCAAATGTCACGTATTCATCGGAGGGCCTCCATCTGCGAACGGATTCGGGCTGGCCCGAAAACGCGGCGACGCGTCTCCCGATAACGGTCACGAGCGGAAAGGCGACGATCGCTTTTGAGATGTATTTGCCGGAAGGCGCCGCCCCCAACGAGACCGGGTTTGGGGCCGGCTCGATGGCCATGCTGAGTCGCCCCGTTGGCTGGCAGAGGACAGGGGGCAACAATCGCTTTCAAACGGCCAACGCCGCCCCGCAGAATCTCGTGAAAGCCACCGAGTGGGGGACCGATTTGCTGGACCCGACGCTCGGCGGGACGTGGTACGCCATCTGGATGGTCTACGATCTGGATGCCTTTACGGTCTCCCTCCACGCCGATCCAGTGAGCGATGACCCTCCGGCTCAACCGACGCACCGGGGAACTTGGGCCCTCACGGGCGCAAATGCCGCGCAGGACTACAGCGAGATTACCCACTTGGCATTTGCTACGGGCGGGTGGCCGGAACCGCCGGACGGCTATGTTGCGCAGGATTCGCTCGGCGGGATCTACCGCAACATTTACGCCTCGGAAGGAGAAAACCTGACCCAGCCCATTGCCTCTGAACCGGTTGCACCGGATCCGGTGGACGGCGAGTGGACGGCGGTGGAGACCGTCCGTTGGGGAATGCCCGAGGCCGAGTGGGGGGGCGATGTAGACCGCCTTCACGTCGATTTCAGCGACGGCTATCTGCATCTGCGGCCGACCGAGAACACGCACCACAGCGCCGCGTGGGTGGAGTTGCCGGAAGACCTCTCGTCCGGCCAATTCACCGTGACCTTTGACTTTTATTTGAATGGTCCCGAAGGCGTGCGCACGGATATGCGCTTCGACGTCGTCGGCGACGCGTCAATGCCCTACTTTTCGCGGATTGTGCCCGGAACCAACAGTATCGGAGCCACAGGTCCGCCTCATGCGCAGGCATTGCGCCATAGCTCCTCCACAACGGCAGCGATTCCGGTGACACAAGTCCAGGAGAACTGGTACCACTTTTGGGTACACTATGACATCGACGAGGAGCGCATTGATTTTTACTACGCACCCCTTGGTTCTCAACCGACAAACGCCGTCCCCGCCGCCACTTGGTCGTTCGCTACGAGAGACCCGGAGTTAGTAGGGACCAACTTCCGTTACTTCACGGTGAGCTTAAGTAGTCCCGGAAACCCCGGCGTGCGCATCGGCAACCTCCATTTTTCCGAGGGCGAACGCCTCACCCTCTCGCCCACGGCGGGGACCTTCGAGGCCTTTGTCGACGCTTTTGCGGCGCAGCCGGTGGACACGGCAGCCATCATCGGATCGAGCGCACAGCTCAACGCCGAACTGACCGAACCGGATCGCTGGAGCCTCCGTTGGCAGGTCTCCTTCGACGGGGGGTCCGGTTTCACCGACCTTGCCGATAACTCCGGGTTCACGGGCACGGCGACTCCGGGCTTGATCCTTCATGATGTCACGACGTTTCTCGACGACCTCGTTTTTCGCCTCAGGGCCACCGCTGAGGACGGGGAAATCCAGTTCAGCGATTCCGTCGTCCTCACGGTTGTGACCGCGCCGCCCGTGATCACCTTCTCCACTGCGGACCGCACGGTTCCGAGCGGAGAGGCCCTCGTTCTGGCGGCGACGGTAGAAGGCGGACCGGCCGCAACGATGCGCTGGCAGCGGTCCGCCGACGGCGGCGAAACTTTCGAAGATATCCCCGACGAAGCCCCCTTCTCCGGGGTGTTCGGTCCCGCGCTCACGATCAATCCCGCGGAGATGGCTCTGGACGGACACATCTTCCGCATCGTCGCGACAAACGAGGCCGGGACCACTTCCAGCTGGGGTGCGCATGTTACCGTGCTGCCCCCGCCCGCCGTCCCTTCGATCCTTGCCCAGCCGGAAGACCAATCCGTGCGCTACAGTCACGCAGCCGCCTTTGAAATCGCCGTCGAGGCCCATCCCCCGGAGGCCATCCGTTGGCAGCTTTCTCTGGACGGCGGCATTTCCTTCGCGGATCTCTCGGAGAATGCCTTCGGCATCTTCACTGGCACGGCCACGCCCAATCTAGTGATGAACGCCGCGAGCGCCTTCTTCGACGGTATCCACCTGCGTGCCCGGGTTTATAACAGCGTTGGCCAGACCTTCACCGAGGCCGCGCAACTGACCCTCCGCGAAAATCCGACCCTCGCTGAGTGGGCGGGGGACATCGGCCTGCCCCCGGATCAACGCGGCCCCCGTCATCGCCACGGCTCTCTCGGGTTGACGACCCTCGAAGCTTTTGCCTTCGGGCTCCATCCGGAGGAGCACGTTCTCCCGTCCCACTTGCCCCATCTGCACCGCGCCGACGGTGAGCTGCGCCTGCGTTATCGGCGGAACATAGCCGTCCACGGGCTTTCCTTCCTCGTCGAAGTCTCCCCCGACCTCGCGGCTTGGACCGTCGTCGATGTGGAGGACCACTTGGTTGGTCGTGACGGGGAATCCGTCGAGGTGCGCGAGGCTGCTTTTGAGGATGGCGGGGAAGATCTCTTTCTCCGTCTCCGTCTCGCAATCCCCGAGGAGTAGGGGCGTCGCCTATTGTCGTGCCCTCCAGGGGTTAGGCGGCGGTTGTTCTTCAGCGTGCCAACGATCACAAACGATGTGAATTATCGTTGGAGGGGCGGGCGCGTCAGGATGGTTCCGCGGCAATACGCGCGCGGCTCCTATGGCGCGGGGACAGCGGCGGGGGTAAGGGAGCGGGGGACGTAGCTGTGGGCCATTTTGGCCCCCGGAACCGTGCGAAGGGAAGGGATGGGGATGAAGCGGGGTGCGGGCGGGTTCGTGCGGCGTGGGACCCGGCCCCTGAAAGGGACCCGGCTACGGCGGGCCGGGGCCAAGTTCCAAAGAGCGGAGCAGCCGACAATTCGAAGACCATGTTTCCTCTCCGTGTGGATCTTGGCGCGGATGCGCGGGTCAGCGGAAGAGGTTGTATTTGAGGATGGCGTAGATGGCGCGGAAGCCGTCGCGCCAGCCGATTTTTTTGCCTTCCTCGTAGGTGCGGCCGTAGTAGGAGATGCCGACTTCGAAGATGCGGGGGTTGAGTTTGGCGACTTTGGCGGTGATCTCGGGCTCGAAGCCGAAGCGGTTCTCCTCGACAGTGATCTGCGCGAGGATGTCGCTGCGGAAGACTTTGTAACAGGTCTCGACGTCTGTGAGGTTGAGGTTGGTGAGCATGTTGGAGGCGAGGGTGATGAGGCGGTTGGCGACCATGTGCCAGAAGTAGACGACGCGGTGCGGGCCGCCGCCCATGAAGCGGGAGCCGAAGACGACGTCGGCGCGGTTTTTGAGGATGGGGTCGATGAGGCCTGGGTATTCGGCGGGATCGTATTCGAGGTCGGCGTCCTGGATGATGACGATGTCGCCGGAGACGGCGGCGAAGGCGGTGCGCAGTGCGGCGCCCTTGCCTTGGTTGTGGTCGTGGCGGAGGACGTGCAGTCCCGGAATGTCGGCGGATTCGAGGAGGGCTGCGGTCTGGTCGGAGGAACCGTCGTCGACGGCAATGATCTCGTGGATCTCGACGGGAGTGGCGCGCACGCGCCCGAGGAGTTCGAGGACGGTCGCCTCCTCGTTGTAGCAGGGGATGACGACGGAAATCCGCGGCAGGCCGGGCGTCGGTGTCTCAGGTGTGTCGACGGAGGGCATGGTGTGTAAGCGTTTCGGTGCGGGAGGAATGTCGTCGGCGTGCGCGGGCGAGGCAAGGTGTTTTGCGCGCTGCAAATCGCCCTTGCGTGTTTCGCGGGCGCGGCAATCGTCGTCTCTGATGAATGCGAATGACGCGCCGAATTCGTCCGTTTCTCTTGTCGCGCTGCTGCACGGTCCCGACCAGCCGGGTCTGGTGGCGCGTACCTCCGGGTGGATCTACGAGCGCGGGGGCAACATCCTGCATGCCGACCAGCACCGCGACGACGAAGCGGGCGTGTTTTTCCAGCGCATCGAGTGGATACCGGCGAACGGCGGCGGGGCGGACGCGGAGTCTTTCGACGCGTTCGCGCGGTCGCTGGGGATGACGGTGGAGACGGTGTGGACGGGAGATCTGCCGCCTGTGGCGTTGTTTGTTTCGAAGATCCCGCACTGCTTTCACGACCTCCTCGCGCGCTGGCGCCTTGGCGAGTTCCGCGGCAAGCTCGCGTGCATCGTGTCGAACCATACCGATCTCGAGGCGGACGCGCGCTACCACGGGATCCCGTTTTTCCATGTGCCGGTCGACCGTGCGCACAAAGCGGAGGCGGAGGCGCGGCAGCTCTCCATCCTCCGTGAGCACGGGGTGCGGCTGGTGGTCCTCGGCCGCTACATGCAGGTGCTTTCGGAGGATTTTCTGGAGACCTGCGGCTGCGCCGTGATCAACATCCACCACAGTTTTCTGCCCGCCTTCGCGGGGGCGCGGCCTTACCACCAAGCCTACTCACGGGGTGTGAAGCTCATCGGCGCGACGGCCCACTATGCCACGGCTGTGTTGGATGACGGACCGATCATCCAGCAGGATACCACGCATGTGAATCACCGGCACAGCGTGAGCGATTTGGTCCGGCGGGGGCGGGACTTGGAGAAGAGCGTCCTCGCGCAGGCTGTGCGCTGGCACCTGCAGCACCGGGTGCTCGTCTACGGGAACAAGACGGTCGTTTTCGACTGAGGGGCTCAGCCTGTCGCGGCGCGGCGCAGGCGGTCGTTGATGGTATCGCCGAGGGGAGAGTGCGCCGCGCGTTCGATGTGGATGCGCGTGAAGCCGAGACTGTCGAGCCGCCGGAGGAGCGCGTAGAGGTTGCGTGCGGTGTCGGCGGGGTCGCCGGATTCTGAGAACCAGAACACGGACGATCCCTCGATCCCGTCCAAGGCATGTTCCCGGCGGTGCTGGAAGACCGCCGCCTCACCCCTGCGGGCGGCGGGGAGCGCTCCATGTGCGAAAAGTACGGCGGGTGTGGCCGGACTGTAGTGGCGTGCGAGCATGCCGGGTGCTTCCACGGCGGCCCCGGATTTTGCCTCCTCGGGCGCGGCTTCGACGGCTTCGCCGAGAGCCTCCGAGAGTTCTTCGCGGGAGATGCTTCCGGGGCGGAGAATGCGGGCGGGGCGGTCCGGCGCGAGGGCGACGATGGTGGATTCAATTCCGACAGAGCATGGACCGCCGTCGAGAATCCACGGGATGCGTGTGCCCAGTGACTCGGCGACGTGTTGCGCGGTCGTGGGCGAGATGTAGCCGAAGGGGTTGGCGCTCGGGGCGGCAAGGGGAATGCCGGCGGCGGCGAGGAGGCGGCGCGCGGCGGGGTGGGCGGGGGAGCGCAGGGCGACAGTCGGCTTGCCCGCCGTGACGATGGCGGGGACAGCCGCGCGTTTGGGGAGGACGAGGGTGAGCGGCCCCGGCCAAAAGGCTTCGGCGAGGCGGACGGCGCGCCCGTCGAACCGCGCGAGACGCTCACCCGCGGCGCGGTCGGGCACATGGACGATGAGGGGATCGAGGAGGGGGCGCCCCTTGACTTCGAAGATGCGGCGGCAGGCGGCTTCGTCGAGGGCGCTGGCGGCGAGGCCGTAGACGGTCTCGGTGGGAATGGCGACAAGTTGTCCGGCGCGAAGCGCTTCCGCAAGTTTCGCGAGGTCGGAGGCGGTGTCGGTACAAAACAAAGCGACCCGGTTGCCGGAGGCGGGGGTCGCTTGGGCGTTGCGGTCGGGCGCGGGCACGGGCACGGCGTGCGTGTGCTGCGGTTGCCCCTACTTGACGAGGAGGAGGTGCCGCGCGCGCTTGATCGTCTTGGTGATGTGGCGCTGCTGGATGGCGGTGAGCCCCGTGATGCGCCGCGGAAGGATCTTGCCGGTGTCGGTGACGAACCGCGAAAGTTCCTCGGTGTCCATGTGCGTAAGCGTCATGGGTTCCTTGCGCTCGGGGCGCGTTGCTGTGTTTTCCGTGGTCATAAACGCGCCACAATCAGCAACGGTCCCGCGCGGCTCAAGCAAATTTTGCCGAAAAGTAAGCGGCCGTCTTTGGACTTGATGCGCGGGGGAGTGGTCCGCACTCTCGACCTTTTTTACCATGCAGTCGTTTCTTCAGTTATCCGCAGGGGTGCGGGCGGTGGCCGCGGTACTGGCCGGTCTTGTGGTCTTTCTGATCTTCGACCAGTTCCACTGGTGGAAGCGGCATGACGAATATATGTTCGGGATGATCGTGCCGTTTTTTGTGGGGTTTGTCGTATTCGACCGCTGGCCGCGGATCTACCGCATCCTCACGGGCAAACGCCTCGGAGAAAAGCCGGACAAGAATCTCGCGAAGTTCGAGGAGCGCGTTGAAAAGACGGCGGATTCTCCGGCGGACGGTGTGCTGGTAAAACTGACCACGGCGCTGGCCTTCTGCGCGGTGCTCGGCGGACTCTTCTTTTTCCTCTTTGGCTCGCTCTACCGCGCCATGGAGGGGGCGAATCTCGTCACTTCGACCGCCTACGCCTACGGGTTTCCAGCGATTCTGCTGGGGACAGTGTTTCTGCTCTCCCGGCGCACCGCGGATGACGAACCCGTGCCGTACCGCCACCGGCTCATGCTCACGGGAATGTTCCTCTTTCCGGCGTTGATCTGGATGCTTTCGGTGCCGATGTTCGACGTCCTCAACCGGGCCGTGAGCACCACGCTCATGAACCAAGTGGCGACGATCGTCTACCACACCTTCGATTTCCTCGGCTATGCCATCGTGCGCGAGGGCAGCGTACTGCTCCTGCCCAGCGGCGAGGTCGGGGTGGAGGACGCCTGTTCGGGCATCCGTTCGCTCACGGCGTGCCTTTTCGCCGGTTCGTTCATCGGTGCGGTGTTCTTCGAGAGCTTCACGAAGAAAGTGGTCATGGTGGGCATGGCGATGGTGTTCGCCTTCATCAATAACATCCTGCGCAGCCTCTTTCTCACCGCCTACGCCTACGGCCTCGGGCCGGGGGCCTTGGAGGGCGATCTCGAGTTTCTCGGCATGAACCTCGGCAACATCCACGATTTCACCGGCTGGGTGGTCCTCGGCCTCACGGTGGTCGTTCTCCTAATCCTCGTGAAAATCTTCTCCATCCGGCTCGAATTCGAGATGGATCCGGCGCAGGGGGCCGGCGCATCCGCCTGAGCGGACCGAGGGGGGCGGTATGCGGTGTGGCGGGTCCGGGATGAATCCTTGATTTCGGGCTCGCGCCGGTGGTGCGGCGGGTCGTTAATTGTATCCGAAGGAAGAGGATAGGAGACGATAGACCATGAAAGTGCTACTGCTGACCAATGAATTTCCTCCGCAGACCTACGGCGGCGCGGGGGTGCATGTGGACTACCTGAGCCGCGAGTTGCGCAAGCTGTCCGCTGTCGATGTGCGCGCCTTCGGCAAGCAGCATGTGCGGGAGGAAGGCTACGAGGTGACGGGGTTCTCCGTCGACACCTCGGGCTACAAGGCGCCGAAGAATCTGCACGGTGTCTTCGCCGCGGCGCAGCGGGCCATCGATTTCAGCGCCGCCGGCGTCGACGCCGACATCGTGCACGTGCACACATGGTACGCGCACATGGGCGGGATTGTCGCGAAGCACTGCTACGGAATTCCGCTCGTTGTCACCGTGCACAGCCTTGAGCCCCTGCGCCCGTGGAAGCGCGAACAGCTCGGCGGCGGATACGAGTTTTCGTCGTGGGTGGAACGCACCGCCATCGAAATGGCCGATGCCGTCATCGCCGTGTCCGACGGCACGCGCAACGACATCCTGCGCCTCTTCGACGTAAACCCGAAGAAGGTGCACATCATCTACAACGGTATCGACACGGAGGAATTCCACAAAGGTGACGCTTCGCCCGTGCTCAACCGCTTCGGGATCGACCCTGACAAGCCGTATGTCCTCTTTGTCGGCCGGATTACGCGGCAGAAGGGCATCACCTACCTTGCTGAGGCGATCCGCTTTATGGACCGGGATTACCAGGTGGTCCTCGCAGCGGGAGCGCCCGACACTCCGGAAATCGCGGCGGAGATGAAGGCGCTCGTGGCGGCGGCCTCGAAGGACCGCGACGGGATCTTCTGGATCGACGAGATCCTTGACCGACCGACGATCATCCAGCTGTATTCGGGAGCCGAGGTCTTCTGCTGCCCCTCGATCTACGAGCCGTTCGGCATCATCAACCTCGAGGCGATGGCTTGCGAGACGGCGGTCGTCGGGTCCTGCGTGGGCGGTATCCCGGAGGTTATCGTGCATGACCAGACGGGCTTTCTCGTCCCGGTCGCGCAGGAGAATGAAGCGCCCTACCTGCCGGTCTCGCCGGAGGACTACGCCCGCGATCTCGCCGAGCAAATCAACCGGCTCATGGCGGATCCCCAGTTACGCGCGCGTTTTGCGGCGGCGGGGCGGGCGCGTGCCGAAGAACGTTTCGGTTGGCCGCGCATCGCGCGGCAGACCCACGAACTCTACCAATCCTTGATCCGTAAATGAAGCCGATTTCCGAGTATCCAGGCCGTAAGCGCGTTGTTGTCGAACGGGTGATCCCCGGCCTGCCGGCCGACGGCGGGATGATCAAACGCCCGGAGGGCACGGAGATTCCGGTGCGGGCGCACGTCTATGGCGACAGCCACGATGTGGTGACGACAGTCTTCCGCTGGCGCCGCGCCGGGGAGACAGGCTGGAACGAGGCGCGCATGCACGCCCAGCCCAACGACGAGTTCACCTTCTTCTGGCGCCCTCCCGGGATCGGCCTCTACGAATACCGCGTGGCGGCGTGGACCGATGCTTTCGCCTCATGGCAGGAGGGTTTTGCGAAAAAGGCCGACTCGGGCCAGTCTCTCGATGTGGAGTTTTCCATCGGGTCGGGACTTGTCGCGGCGGCGGCGGCACGGGCCACCGGCGCGCAGGCCAAACAACTCAAGGCGTACGCCGACTTCCTCGGGGATTCCGGGCGTGACTGGAACCAGCGCGTCCAGCTCGCACGCGGCCGCGAATTGGCGGATGTCGCCGGGGCCTATCCCGACCGCGAAATGGAGGTCGAAGGCGGGATCCAACGCCTCTTTGTGGAGCGGTGGCGGGCTCAGTTCAGCACATGGTATGAGTTTTTTCCGCGTTCGTGCAGCGACGATCCGAACCGCCACGGCACCTTTGCCGATGCCGCGCGGCGGCTGCCGGAGATCGCGGCGATGGGTTTTGATGTCGTCTACCTGCCGCCCATCCATCCGATCGGGCGCGCCTTCCGCAAGGGGCGCAACAACGCTCTTGAGGCGGGGCCGGACGATGTCGGCAGCCCGTGGGCCATCGGCGGGGAGGCCGGCGGCCACAAGTCCGTCAATCCCGACCTCGGCACGCTCGACGATTTCCGCGCCTTCATCGCCGCCGCCGCGGCGGAAGGACTCGAGATCGCCATCGACATCGCCTTCCAGTGTTCGCCTGACCATCCGTATGTGAAGAAACACCCCGAGTGGTTCCGCTGGCGGCCCGACGGAACCGTGCAATACGCGGAGAACCCTCCCAAAAAGTACCAGGATATTCTGCCCTTCGATTTTGAGTCGACGGACTGGAAGAGCCTTTGGAAGGAACTCAAATCGGTATTCGAATTTTGGATCGAGCAGGGCGTGAAGATCTTCCGCGTCGATAATCCCCATACAAAGAGTTTCCTTTTTTGGGAATGGTGTCTCGGCGAGCTGAAGCGGGACCATCCGGAAACGATCTATCTCGCGGAGGCCTTCACGCGGCCGAAACGCAAATACCGGCTCGCCCGCCATGGCTTCACGCAGGGCTACACCTACTTCACCTGGCGCAACGACGCACGCGTGATGCGCGAATACCTTGAGGAACTGACGCAGAGGGAGGTGGCGGAGTATTTCTGGCCCAACTTCTGGCCCAATACCCCCGATATCCTGCACGCCGACCTCCAGCACGGCAACCGGGCGACCTTTATCGGGCGCTACGTGCTCGCGGCAACACTCTCTTCCAGCGTGGGCATCTACGGCCCCGCCTACGAGGTCATGGACAAGGAACCCTTCCCGGGGAAAGAAGAATACAACCACAACGAGAAATACGAACTCAAACTGTGGGACCGCTTCGCTCCGGGTAACATCCGCGAAGAGATCACGCTGGTAAATCGGGCGCGCCATGGAAATCCGGCGCTCCAGCAGTTCCGGGATCTCATTTTTCTCGAGACGGACAACCCCGCCTTCATTGCTTACATCAAGCGCACACCCGACCGCGCGAACCAAGTCCTTGTCGTCGTCAACATGGACTGGCAATGGACGCAGTCCGGCCATGTGTTCGTACCGGTGGAAGAACTCGGCCTCGGCAGCGACCAAGAGTTCGGCGTGCGCGACCTGCTCGACCCGCAGACGCCCGTCTACCGCTGGAAAGGCGTGCGCAACTTTGTTAAGCTCGATCCCCGCAAGTCGCCGGCGCACCTTTTTCAGGTCGTTTTCGACGTGTAGGCGCGCATCTATGAAATCCGTATTTCGCCTCGTCTCGCGCCTCGTCCTCGCCGTCCTGATCCTGATCGTGTTGCTTGGTCTGTTCCAAGTATATTTTATCTACGGCAGGAGCGCGAAGCCGATGGAGCGTACGGAGGTCAAGCCGGGTATCTTCGTCACGGTCGAGGAGGTCTCCGGCTCCGACGGCACCGAAGGCCTTGTTGTCACGACGGAGGTGTACTGGGACACGCCGGGCGTCTCGTTCGAGTTGCGCCCGCTCGAGCAAGGGCCGGACGGGCTCTGGAACCGGGTAACGCTGATCTTCCAGGATTGGCCGGTCCTCACAAAGGGCTACGTCGCCCTCATGAATACATCGCGTATCTTCGAGCACGAGTGGCACCACAACTACCCCTTCAAGCGCGCCACCTTCATTGAGCCGCTCATTGAGCGGGGGCAATTGAGCCACTACTGGGAGCATGTCTACATGATGTGGTGGGACGACGATTTGAACGCCACCTTTGAGGAGGAGAAGCCGATCTCCGACTTTGTCGTGGAAAACGCCTACTGGGGTATCGGACTGCAGGGCGGCTTGGTGCGCGAGGGGTCGTTTCGGCCCGGGGCAAGCGACCGCGATCTTCCCCAGCCGCTTCCTATCTCTTTCATCGGTATCGACGCGGAGCGCAAGGTGCTCTATCTCATCGCTTTCGAGAACGCTTCGGAGGAGTTCGCCGCAAACTACGCGACCTCCATGGGTGTTGTGGAAGGGGGGCGCGTCGATTCGCGCAACGGCACGCACCTCATCCTCGGTCGGGGCACCGGCCAGTTCCTGCGCGGTGTCCGCAACCTCCGCTTCCTCTCCGGATACATCGGCGTGCGCTACGACGAGCCCTGAGGGCAGCGGTACCGAGGCATCCTTTTCGCCCGGCGGAGTCGCACGCTTCAGCCGCAGGATTTCCGGTTGAGGAGCACAAGTTGGACGTGCGCTCGTGCGCGGTGGCGGCGTTAGCTGTTTAGCCGTCCACGCCGCCGGGTGCCCATGTCCGCTCTTCGATGTGCAGGCGGCCCTCCGGGCGGAGTTCACTGCGGTAGAGGCCGAACATTTCCATGCGGAAGGGCGCCGCGCCGAAGGCGGCGTGTTCTTTAAGGAACTGCCGCACGGTCTCTTCAGCGGCGTGGTTGACGCGGGCTATGGTGAGGTGGGGCTGGTAAACGCGTTTTTCGGGCTCGAGACCGATACGGAAAAAGGCGTCCTCGATCTGCTTTTTCAGGGAGAAGAGACGGGGGTGGGCGCTGCCAAGCCCGGCCCAGACGGCGTGCGCGCTTCCTTTCGCGGGAAACCGCCCCACGCCCTCGACGGGAAGGAAAAAAGGCGCGACCGACACCTTCTCCAAGGCCGCTTCGATCTCGCCTTGGAATTGCCCCGGCACGTCGCCGATGAACCGCAGGGTGAGGTGGTAGTGGCCGCTTCCGACCCAGTGGAATCCATTCCAGCGGTCGTCACGCAGCCGCGCCAGCGCTTCCTTTACGTAGCCGGGTACTGGCGCTGCGACAAAAAGACGCGTGCCACGCAGCGGGGGGTCGCCGGAACCGCTGTTGCTGGAGCCGCCCATTGAGTCGTGGCGCGTGTTTGGCGCTCAGCGGGCGTCTTTCTTGCCTTGGTGCCGTTTTCCCGCGGCAGAGACGTGCCCGCGTACGCGGCTGGTGAGGCCCGTCTTGTCGATTTGCCGCTGCTTCGCGATTTCCATGGACCGGATCGCCTTTTCGTCGTGATGATTTTTCTTCATGAATTGTGAATCTACACGCTAAGGTGGTCCGGGGCAAATGAAGAAAGCACGGAATCGTTTGCCAGCGCCGGGAAAATGGTTTCTGGCAGGAGGATGACATTTTGCGGAAAATGGTATGTGGGCTACGGCCTCTTTCTCTTCATCTGTGGTTTGGCGGGCTACCTATCCAATCCGGAGGCCGCCATCACGGCGCTTGTTTCCGGCTCCATTTTCGGTGCGCTCTCCGCCGTGTGGGGCGGGCTCATGTGGATCGGCCACCGCTGGGCATGGACTGCCGCACTCCTCACCACCACCATGCTTTCGGTCGTCTTCGTATGGCGCTCTTCGGCAAGCTGGGCGGCAACCGCCTCAGGCGAGGGCAAGACCTTCGCCGCCTCCCTCATCACGCTGATGCTCATCGGCTCCGTCGCGTCAATCGTCGTGCTTCTGCGCTACCGCCGGACCTGACCGACGGCTCTACCGGACGAGGATCATTCCGGGTACGTTGAGACTGAGACTGACGGTCACGGGGCTTCAGCCTTCCGCCGCAGCCCCGCTGAGCATTCGATTGACCGCACCTCTTTCGTTGTCGTTTATTCGTTACCGCCGAAATGCTTTCCCGGATCGAGGAAGCTGCGATGGCGGACCGCCCGGTTGAAGAAATTGCGCCTCTGGTGGAGAAAGTTGAAAGCCTTCTCAACGAATTGGCCCGCGCAATCGACGCCCACGTAGCGTCGACCCCTGGGTTCCGTGGAGGGCCTCATTGATCGAGCTGCCGTCGACCGATGGTCTCGGCGGCAGCGACCCAGGCGGGGTCGAGTTCGACGCCAAAGCCGGGGGCGGTGGGCACGATGATGGTGCCTTCCTGAGCGACGAGGCGACCAGTGGGCGCTGTCGCGGGGAGGTCGCGGTCGAAGCCTTTGTATTCCTGGTAGGGTCCGGGGTCGGTCGTGCAGGCGGCGAAGACGGCGGCGTAGAGGAAGCCGAGGCCGTAGCCGCTGATGTGCGGCGTGCAGGTCATGCCGACGGCGTGGGCCGCGCGGGCCACTTTGATCGAACGCGTGAGCCCGCCAAAGTAGAAGATGTCGGGCTGGGGAAGGTCGACGATGCGGTGCTCGATCTGCCAGAGGAAGTGGCGCAGGCTGATTTCCTGTTCGCCCCCGGCTATGGTGATGATCCCCTCGAGGGCTTCACGCACGGCACGGGTCTCGTCGTAATGATCGAAGGGAACGGGCTCCTCGAAAAATGCGTGGCCGGTCTCGGCGAGCATTTTTCCAAAGCGGAGACTGGAGACATGGTCGTAGGAGCCGTTGGCGTCGGCGTAGAGCGTAAGATCGGGAAAGGACTCGCGCATAAGCGGAATGAGGGCTTTGTCGCGCGCATCGGATTCGGGAGTCTGCCGCATGCGCGCACCGAGGCGATACTTGATCGCCTTGGCCCCGAATTCCGCGATGTAGCGGTGGAAGACCTCGATCTCGGCCTCGGGCGCATTCCCGCGTCGAAAGGAGGCTTGGTAGACGCCGATCTCGCGGCGCAGGGTGCCTTCGCCCAACAGGTCGGTGACCGGTTTGCCAACGGCTTTGCCCAGGAGATCGAGCACGGCCATTTCGAGGCTGGCGACGGAGGCCCAGAAAGCAAGGCCCTGCCATTTGTAATTGGAGCCGAAGCCTCCCCGGTCGTTGCAGGTCTTTTCGATAGTTGCTTCCCAATCACGGGCATCGGTTCCGAGGGCGTGACCCGCGACGCGTTGAATAAAGATGGGATAGGTCTGCGAAAGGACGCCCCCGTGGGCCACGGCGACCCCTTCGGCACCATCGGTTGTGCGCACGCGCACGAGCCACTGGCGTTCGTTGCGCAACAGCTCAACGGAGTCGATGATGAGGGGATCGCGCGGCAACTTGTCGGCGCGGAGAGCCGGTTCGGCGGCGGCGGCGAGGATGCGTGCACGGCGGGCGGCGGCTTCTTCACCGGAGTTGGAGGACGGGCCTGCGGACGCGGCGGCACCGGCGCAACCCGTTCCGAGAACGGGCAGGCGGATGAGAATCTCGCGGCGTTTCATGGGCTGGCTTGTTCTGATTAGTCGCCGGAAAGCAGGGTCACCCAGCTGCGGTCGGCGATGATCAGGGGGTAGTCTCCCACCGGAAAGCGCTTGAGGCGGATGCCGTCTTCTCCGGCGGTGAGCATCGCAGGTGGCGCGGAGCGCACCTCACCGGTCAGGAGGTCGACCACGACAGGGTCCGTGATCGGCGGAAGGCCCGCGACCGTGAGGTCGACGAGGCGCTCGGCGAATTCGTCGCGCGGCCGGTCGTCCGTGAACCAGAGGGCAACAGCGGCTCCGGGCGTATCGGCGCGGGAAAAGGCGAAGGCAGTGAAGTCGACGGGCGCATTTTGCACGCACATCTCGCGGAGGCGTTCCAGCTCGCCGCGAAATAGGGTGGCTACGCGTTGATAGGCCCCGAAGGCGGCCTTGGGGCGTTCAATGGATCCGTCCGGACGGGCCACAAGGAGGCCCTTTGTGTTGTGCCCCGTCATGTGGTCGTCCTCCTTGTGGTAGTGCAGGTCGGAGAGAGTGAAGATATTCACGACCTCGATATCGTGCCCGATGTCGCCGAGCATGCGGCGGAGGTTCCATTTGGCTTGGGTTGTCTCGGACCAGTCTTCGCGGGAGAGCGCACCGATGGTGGTGCCGCGCGGCGTGCTCGGGGCACCGTTTTCGCCCTGCCAGAGGGCAATGCCGGGACGGTAGCTGTCGAGCAGTTCGCGCAACTGAAGAATATAGGGGTAGGCGCGCTCCGGGCGGGAAGTATAGCCGTGGTGGGCGAGAACATCGAACTCGTCGAGGCGGTCTTCCTCGCGCAGGAGGTCGAGCAAGGCGGTGATGTAGTCGTGGCGGTCGATGTAGGCGATGGAGAGGCCGATGATGCGCGACTCCGGTTGGACGCGCTTGATGACGGCGCTCGTGCGGGCATGGAAGCGGGCGAAGTCCGCGGGGTCGACATTTCCCGCGAGGTCGGGCTCGTTCCAGATCTCCCATTCCGAAACGCGGTCCTTGTAGCGGGTGACGGTGGCCTCGACCCAGTTGTCCCAGGCTTCGAGGGCCTCCTCGCCGGTGGGTATGCCCCCCGCGAGGACCGGTTCGCCTCCGCCTTCATAAATGGGGTTGCCGTAGGACAACTGCACCCATGGCTGCACGCCTTCCTCGAGGGCCCCGTCGATGATGGCGTCGAGCCACTCGAAGTTATATTCGCCTTTGACCGGTTCGCATTTGGCCCAGCCGCCCTGGAGGCGGACGCGCTTGGCCCCGGAGCGACCGAGGTATTCACGGTAGGCGTGAAAATCGGCGTAGTCGCGGTCGAGCGTTTCGCCGCCGACGGACCAGCGTGAGTCCGTTATTTCGCGCGAGGGGAGGGTCTCAAGCTTTCCGAGGACGGTCCATTCGTGGTCGTTTGTTTGGCTGCTCATCGGTGGCGAAAGCTGAAGGAAGGCGGCGAGGATGAGGCCCGCGAGCCCGGTTGTCCACCTGCTGGGGAAACGGAGAAGGTTTTTGCTCATTTGCTGAAGGGGATTTCGGATTTTTGGAACCTTACGGTGATGACCCGCATGATCAATCATTATTCGCAAAACGTAAAAAGATAAACGCATTTCAAGCATTGAAGAAATGCGGCAAACGTCTTCCACCTATAGGCTTCATGGTACCCTCCAAAGCCCCACAGGTCCTGCGCTTACCGGCGGTCGCACTCCTTCCGCGAATTCCCTCCTTTTGCCTCGTTCTTTTCCTCGCGGCGGTCTCCGCCCATGCCGCCACGGTCGCGCACTGGCGCTTTGAAGCGACTCCCGGATTCACCGCTGACTCCGGGCCCAACGCGCTCACCCTCGGCACCATCGGGACGGCTCCGCTACCCCGCACTCTGCCGTCGAGCGGACCGGGGGCGTCTTTTCCGGGTCTCCTTGGAGAGGGTGAGGCCTCCAATGAACGCGCTGCCGCGCTTGCCGGTAACGGCAACTTTACCCGTGTGCACGCTGCCCCGCTGGCCGCGACCGGACCTTTCACGGTCGAAGCGTTCGTGCACCGCGAGCGGACGGATTCGTCTTCCGCCTACATCGTTTCCAGCTGGCAGTTTGCCAACGGGGTTTCGGAGCGGTCGTGGGGTTTTGGCACGGCCGGGACAAACCAACCCTCCGGGGCCGAGCCCGGCGAACTCTTTCTGGTCCTCAGCGCCGATGGCCAGAGTGTGACCGTTGTGCGTTCCGGCATCGTCGTGCCGGATGCCGCCGATGCCTACGTGGCCGCCGTCTTCGAAGCCGACCGCGTTGTCTTTCACTATCGCTTGCTCGAAACAAACTCCGGGCTGGTTACTTCCGAGAAATCACACACCGTCTCCGTCCTGCACGCGGGCACGGGGAACTTCAACATCGGGGCCTACAACAACACGCAAAACCGTTGGCGCGGCCTCATCGACGAGGTGCGCATCTCCTCCGGAGCACTCGGCGAGGAGGACCTCCTGGTCGACCCGACCCCCGCCTCGGAACCACCAGTGCTCCTCACCGCCGCCGGGGTCTACTCCGACGAAGTGTGGATCGAGTTTGAAGAAACTCCCGCTGACACGTTCATCCGCTATACCCTCGACGGAAGCGCCCCGGTCGAAGGATCACCTGTTTACACCGGTCCCTTCGCGCTCACGCAATCGGCAGTGCTGAGAGCGGTTGCCGTTGCCGATGGGTTCGCTCCGAGCCTCCCGCAGACGGCCGAGTTCACGGTCGTTGATCATCCGGTGATCGGGCGGGTGCGTCCCCGCTCGGCCCGGGAGATCCCTTCGTCCACATGGTCCATCGGTGGCGAGACCCTCGACCGCGGCTTCGCCGTCTATGCCGAGTATCGCGATTTTCTCGGTCCCCTTGGGGTCAAGGCCATCCGCCTCCAGGCCGGCTGGGCGCGCACCGAGCAATCGCCGGGCGAATACGATTGGTCGTGGCTCGACGAACCCGTCTTCGATGCCGCCGCGCAGGGAGTGAATCCGTGGATCAATGTGTCTTACGGAAACCCCATTTACCCCGGCGGCGGCGATCCCCGACTCTTCGGCGACATCCCGCGCTCGGAAGTCGCGCTCGCGGCATGGGACGCCTGGCTCACCGCGATGGTCGAACGCTACAAGGACGTCGTCACCACCTGGGAGATTTGGAACGAGGCCGAAATGAACATTTCCGCCCCTGACTACACGGCGCTCTTCCAGCGGTCCGCGCGGATCATTCGCTCGATTCAGCCGGAAGCCCGGATTCTCGCCATTGCTTTCGCGCGCATCCGCCCGAATTACCTCACGGAGTTTTTCGATATTCTCGTGGCCGACAACGAACTCCACCTTGTCGACGAAATTGTCTACCATCACTACGTTTACGTGCCCGAGTCCCTCTACAGCCTCGTCCAGGAAATGCTCGACCTCATCGCGCAATACTCCCCCGACATCGGCGCGCGCCAGGGGGAAAACGGCGCGCCCTCCACCCCCGGCGGTTTTGGTGCCCTCACCGACCACGACTGGACAGAACGCTCGCAGGCCAAATGGAACCTCCGGCGCATGCTCGGCGACCACGGACGGGGCATTGCCAACAGCCTCTTTGGCATCGCCGACATGCAATACAGCGGGGGCGAAAACAACGACAAAGGCATCATCCTCACCGACCCCGTGACCCAGGCCGTCATCCGGCCGAAGGAGTCGTATTATGCCGCGCAAAATGTGTATTCGATTTTTGACGACACCTTGCGCACGGCCAGTTCCTGGACCGTGAGCGGTTCGCCCGCCGGGGGGTTGCAGATCTTCCGCTACGAGCATTTGGACGACGGACGCCGACTCTTCACCGTGTGGCGGGGCGGTTCGCGTCCCGAGCATGATTTTCCCGCCACCTTGCGCACCTTCACTTTGCCCGACGCAGGGATCGACGAACCCGTGTGGGTGGACCTGCTCTCGGGGCAAATCCGCGCTCTCCCGGCCGCCTCGATCACGCGCGCGAACGGGCTCCTCACTCTGCACAACATTCCTGTGGCCGACTCGCCGATCATTGTCGGCGAACGTTCCCTCGTTCTGAGCGAATACGATGAATGGGTGCGCGACCGCGTGGGGGCCACCGCCTACCTCGATCCTCTGATGACCGCGCCCGACGCGCAGCCTCATGGGCGCACGGAAAACCTCGTGGCCTTCGCCCTTGGCGGCGACGACGGCGACCCTTCCGGATTTCCGCAGCTTCACCGGGCTCCCGGTGAACCCACGACGGCCACCTTCCACCGCCTCCGCGCGGACGTGACCTACCGTCTTGAATTGTCCGAAGACCTCGTCGAGTGGGAGACCCTCGCTGTCAACCCAGGTGTCCCCGGCGAGGTCGTAACGTTTCCCTTCGATTCGGCTTCACCGCTTCTCTTTGTCCGCCTCACGCTCTCGCGGTAGTAGAGGGGAGCAGAGGGCATCGACCGACCGCGAGAGCAGCGACGGCGACCATCGCGCCGGGGTAGAACTTCGTGGCCGGGTGGCCATCCTGGCCCCCGGCTTTGTGGGCGATGGATGGGCGGGGGCGTGCGATGGATCGGGAGGTTTGCGGGTATGCGCGGGCACCCTGCGCTGACCCCAAAATGGGGCTGCTCCACGGTGGGGGTGGAACTCGTGGCCGGGTGGCCATCCTGGCCCCCGGCTTAGGGCCTGTCAGAAAATAACTATATCAATTCGAGGTGTTGCTGGCGCGGTCG